>CANLQR010000599.1 GCA_947492135.1 Deltaproteobacteria bacterium | reverse complement strand
GTGGGATCGCTGGCTGGTCAAGCACGCCCTCACGGAGGCCGACGTCGCTGCTGTTCGCTTCGAGTACGTCACAGCGACGGATCGCTCCTTTGCGCAAGCCCCCAATGAATCCGACGGGGGGATCGATCTGGTCGTCGTCGAGCGAGACGCGCTCGGCGGGCGCCCCGTCGATGTTGCATCGTTGTACGCGAACGAGGTGGCGCGTCACCTGCCCTATGCGGTGCCGGCAGAGCCGGGCGGTTGGCAGTCGGGTCCATACACGGTCATCACCGACCTGGTTGCAGGCGAGGAGCTCCTGCCCGAGATCTACAACCTGCGTGCGACCGACGGCTCGTTCGCGCAGAGCCGCATCTTGCCGGAAGAAGCGTTCGACAACGGCTTTCTCGAGTTGCGCTTCACGGACGTTCCCTGCGATCGGCGCTACCGGCTCGACGTCGAGATCGTTGGCGTCGGCATCTACGAGATCTTTGCCGACCTCGCCTACGGCGACCTTCATCCATTTGCCGAGGGCAGCAAGGAGTGAACGACCGTGGCCGATTCACTGCGTGAGACCATCCGAAGAAGCGACCTAGAGCCGAAGCCCGCGAACGCGGACGAGGTCGGCTGGGTGCGCAGCCCACCTCGCAGCGGTCCGGCGCATCCGAGGCAGCACGTCGGCAATGGCTCGCGAAGTCCCGAGCCGTTCGTCGATCTACGCCAGACACCCAACCTCACCGGGACCTACTTCCACGAGGGTGGGCGCTATCGCCTCTTCTTGAATCATGCGGGGCCGCACCTCGAGGGGCTGATCACGCTGGTCACGAGAACTCTGAAGTACCACCGCGCGGGAGACCCGGACATCAGGATCCCCGCCGACTGGGGGGTCTGTGCGCTGGATCGGATCAGCAAGCATGCACCAATCGCGTTCCGTATCGCGGGTGATCTCGAGTTCGACCGGCGCTACAAGCTCTACGTGCCGATGTGGATCGGAGCGTTCGACGCAGCGAAGTACGCCACTGAAATGGCCGTCGGCTACCTCGAGGTCGGCGGCGACGACGTGGTCGTGCTCAACCTCGAGGTTGGATTTCGCGCGCGCTGGCCAGAACACCGCGGGCTCTCGAAGACGCAGGCGCTCCGGGTCGATCGATCCCCAGTGTTGCTGGATCGGTACTTGGTGAGTGCGTCGGTGCCTTTCGAACTGCGGACGAGGCTCTGGTTCCCGTCGACGCCGATCCAGCGCAGGGCCATGCGCTCAATGGCGCTGCAGATCCTTCGCGATGCTGTTCCCTTGGATGAGAACTTCCTGCCGCGTGCAGGCGGGACGGACTGCACGATTCCCGAGATTCTGTATCGGGCGAAGGACCTCGGCACCTCGGTGATCGATCGCAACCGTCGCAACAACGCGGCGAACGCCATTGCGACCCTGGTGAAGACCACGTTCGGTCGGCCGCTGGAGAAGCACGTGACGCAGGGGGGATTCGGCATGCTCCACCTCCCCGAGATGCGTCAAGAGGTGCTGCGCCTCCTCGCACGCACGACGATGATCCCGACCAACGAGCGCGGGCCGGAGACCCTGATGAACGCGCTCCAGCGTGTGCTGGACGGCACGGAGTCGGGCGCAGTCGATCTCGAGGCGATCGAAGAGCACCTCCGCATGGCACCGCGTCGTGCTTCAGCGCACGAGCTCAGGTTCGAGTTCGTCGCACTCGACTTGGAGGTCGTCGACCTGCACAAGTTCGTGGAGAAGTTGATCGAGGAGATCCGCAAGCACTCGGATCCTTTGATCGAAGAGAAGCTCGTGGACATCGTCGAGGAGCTCGGCGGTTGGCTGAAAAAGCTGCGCACGGTGATGAAGTACCTGCCTTCGAGCACATACGCGGGTGTCCTGTTCGTGGAGTACGTGCCCCCGGCGGGCGCGATCCCGCCGATCCGGGGATGGAAGGCGCGATACGGGATCGCGTTGGCCGGCGTGTCGGTGAAGCGAGCGCTCGGCAGTCTGCCGGATGCTCCGATCGCCGGCACTGGGTCGGCGTACGGCGCGAGTCCACCGATACCTGCGCAGCTCGAGGGAACCGCCGCGTTCGTGCAGCTCGATGCGTTCGCGGGCGTGAAGGCAGACGACTTCTTCGGACTCGATCTGCAGCTCAATCCAGGGAAGGCAGGGTTGCTGCTCTACGGCGATGGCACCCCGGGAGCGGGCGCCCACCTCGTGCTCGATCCGGAGATCGACCTCGGCGCCGGCGCGGGCGCCAAGGTCGAGGCTTCGTTCGGCTACGCGTGGCTTCTGAGTCAGGCGGGCGGCGGCAACATGATCTGGAATCCCGAGGAGGCCGAGCGGGCGAATTTCGACAAGTATTGGAAGTCGCACATCGCAGAGCTTGCTCTGTTGTTCCCGATCAACGGGGCGCAACTTCCAGTGCCGACCGACGACGAGGATGGAACGATGCGTAGCGAGGGCAAGCTCTCGGTCCAGCAGGCGTTGCAGGCGTTCGCGGCGTGCGAGTTGCCGCTGCTGACGATGCCGACGACGCGCGTGACGATGACCGGACAAGCGGATCGACCGGATACTCCCGGGCACAACCAGACGTTGTCAGAGAATCGGGCGCAGAGCGTCCGCAACTACTTGATGGGACTCTTGGGCAAGGGGGCTGCTGACTTCGAGTCGCGCGTGCATGCCGTGGGGATCGGCGAGCCAAAGCCCGACGGCAAGAAGGGGAAGGAGAAGAAGGAAGCCTACGATCCGGAGTTTCGGCGCTGCGACATCCTCGTGCAATCGGAGGAATCGTCCCACCGTGCCGCGGAGTCGCCGACTTCGCGAGAGGAACGACTCGACGGTGAGGAACGCGGAGAACGCCCGAAGTCCGCCCCGTCCATGGACTCGGCGTCCATCGATCTCCGACAGTCCTCGCGCCCCTCGCGCCAGCGATGAGTGTCACGGAAGCCAGACCACGAGTTCGTCCTTTCCAGCTCGTCGCCGGACTTGGACCACCCGACCGTCGCGGTCGTCGAGCGCAATCCGGCTGTGCCAATCTCCGTGGTTGGTGGGGAACCGTAGGGCAGTCCGCGTCGCGAGCTCCACCTTGTCGGTCCACTTGAGCTGCCGCCCGGGGCCCTCACACGTAATGAGGAAAGCGCTCCAGCTGGAGCCCTCGTCGGTGGCCTCCGTACATCGGCTGCTCCGATGGACGAGATCGATTCGCAGTTCGTCGAACCGAAGCACGACCTGCTGATGATCGCGTGGCGTCCGGAACTCGAGCGGAATGCTGCGGTTCCAGTAGTAGCCTCGGCTCATGTCGAGGTCGGGCGTATGGACCAGCACGCGCCCGCTCAGATCCAACCATAGATCATAAACACGACGTGGGTCATCCTCATGCCCGATCCGTCGGACACGCCCCCGGACCGAGTTCGTGTCATTGAACTGAATATCGATATCCCGCGCATCCTGGCCGAACGTCGCGCGCTCGAGCACCCCGGGCGACCACAGGACGTACTCGCCTTGGGTGCAACTCACGATCATCCGCGGCGGCGTGTGGCTGACGCTCGCGTATCGGGATTCGAAACGACGGCACCCGTCCTCTAGCCCGAGGTGCTGCACCTCGCCGGTCAGCTTGTTGAACATCACCGCGTCATCGCCCTCCCGCGCAGCAAACCACCCCTCCCCCAACTCGAAGTCGTAGTTCGCGCACTCAAACGACCCGTCGCGGTGCATTGCGATCGATCGACACTTCTGGTCCGGCTTCCAGTAGGATTCCGGGTACGCGATCGGATCGACGTCGGCATCCCGGGAGCTCGGCATCGAGATGAGCGTCGTGTAGGGCTCACTCGATTGCGCTGCGTCGAAGTCGAGCGCGCAGATCGGAAACTCCTGCGTCGCGATCGGTGGCGGCTTCCGCAGGTCGGTCCAGTGGGCGACCTTCGTCGTCTCCGTCACTTCGTCGTGCGTGAAGACCCACGCGTCACCGCGGACGGGGTTCAGCTCGACGTCGGTCAGCGTCCCGACGTACGGCGCATCGATGGGGACGGTGTGGCCGTCGCTGGCGTGCAGCAACAGCCGCTCGAGCCCGACCGCGGTCTTCCGAGTCACCATGGCGAGCCCGAACTTCGGTGCCTGCCACCCGGGGGCGTCGTCGAAGTGCGCGATCGATCCGCGATCGATGTCGACGAGGTGCACCGCGACCGTCTCGGCGTAGTCGTCCTCCGAAGCCTTCACGCGCACCAAGAACCGCCCGGGCGCAACCGGTCCAGCACCGACGAGGACGAGGTGCGGGCCCTCGAAGATCACACGAGCGCCCGTTGCCTTGCGCAGCGTGTACTCCTTCGCGTCGGCGGGGAGATCGAGCGTCACTTCGCGGATCGGAGTCGCGTCTTTGCTCCGCAGGGTGATCTCGGGCCCGCCGGTCGGCAGCGGCGCGGGCCGCAGCGGTTGCTCTGCCTTCGCCGGAACCACTTCTTCCTCGGTCGTCACCGCCGGCGGCGGTGGCGGGTCCGCGCAGCCCACGGAGGCAATGATGCCAAGCACCACTACAGTCATAGCACCGCGATCAACCATGGGCCGCGTTCGTCCCGCATAGGATCTTGAAACTCGCTGCTCCCGCATCTTGGACGACAAGATGCCACTCGTCGCGAGCCTCACGGTGACGCCACGTTCGGCGACGGCCCCTCGA
>CANLQR010000598.1 GCA_947492135.1 Deltaproteobacteria bacterium | reverse complement strand
GTGCCGCGTTGCCGGCCCTGGGCGTCGTTCCGCAGGAGTTCCGCGTGCCGCCGCATGGCGATCAAAGCCGTCGCGATCGCTGGCAGGCGTGGTTGTGGATCGCGGTCGGGTTGATCGGCTTCGTCGGTGGCGGTGCGCTCTGTGGCGGGGGGCTGGCGCTCGGTGTCGCGGCCGTCGCGGGCGCTGTGCGTCCGAGCGGGCGGTGTCCGAAGGCGACCCAGCGCGGCGACCCGCGCTGGGCGACCCGAGTCTTCGCGACGGCGGCTGCGACGGCCGGCGGTCTCGTGGTGGTCTGGCTCGCGGCGCGCGGCCCCGCCGATGTTGCTGAAGGGGTTGCGTACCGCCTTCCGGAGGTGCGTCGACTCACCCGCGGACCAGCGCAGCACTTCTTCGGCTACTACGACAAGCTGCAGTTCGATCCGACCGATCGCTACGTCCTAGGCATGGCGACCCGGACGACGAATCGAGCCATCACGCCGGATGATCGGGTGGTGATCGGGATGATCGATCTCGAGGCCTCGGATGACGCGGATCCGGGCGCGACGAGTTGGATCGCGCTCGGTGAGTCGCGAGCATGGAACTGGCAGCAGGGCTGCATGCTGCAGTGGATCCCGGGCCGCCCGAGCGAGATCATCTGGAACGACCGCGAGGGGGACGGCGACGACGCACGCTTCGTGGCGCGGATCCTCGACGTCGAAACGCGGCAGCAGCGGACCATCGACGCACCAATCTATGCGCTCGCCCCGGACGGGGCGTCCGCGCTGAGCGTCGATTTTCGGCGCCTGCAGCGGGCACGGCCGACGTACGGGTACGTCGGCGTGGTCGACCCCGGCGCGGGCACTTTCGCCCCCGCAGACGACGGCGTGTTTCACGTCGAACTCGCGACTGGCCAGCGCAGGTTGATCCTCTCGCTCGCCGACGTCGTCGCGTTCGGCCGCGCCGCCGACCTCTCGCCGGTGGACGAGCACTACATCGAGATGGTCGTCATCAATCCGTCGGGCACACGCTTCGCGTTCTTCGAACGGTGGGGGGCGCCAGGCCTGACGACCCGGGTGCTCACCGCCAATCTCGACGGATCGGGGCTGTTCGTGCTCGTACCGGAGGGTGGCCACATCAGCCACGTGGCGTGGCTCGACGACTCCCGGCTCGTCTTGTACTCGACCGACCACGCGGGCTACGCGGTCTTCGAGGACGGACAAGGCGAGGTCTCGACGCTGCTCGAGACCTCGCGCGATGGTCACGAGTCGTTCTTCGGCGGCGGCGCGTGGATGCTCACCGACACGTACGCCGCGGACGACGACGATGGCATTGGGCACCTGCTGCTCTACCACCTGCCGACCGGAACGGTGGCGTCGATTGGCCACTTCGACCCGGCCGATGGCTTCGTCGGCATGCTTCGCTGCGATCATCATCCGCGCACGAGTCGTGACGGCACAAAGGTGGTCATCGACTCCGCGCACGCGCACGGTCGGCAGATGTACCTGCTGGACATCGGTGCGGTCTTGGACGCCTTCGCTTCGCAGTCGGCACCGTAGCGATGTTCCATCGCGATCGACCACGCGCGATCGAAATCGAGACTCGGCCCGCGTCGCGTCGCGTCCGCCGAGCAAGCTCGCTTCGATGCGGAGCTCAGCGCTAGCGTCGGTCGCCGAGCACCGGAAACCGAGCGCGTGCGTCGGCGACCACCGCGGCATCGACCTCCGCGAGGATCATCGTCTCTTGCCCGGCAGCGGTCGCGACCAGTTCGCCCCACGGATCGACGATGCGGCTGTCGCCCGCGTACTCGAGCTCGCCACCGACACCGCAGCGGTTGACCGCGACCACGAACGCCTGGTTCTCGATCGCGCGCGCCTGGGTCAATGCGGTCCAGTGGTGGCGCCTGCGGTTGGGCCAGTTCGCGACGACGATGTAGCAGTCGGTTTGCTTGGCCGTGGCCCAGAACTCGTCGGCAAAGCGCAGGTCGTAGCAGATGAACAACGTGCAACGGACACCCTCGACGTCGACGGTGACGAAGCTGTCACCGGCTGCGTAGTGCTCGTGCTCGTGGGCGAACGTGAACGGGTGGATCTTCCGATAGCGGTGGGTCACGCCTTGGGGGCTGCACAGCACCAGGGTGTTGTGCGGCCGCGGATCGCTGCCGCCGCGCTCGGGGATGCTGCCGCAGATCCACATGTTGTGGGCGCGGGCTTGGGCACCGAGAAATTCGGACGTGGGCCCACCCTCGACCTCTGCGAGCCGCGCGGTGTCCATCGAGAACCCGCACGCGAACAGCTCTGGCAACACACACAGTCGCGCACCAGCGGCTGCGGCTGCGGCGATCCACGGCGCAACCCGGGTCAGGTTCGCGGCGGGGTCCTCCCAGGTGATGTCGAACTGGATGCCTGCAACTCTCATGGTCAGTGCTTTCCACCCGGGCGGAGCCGGCCGATGTTGGCCCGCAGGCGCGCGAGGCCCTCCTCGAGCACCGCGTCGGTCTTGCAAAACGCCCAGCGCACCAGGTGCTTGCCTTCGTGCTTGTTGACGTAAAACGCCGAGTTCGGGATCGCGGCGACACCAACCGCCTCGGGTAGCGCGCGGCACATCTCCATGTCGTCGTCGAAGCCCAGCGTGCGGATGTCGGTGCAGATGAAATAGGTGCCCGCGGGCACCAGCACCTCGAAGCCCACGCTGGCCAAGCCCTCGCACATGCGGTCGCGGCGGGCCCGGTACTCGCGAAGGAACTGCTCGAAGTAGTCGTCGCCGGCCCGCAGCCCCTCGGCCATCGCGAACTGGAACGGCGTGCCGTTGCAGAAGGTCAGGAACTGGTGACTCGTGCGCAGTGCCCGGGTCAGGGCCGGTGCGGCGCAGATGTAGCCGATCTTCCACCCGGTGAACGAGAACGTCTTGCCCGTGGACGAGATCATCACCGTCCGATCGCGCATGCCGGGCAGGCTCGCCATCGCGACATGGACGCCTTCGAACACCAGGTGCTCGTAGACCTCGTCGGTGATGGCCAAGATGTCGTGCTCGACACACAGCGCGGCGATGCCCTCGAGCTCGGCACGGGTGAACACCTTGCCGCAGGGGTTGTGCGGGGTATTGATGATGATCGCCCGGGTCTTGGGGCCGATCGCGGCGCGCACCGCGGCGAGGTCGACCGCATAGTCGGGGGCGCGCAGGGTCACCACTCGCGCAGTCGCCCCGGCCATTGCGATCGTCGCCGGGTAGCTGTCGTAGAAGGGCTCGAACAGCACCACCTCGTCGCCGACATCGAGCAGCGCGAGCATGGTCGCGGCGATGCACTCGGTGGCACCGTGCATGACCGTGATCTCGGTCTCGGGGTCGAAGCTCAGCCCGTAGAACCGCTGGCGGTGCTCGGCGATCGCGGCGTTGAGCACCGGCATCCCGTGGCTGCGCGCGTACTGATTGCGCCCGAGTTCGATCGACGCGATAGCTGCGCGCTTGAGGAAGTCCGGGCCGTCGAAATCGGGAAATCCCTGGCCGAGGTTGACCGCCTGGTGCCGCTGCGCCAGCGCCGTCATCTCTGCGAAGATCGTCGTGCCAAAGCCCTGGAGCTTGGCTGTCAGATGGGGCATCCGCGCATGACTCATGCCGCGGCCAGTGTGGCATAGTTCGCCGCGCCATGGCCACGTCGCAGGGACCCTCGAATCCGCCGAACGACACACCACCTGGGGCTCGCATCGCGACGATGGCGGCGGGCCTCGTTGGGTCGGAGATCCTCAAGATCGCCGCCGAGATTCGCGCGCGTCAACGTGAAGGCCAGTCGATCTGCAATCTGACGGTCGGCGACTTCGCGCCCAGCGAGTTTCCGATCCCCGAGTCGCTGCAGGCAGGCATCGTGGCTGCACTCGCTGCCGGCGAGACCAACTATCCGCCGTCGTCCGGCGTGCAGGAGTTGCGGGAAGCCGTGGCGCGCTACTACGCCCGCGACCTGAAGCTCGACTACTCGCCCAACGCCATCCTGATCGCCGGTGGTGCCCGGCCGCTGATCTACGGCACGTACCGCGCGGTCGTGGATCCGGGCGACAAGGTCGTCTATCCGGTCCCGAGCTGGAACAACAATCACTACTGCCACATGGTCGGTGCCCGGGCGGTCGAGATCGAGTGTGGGCCCGAGACGCTGTTCTTGCCGACCAAAGATGCGCTGGTCCGCGAGTTGAAGGACGCGCGACTGCTGTGCATCAACTCGCCGCTCAATCCCGCGGGGACTGCGATCACGGCGGAATCGTTGCGATCCATCTGCGAGGCCGTGATGGACGAGAACGACGCTCGCAAGCGGATCGGCGCGCGGCCGCTGTATCTGATGTACGACCACATCTATTGGATGCTGTGTGTCGATGGCGTCCAGCACGTCACGCCGGTCGGGCTCGTGCCCGAGATGGCGGCGTACACGATCTTCATCGACGGCATCAGCAAGGCGTTTGCCGCGACCGGGCTACGCGTGGGCTGGTCGGCGGGTCCGGTGGATGTCATCGAGCGCATGTCGGCGCTGCTGGGGCACGTCGGCGCCTGGGCCCCACGGGCCGAGCAGGTGGCGACCGTCGGGTTGCTCGACGATCCGACGCGGATCACCGCGTATCTCGATCGGTTCAGGCCGGCTGTGAATGCACGGCTACGGGCACTGCACGAGGGCTTCGAGACCAT
>CANLQR010000597.1 GCA_947492135.1 Deltaproteobacteria bacterium | reverse complement strand
CGGCGGATGCCCGTCTACGTCACAGACCGACGTCACCACCAGCTTCGACCCGTCGGACTCGGGCGACGTGCCGTCGACCGAGTCTTCGAGCTCCGAGTCGTCCGCGACGAGCGATGCCCAGACGTCGACCCCAGGCACCGAAACCACGGCGGACCCCACGACGGACACGAGTGAGTCGAGCGCGACCGACGGATCGTCCTCGTCGGAGGGCGGCGTCGACGGCTGTGGCGACGGCAACATCGACGACGGCGAATGGTGCGACGGTGACAACCTCGACGGCCGCACCTGTGTCACGGAGGACTTCATCGACGGCACGCTCGCGTGCAACGCCGATTGCACGCTCGACACGAACGCCTGCAACTACGAGTGCGGCGACGGCGAGGTGCAAGGCGACGAGCAGTGCGAGGGCGACGATCTCGACGGCAACGACTGCATGAGCGTCGGTTTCGGCGGAGGCGAGCTCAGCTGCCTCGCCGACTGCTCGTTCGACGACAGCGCATGCGAGAATTACGTCTGCGGTGACGGGGTCCTCGCGGGCCCCGAGACCTGCGACCTCGCCGACATGGGCGGCGCGGACTGCCAGTCGGAGGGATTCGACAGCGGCACGCTCGCGTGTGCCGCCGACTGCACGCTGGATGTGACCGCTTGCTTCCTGTGCGGCGATGGCAGCATCAACGGCACCGAGCAGTGCGACGGCAATGATGTTGCGGGCGAGACTTGCGTGAGCCTTGGACTCGACGGCGGCACGCTCGCGTGCTCGGCGAGCTGCGTCTTCGATCTCTCGGCATGTACCGGCTGCGGCAACGGTGACGTGGATCTGGGCGAGGAGTGCGACGACGGCAATCTCGTCGACGACGACGCGTGCTCGAACGCCTGTCTGCTGACCGGAAACTGCGGCGGCTACTACTTCGATCCGGGCAACGGCATCATGGGCTGCTGGTACACGGCCGACATGGTCAACATGTCGTGCAACCAGGTGTGCGAAGCGCACGGCGGATTCGATTCCGCGGCGACGCAGCACAACGGCAACGCGGCCGGCGTCGTGTTCTGGCCCGACAAGGCGTTCGGTGGGGACTGGGAGACGGTCGAGTGCTCGTCCACCGACAACAACACCAATTGGGGTGCCAACGGGATGATCCCCGACGCCAACTGGCAGTTTGGCGCGTGCTACGTCAACTGCGCCTGCGCGACATGAGGGGCTCCCTGTACCGGCCCCTCTTTAGGCCTTGATGCGCGCCATCGTCGGGTCGTACAGGGGTCGCAGCGACGCCATCGCCGGATACCGGGTCCCGGCGATGTCGACCTCCCAACGCCCCGCGTCGATCCAAGCCGGCGTGACCGGATCACCGCCGGCCTCGACCATCGCCAATCCCACGGCGCCGCCCAGCGTGTGGCCATAGGACGCCGCTCGCACGTAGCCGACCGGCTTGGCGTCGCGGTACACGATCTCGGCGTGGAACAGCATTGGCTCGGGATCCTTGATCAGGACCTGGACCAGGCGCTTGCGCAGCGGGGTCTGCTTCTTGGCGAGCACCGCATCGCGCCCGATGAAACCGCCGGGCTTGTCGAGGTCGACCGCGAAACCCAATCCAACCTCGAGCACCGAGTCGGTGTTGTCGATGTCGTGGCCGTAGTCGCGATAGCCCTTTTCCATACGCAGGCTCGCGAGCGCCTTGAGGCCGGCGTGGCGCAAGCCCAACGGTTCGCCGGCGGCGACCAGCCGCTCGTAGACGTGAACAGCCTGCTCGGTGGGGATGTACAGCTCGTAGCCGAGCTCGCCCAGGTAGGTGATGCGGACGCACAGCGCCCGTGCCAGGCCGATGTCGATCTCTTTGGCGCAGCGAAAGGGAAACCCCGCGTTCGACAGGTCGGCGGCGGTCACCTGGCTCATCAGCTCGCGCGAGCGCGGACCTTGAATGTTGAGCTGGGCGTAGCCCGAGGTGACATCGGTGACGAACGCGTGGGCGTCGCCGAGGTTGCGGCGCATCCAGGTCTCGACGTGCCGATGCGCGGTGTCCGACGCGACCACCCAGAACCGTTCGTCATCGAGCTTGGTGACGGTGAGGTCGGCCTCGAGGGTGCCGCCCTCGTTTAGCCACTGGGTATACGTGATGACACCGGGCTCGCCGTCGACGCGG
This sequence comes from Deltaproteobacteria bacterium, assembly GCA_947492135.1. Taxonomy (GTDB): domain Bacteria; phylum Myxococcota_A; class Polyangia; order Nannocystales; family Nannocystaceae; genus Xiheibacterium. The sequence goes on along the minus strand of CANLQR010000597.1, from coordinate 2,515 downwards.
TTGCCGCTGATGCGATCGAGCGCCCGGCCAGCATCACGACCCTGCACCCAGAACTTGGCCATGAATGACATGTCCATCAAGATGACGTCGTTGCGCGCGGCATCGTGCTCGGCCTTCCACCACGGAAACCACGGCTGTCGGCCCCACGACAGCGAGTCGACCTTGGCCTCGTGCCCGGGCGGCGCATACCAGTCGGGGCCTTCCCACCCGCTGACATCCTTGAAGTAGGCGCCGCGGGCCGCGAGCTGAGCGTGCACCGCCGAGCGTTTGGCGCCACGCGCGGTCTGCATCGATCGGGTGGGATAGTGGCACTGATAGACCATGCCGAGCGATTCGACCGTGCGCAGTCGCCGATACTCCGGGTTGGCCTGATAGCGGTGGAGTCGGTCGATGTTGAAGCCCGTCACGTCGACATCGGCGCGGCCGTGCAGAATCCAGTGCGCGAGCACGCGGCCCAAGCCACCACCGGTGAGGATCCCGATCGAGTTCATGCCGGCGGCGACAAAGTAGTTCTTGAGCTCCGGTGCCTCGCCGACCACCGGCTGCAGATCGGGCGTGAAGCTCTCGGGCCCGCAGAAGAACTTCTTGACCCCGGTATCCAGCGCGATCGGTACCCGCTTCATCGCGGTCTCGACGTAGGGGCCCATGCGATCCCAGTCGGGCTCGATCTCGCCGAAGGAGAAGTCCTCGGGGATCCCACTGACATTCCACGGCGCGCAGATCGGTTCGAACAGGCCGATCATCAAGCCGCCGACCTCCTCGCGAAAGTAGCCGTGCGACGCCGGGTCCTCGAGCACCGGAACCGACGAGGACAGCCCTGGGATCGCGTCGGTGATGAGGTAGTAGTGCTCGGCCGCCTGGAGCGGAATGTTGACGCCAGAGCTGGCACCGAGCTGGCGTGCCCACATGCCGGCGCAGTTGACGACCACCTCGGCGACGATATCGCCGTGGGTCGTGGTGACGCCGGTGACTGCGCCGGCGCGTTGCAGCACGCCGGTGACCGCGACCTGCTCGACGATGGTCACGCCTTTGTTTCGGGCGCCGCGTGCCAGCGACATCGTGATGTCGACGGGGTTCGCACGACCATCGCCCGCGACGTAGAATCCCGCGAGAATGTCGTCGGTGCGCGCGAGCGGAAACAGATCCTGGACCTGAGCCGCTGAGAGTTCCTGCACGTCGATGCCGCAGTGGCGGTTGAACGCGGAGACCCGACGATATTCCTCGAGCCGGTCACGATCGGCCGCGATCTCGATGAACCCGACGGCCTTGAAACCGGTGGCGACGTCCGTCTCGGCCTCGAGGCGTGCGTAGAGATCGCGCGTGTACTTGCGCATCTCGGTCGAGGTCTCCGACGTGGAGCCGAACGTCACGATGAGACCCGCGGCGTGCCAGGTGGTGCCAGAGGTCAAGCGGTCGCGCTCGATCAGGACCACATCGGTGCAGCCCATGTGCGCGAGGTGATACGCGACCGAGCAGCCAATGATGCCGCCACCGATGATGACGACGCGTGCGTGTTGCGGCAGGACGGGGGCAGCCATGGCGGCGCAGGATACCCGCTTTGCCAGGCCGCAGCGCTAGCAGCGTGTCCGGCGAGTGCCGCCGGTTTGCCTCACTCGCCGCGAGTGCCACGGTCGAGGCGCGCCGCGGCTTCAACCAGGCCCACGAACTCGGCACGGTGGCCCTCGGTGTCGGCACCGAGCGACTTGCGCGCCATCGTGGTGACCTCGTCGTAGCTCGCATCACCCTTGTTGGGGCTGTTGCGCAGCAGCAACCCGAACTCCGCCACCGCCGCTGCGAAGCGGAAGTCGTCGGTGGTCTTGTCGAGCGGTCGGTCGTCGCCCTTGACGCTGAAGCTGAGCAGATCGCTCTTGTCGCCGGTGGGCTGCTTGTAGCGGATCTTGACGGTCATCAACTCACCGCTGGCCGCGGCTGTGCTGAGCGACCGAGCGTCATTCTGGTACACGAGCGGATCGATCGCGGTCGATGCCTTGCCGCCCGTCGGGATCACCTCGTAGAGCGCGGTCACCGAGTGGCCCGCCCCGATCTCGCCGGCATCCTTGGTGTCGTCGTTGAAGTCGGCGTGGGCGAGCTTGCGGTTCTCGTAGCCGACCAGCCGGTACGACGCGACCTCCTTGGGGTTGAACTCGATCTGGATCTTGACGTCCTTGGCGATCGTCACGAGGGTCGATCCTGCCTCTTTGACCAGCACCTTGCGGGCCTCGGCGATCGAGTCGATGTAGGCGTAGTTGCCGTTGCCCTTGTCAGCGAGCATCTCCATGGTCGCGTCCTTGATGTTGCCGGTGCCGAAGCCCAGCACGCTGAGAAAGACGCCGCCGGCGCGCTTGTCCTCGATCATCTTCACCAGGTCGGACTGACTCGTGGTCCCGACGTTGAAGTCACCATCGGTCGCCAGGATGACCCGGTTGATCCCGCCCTTGATCAGCGTCTTCTCGGCCAGCCGGTAGGCCAGTTCGATGCCGGCGCCGCCGTTGGTCGAACCCCCGGACTCGAGTCG
>CANLQR010000596.1 GCA_947492135.1 Deltaproteobacteria bacterium | reverse complement strand
CTCGGCGCCGAGCAACCGCGCAGTCCCAGCGCTCGGGAAGATCAGCCCCATCAGGATCTTGATCGTGGTGGTCTTGCCGGCGCCGTTGGGGCCGAGGAATCCAAAGATCTCGCCCTCGTCGACGTGAAAGCTGATGCCCCGCAACGCCTCGGTCTTGCGCCGCGCGAGACCTCGCACGAACGTCTTGCGCAGCGCGTCCACCTCGAGCACTCGCATCGGCGGCCCCGAGTGTAGCGGCATCGGCGGCGTTTTGCCCAAGGCCCCAGCTCTGCGAATCAGACGACCGGCGCCGCGGCGCTTCCGCGGGCCTGGAGGACTGCTATGCTCAGCGAGCTGATGGGCAACCTGTCGCGGCGCGCGTGGTGCTATCGCATGGGCCTTGGGCCGGCCGCCGCCGTCGCCTCCGCGCTGGTGCCGGGTACCGACCGAACCGCGGGCGCACGCGGTTCGCTGTGGCGGGGCAGCGCGCGCAACGACGACGCGATCACCATCGATCTCCCGCAGCTTCGCTACGAAGGCCACTACAACCCGCGTCAGGCCGCGATGCGGGTGCTCGCCCGCGAGCTGCGGCTACGCACCCGCCTCGAGCCCGTCGACGAGCCGAGCACGGTCGACGCCGAGTCGACGACGATCTTCGAGACGCCCTTCTTGTATGTCGCCGGCGACGAGGCGCTGCCCGAGTTCTCGAACCGGGCCGAGGCCAACCTGCGGCAGTTCCTCGATCTGGGCGGCCTGATCCTGTTCGACGCGGCCGACGGCGGGAGCGACGGCGCATTCGCGCGTTCGGTCGAATCGCTGCTTGGCCGCATCGCGCCCGGCAACGAGTTCGTTCCGGTCGCCCGCGACCACGTGCTTTTCCGCAGCTTCTACCTCGTCGATACCCCCGTCGGGCGCACCGCGGCGTTCGACCACCTGCGCGGCATCCAAGACGAGGGCCGGGTCAAGGCCCTGCTGATGCGCAATGACCTCGGTGGGGCGCTCGAAGAGCTTCCCGACGGCCGCGCGGCGCATGCCTGCACGCCGGGCGGCTCCGAACAGCGGCAATGGGCGATCCGGTTCGCGGTGAACGTCCTGCTGTACGCCACGTGCACCGACTACAAGGCGGACCGGGCCCATGTCGAGACGCTGCTGCGTTCGCGTAGGTGGAGATGACCGAGCAGTGGAGCTTCGCACCCGGGCACGTGCCGGAACCTCTGGTGGTGGTGCTGCTGGCGATCTGCGGCCTGGTCGCGATCATCGAGGCCAGCCTCGCATTTTCGCGGCGTCCGGCGGCGATGTCGAAGACCGTTGCCGTGGCGGTGCTCGCTCTGCGCATGATCTCGGTGCTCGCGCTGTTCGCCATCGCCTTCGAGATCACCCTGCGCTTCGATCGCCTGACGCCGTCGACCCGCCGGGTCGTGGTGCTGGTGGATCGCTCGGCCTCGATCGGCATCCCCGATAGCGCGGAACAGGCTCCAGCCGTCACCCGACAGTCGCGCGTCGAATCGCTGTGGGCCGGCTCGGCGGACGCGCTCGCACAATGGCGCGAGCAAGGCATCCGCATCGATGTCCGGGGGTTTGACGGCGAGGTGGTGCCCTACACCGGCGTCCTCGCCGAGACCCTCGCGACCACCCCGACGGGCGCAGCCTCGGACCTCGCCGGCGCGCTCGCGGGACTCGGCGACGATGCAAGTCGCCCGGGCGAGCGACTCGCCGCAGTGGTCGTGATCTCCGACGGACTCACGACGGTCGGCGGCGACGACGGTGGCAAGCAGCTTGCCGAGGTCGGCGCGCGGTTGGGCGTTCCGATCACGACCGCCAGCGTCGGCGCCTCGGGGCTACGCGACGTTTCGGTCGCCGAGGTGCGGGCCGGCGAGTTCGCGTTTGTCGAGAACGTCGCGCTTTTCGAGGCGGCCATCGTCGCGCACGGCTTGCGCCACGAGGACGCGACCATCGAGCTGCTACGCAACGGTGAGAGGGTGGCCGAGCGGCGCCTGCGGTTGCTGGCCGACGGGGTTCCTGCGCGCGTCGAATTCGAGATCGCACCCGACCGGGTTGGCCAGTTCGTCTACGAGATCGTCGTGACGCCGATCGTCCAAGAGGCGACGCTCGACAACAATCGCAGGGCGTTCGTGGTCAAGGTGCTACGCGACAAGGTCCGCGTGCTCCATGTCGCCGGGCGGCCCGACTGGGATGTCCGGGCCCTGCGGACCCTGCTGCGACGCGATCCCAACGTCGAGCTGCTCAGCTACTACATCCTGCGCGACTTCGAGGACATCGCACGTGAGGACAGCGAGGCGCTCTCGCTGATCCCGTTTCCCACCGAGGAGCTGTTCGAGCAAGAGCTCGGGTCGTTCGACGTGATCGTGCTGCACAACTTCGACGCCGTGCCCCACTCGGTCGGGCAGTACATCGACAACATCGCCAAGTTCGTGCAGGACGGCGGCTCGCTGGTGTTGATCGGTGGCGACCTGGGTTTCTCCGACGGTGGCTACGCGTCGCCATCGATGGCGGAGTTGTTGCCGATTGATCTGCGCCGAGAGACCGAACACCTGCGCGAGCCGTTCTCGCCGGAGCTGACCGAGGCCGGGCGCCGGCATCCCATCACCTCATGGCTGCTGGCGGGCGATGGCCGCGGCTGGGCCGCGCTGCCGCGACTCGAGGGCTACAACCCGGTGGGCGCGCGGAACTCCCCGGAGATCGGCGCGACGGTGCTACTCGCCCACCCCACCGACCTCGATCCGGCCGGCCAGCCGCGACCGCTGCTCGCGGTGTCCGAGCCGGCCAAGGGCCGAGTGGTCGTGCTTGCGACGGGCTCGACCTGGCGCCTGGGATTTGCACCCGAGCTCGCGTTGGTCGACGGTGCTCGGCCCTACGATCTGCTGTGGCTCGGCGTGGTGCGCTGGCTGCTGCGCGACGACAGCTCTGGGCGTCTGCAGCTCGAGACCGATCGCCCCAAGTATCGTAGCGGCGAGGTGGTCGAGCTGCGGGCCCGCACGCTGACTGCGGCCTATGCCGCCGAGCCGGCGGTCGAGCTGTCGTGGCGCATCGAACCGCTGGCCCCGAGCGCCCCTGCCGACGCGGAAGAAAGCCGCGACGCGGCGACCCACCGCGCGGGTCAGTGGACCACCGACGCGCTTGGCCACGCGACCGTCGCCGTCGAACCGCTGCCGGTCGGCGCCTACACGGCCACCGCCACGCGCACAGTCCCTCACGGCGATGCGACGCCGGTTTCGGAGATTTCGCGCGTGTTCATCGTCGAGCCCCCCGGGCGAGAGCTCGCGCGGATCGACGCCGACCCTGGGATCGCCCGCCTGAGCGCACTCGCCCTCGCCACCGGCGGTGAGTTCATCGACGCGTCCGATGGCGCGACGTTGCCCGCGACGCTGCCGCTGCGCGACGACGAGCAGGCCTCTGCGGGGCGCGTTGCCGCGCGTCGCGAGCTTGCGCTGTGGGGCGGGCCGGGTGCCCTCGTGGTCTTGGTGATCGCGTTCGGCGCCGAGTGGTGGCTGCGGCGTCGTGCAGGCGCCCGCTGACCCGATTAATCCGGCACCATGACAAGCTGGTGTCGTGGCGTCTTGGCGGTCCCGTTCGAGCGAGCACACAGCCTGACGCTGTCGGCGGCTCGCTTGGCGACGCGCCCGACTGCAAGCAGGCCCAGCTGCCCGCCGCCGCGCGCCCTGGGGGCCGACTTGGCCACTACATGCTGTTGCACGAGCTTGGCCGCGGCGGCATGGGTGTGGTTTATCTCGCCTATGATCCCCGGCTCGATCGTCGCGTCGCGCTCAAGATCCTGCGCCAGACCGATGTCGACGCCATGGGCTCCACGCGGACGCGGTTGCTGCGCGAGGCTCGGTCGCTCGCACGCCTCACGCACCCCAACGTAGTCCCGGTGTTCGACGTCGGCGAGGCCCATGGCTGTGCCTTCGTCGCGATGGAGTACGTGGACGGCGCGACCCTGGGAACCTGGTGTCGCACCACCAAGCCCGACGCTCGAGGCATCGCGCGGATCTTCGCTGACGCCGGTCGCGGACTGCTCGCCGCGCACCAGCTCGGGATCGTGCATCGCGACTTCAAGCCGGACAACGTGCTGGTCGGCGCCGATGGTCGCGCGCGCGTCGTCGATTTCGGCATCGCGCGCGCGGGTGAGATCGGGCCACCCACGAGCATCGACGGCCCGTGGTCGTCGCCCGAGGCCTCGGGCGATGATCTGCAGATCACCCGAGCCGGCCTGGTGCTGGGTACTCCCGCCTATATGGCACCCGAGCAGCATCGCGGACGGACGCCGACCCCTGCGGCCGACCAGTACTCGTTTTGCGTGGCGCTGTTCGAGGCGCTCTACGGGTGCCGTCCCTTCGTCGCCGAGACGTTGGCGACGCTGCTGACCTGCAAGCTGGCGATGAAGATCGAGATCCCGTCGCACGCAAACGTGCCGCGATGGATGGCGCAGCTGGTCATGCGGGGCCTCGCGCCGGCGCCCGAGGCAAGGTGGCCGTCGTTGGCCCAAGTCGTCGACCGGCTCGATGGCGCTCGCGCGAGCCGTTGGCGCTGGTGGGCCGCGCTGGGCGCTGCCGCCGTGGCCTCGGCGGCGGTCCTGGTGCCGGGGCCCGACGGCCCCGAGTGCGCCGGCGCTGGGCGGGTGGCCGCGGTGTGGAACCCAGCGACAGCGACGTC
>CANLQR010000595.1 GCA_947492135.1 Deltaproteobacteria bacterium | reverse complement strand
AGGGGTTGGGGCTGCGGGCGAGGCGCCCGGCGCGACGTCACGAGCAGGCGCGGCGCTCGGCTTCGGCGCCGGTGCGACCTTGGACTTGCGCGCCCCATCGACCGGCGCATCCACACGCCCAGACCTCGTCTCGGCTGCGTCGGCCACCGCGCCTTCGCCGGCGGTCTGGGCTGTGCCGAACTTGTCGCCCGCCTGGGCTTCGAGCTTCGCCGAGAACAACCCACCGCCGCGCGCTTCTTCGGGCGCCGGCGCTTCGCTGGCGGACGCGTCGGCCAGCGCCGGCATCGTCGGGCTCGCAACTGACGGCGAGCGCTCAGCGAGCGCGACGGCGCTCTCGTTGGCGACTGCCGCGTCCGAAGTCAAAGTGTCGCCGCGCGGACGCGTGAACATGACCAATACGATCGCCGCGCCGCCCACCGCGGCGATCGAGGGCAGATACCACACTGCCTTGAGCTTCGACCACAGGCTCGACTCGGTGCGTGGCTGCAGGCCCGTAAGTGGTGCGGCGACTGCAGTCCGCGCCTGGGCGAGCACCTGAGCGAGCACCGCAGCGGGTGGATCGTCGCTGAGCAGCAGAGCCTGCGCATGACGCTGGATCGCACGATAGTGAATCAAGGTCGCGTGGACCCGCGCCCGCGCGTCGTCGTCGAGCGTCGTCGGCAACCGGACATCATCGAACAGCGATTGCTCGAGAGCGTCCTCGAGAGCGTCCTCGAGCACGTCGAGCTCGGCAGGCACGAACGTGCGCTCGTTGTCAGGTCCAGGCATGGGCGGCTGCGTGCGATGTCGATGCAAACGTCGGCGCCACTGATTCGGTCTACCCGTGGTCGCCCTGGTTCAAAGGGTAAGCGCACCGGCGACGGCCGCAAGCGGGGCGTGTAGCACAGCAACGGGCGCGGCGAAACGCCCCGTGCGAGGTGCCCTGCCCCCTCGTACTTGCGGATTGTCGACCGTCGGCACTAGATTGGCCACGTGGTCCCCCGAGCTGTCGTGCTGTTCGCCGGCCTCGCGATTTCGGGTTGTGCCGCGCCGAGCGTGCTGTCGGTCGACGCCGATGCGATTGGGGTCACAGCAGCTCGGGCGGTCGTAGTCGAGCCGCCCGTCGACACGCCGCCGGCACCGCCGCGCCTGGGCCCCTTTCGCCGCGAGTCGCCGATTCTGTTTCAGCCGGCGGTGGCTCACGCGACGATCGATCCCGTGGCCAAAGCCGTGCGGTCCTGGGCGGTCAGCGGCGACGGATCCACACGAGTCGAGATCGGCTGTCGCAAGGGCGTCCGCTTGGTGGATCGTAGCGGCGGACGCACGATTGCTGCGGCCGCAGAGCATGTCGCGATCGCGGCCGATGGTTCGCAAACGGCCCATGAACGCGGGGGCCGCATCTACCGGCACAAACCGGGGGCCGCAGCAGCACCCGAAGTCCTGGTGGGCAGCGACGCGGTGTACCTCGAAGGCGCAGCTGTAGCGTTTCGCCGGGGCTGCCAATGGTTCGCGACCGCGGACGACGGCGAGCCCCCGGCGTTGCTCGGTGAGAGCTGCGGTACGGTGCTGCGCGCCGAACGTGGCCGCGCGCGCCTGTGGATCGCCGAGTTTGATCCCCCGTCACCCGCTGGTGGCGACGGACGACCACGCGCCGCGATTCGGACACTCGTTGGGCTCGAGCAAGGGCAGCCGCCCGAGCGAGTCGAGCTCGCCATCGAGGGACCCATGTTTGCCCCGGCGTTGGCGGCAGACGGCTCGATCTTCTGCGCAACGTTCGACCGCGAAGGTAGCGATGTGCTGGAGTGCCGAGTGCGCGACGGCGTAGGGTTCGAGCGGGTTGCAAAGGATGTCTTTGGCACCCCGCGGTTCGCCGATGACGTGCGACGCCTGGTCTTCACCGTCGGCCACGCCAACAGTCCGCCGCGGGAGCTGCACCTGCTCGACTTCGATCATCGCATCGTCCGCAGGCTCGGCCGGGTGACCCACCGCCGGCTGAGCTTCTTGCCAGGCGGTGAACACGTGGTCGCGTTCGATGGCGGCCGCGGCTTGATCTTCGACCTCGACACCGGGTTGGTCACATCCTTCGGGGACGAGCACGATGATTGGGTGGCCCTGGGCGGTGCCGGCCAGCCCGGTGGTTTCTTTGCGACGCGCCTGCGCACGCGCTGCGCCGAGCTGGTGCACGTGCAGCTGCCGCCCCCGGATGGCTCGAGCACGGTCGCGCCCGGGTGATCTTCGAGGCGTCACACCGCGCGGACGCCCCCGGTCTACGACTAGTAGAGGCCCGCCGCGGCACGGTCGAGCTGCTCGTCGATCGCCCCGAGCAGATCGCGATTGCCATCCTGGGTGTACGAAGCCAGCTGCTGCTCGCACTGGGGCACCGCAGCGAGAAAGTCGCGGACCTGCGCGGCGTCGGCGATGTCGTGGGTGTACTGGCCGTATCCCAGCCGCGCGAGCCATCGAGCGTTGAGGACCTGCTCGAACTGGTTCTGCAACGGGACGACCAGCATCGGCTTGTGAAAATAAACCGACTCGCTCATCACCGTGAAGCCACCGCCGGAGATCACGGCGCGGGAGGTGGCGAGGTCCTCGATGAAACCAGCCTCGGAGAAAGGTCGATGGCGCAGATTGCCCTCGACCCGCTCCTCGGTGAGCCCCCGGTGCATGCCGTAGACCCGGCACTCGACATCGACTCGCTGCAGCACTCGCGCCAAAGAGTCATGCCCCTCGGCGGTCTGGTACACGAGCAAGTGCTCGCCCGTGCGGGGCGTGGTCGCGAGGATTTCTGGCCGGAGGATCGGCGGGTGCAGCGAGGTCCGCTCCTTGCGGATCTCCGGGCGAAAGAACGTCGTGATGAGGTACTGATCGCAAAATGGAAGCTTGCTCTTCACGAAGGCCCGCGCGAGCTCGAAGCTCGCCATCTCGCCCTCGAGGACCTCGGGCGGATGCGTGCAGCGGTTGATCACCTGCATGTTGTCGATGCTGAACACCGGCAGCCGATGCACCTTCGCGTAGAGGTAGGTCCACGACTCGAAGTCGCTGATGACCACCTCGGGGCGAAACTCGCCGAGCAGCTCGAAGTAGGCCTCGATGTTGCGCGGAAGCCCCACGGTTCCGGCCAGCACGTTCGACCACAGGGTACGGCCGAGCCGAACGCGATTATCCTCGGTCACAAAGTGCAGGCCGTGGATGCGGTTGACGCCTTCAAAGTGCTTTGCAAGAAAGTCCTTTGCTCGCCCCGATGTCATGATCTCGACCTCGTGACCCCCATCGACCAAGTGCTGGAGCACGACGCGTGAGCGCGTTGCGTGGCCCATTCCCTCACCGACGACTCCGTACAAGACGCGCATGCCCCCCCAAGATACTGCAACGTTGCCGCGGCTGCGGGTGTTCGCTGAAACCGTGGACCATCGCGTCCTGCGCAGCGCGGCCGTGCTCGAGGCATTGGCCACACGCGGCCTCCAGCTGGTGCTCGCGGTCCGCCCGGGCGACAACGACCCCCTGCCGGTGCTGGCGGCCGCACGCGAGGCGGGGGTTTGTGTCGCGGTATGGCCGATGCTCGGGGACGCGGATGGCCGCTGGGCCAGCAGCGCGAATGCGTCGCGCTTCGCCGACCACGCGCGTCGGCACCTCGCGGCACTCGAGCGCGCCGGGTACCCGCCCGACGAGCTGTGCCTCGACCTCGAGCCGCCGCTGGCGGTGATGCGCCGCGCGATCGATCGCGGGGCGATGCTCGGCCGCGTGGGCGGTGAGCGGGCGCGCTGCGCTTTCGAACTCGAACGACTGATCGCCGACGCTGCGGCACACGGAGTCCCAACCTGGGGGACCGTGGTTCCGCTGATACTCGCCGATGAACGGCAGACGCCGTCGTGGCAGAGGCTGCTAGGGACCCCGGTCGACGCGCTGTCGCTGCGACGCGTCAGCGTGATGCTGTACACCTCGATGATGGTTGGTTACTCCCGCGGCGCGTTGCGCCGCCGCGACGCGGAGTATCTGCTGGCGGCCGCAGCACTGCGCGCCCGCGAGAGGTTTGGCGCGCGAGCTTCGGTTGCGTTGGGCGCTGTCGGTCGGGGCGCGCTCGGAGACGAAGCGACCTACCTCGACACCGACGAGCTACGCACCGACGTCGCGATCGCTCGTGCGGCGGGAATCGAGGACCTCGCCCTGTTCGAGCTGGCCGGCGCGCTGGCGCGACCTCGGTGGCAAGAATGGCTCGACGCGCTGGTCGAACCGTCGGCCACCTCACCGGTCACCCGAGCCAGCCGCCGGGCGCGGTTGGTCTGGTGGACGTCGGCGGCGGTCTCACGGCTCGCGGGCGTGGGCCGCTAGCGTACGAGCGTCGCGATGACTTCTAGGCGCCAGTAAATTCGAGCACGATCGGCGCGTGATCGGAGACTCGGCCGCCGGGCATGTCGCGGGGCAACGTGAGCGCCCGAAGGGGCCGAAGTCCGCGACCCGCGAAGTGATCGACGCGCATCGGCACGCACCCGTCCCAGCGTCGGAGCCTTCGTTCGAGCCAGCGAAAGACGAAGCGCGGCAGATACTGGAGGCTCTTGTCGCGCACCTCGGGATCACGAAGATCGAAATGGAAGGTGCCAGCTTGCGGGTCGGTGAAACCTTCGGTCACAAAGCCGGCATTCGCGAGCACTCCAAACACGCCGCGCTCGAACACCTGCTCGGGGGTCATGTAGTGATCGAT
>CANLQR010000594.1 GCA_947492135.1 Deltaproteobacteria bacterium | reverse complement strand
GCGACGAGCGTGTTCGACGACGGCGCCAATGTTCGCATACGTCGCGGCGTAGCGACCGACGCGACCCGCAAGCTCGGCGGCGGCGATGTCGTGTCGGATCGCTTGGACCTGGGCAGCCTGTTGGGGATCTTCGGGCGGCGGCATGGCCGACAGGAGAACCTCGGTGTCAGCACATCGCTCCACGCCCGGGAGTGCGGCTGTGGCATCCACGGCGCGGGTGACCACTTCGGTGTCGGCCGAGCGCAGGGTCTCCACCAACAACCGCATCGACTGCAGCCGATCCCCCAGGCACGCGGTCCGGCGGTCGAGCAGCGCGTCGGATTGCTCATGGCGTTCATGGGTCGCGGCGCAGGACTCCTGTGAAGCGGCGATCCAAGCCTGCGCGTAGCGGTCGAGCGCCGCGTTGACCCGTGTGGCAGTGGCGGGACCGAGCGTGGGGTGAGCGTTTGCAAAGGCCTCGGCGATCGAGACGCTGGCCCGCTCTCCCCAGATCTCGGTCATGTTTGCCCCTGCGCCGGCACACGAGGGGGCGGCGGCGGGCGGACTCGCCATGGCGAACGACGCTGCGGCCACGATCAATGCACCGCCGCCCAGGAGCGCGCCGACCCGCGACCGTCGGGGTGCGAACTCGGCGAGCAAGCTCGCCATGTCGGCGAAGCGGTCGTTGCGGTCCGCCGCGAGCCCGCGCTCGAGCGCGCGGCGCCAGCGTGTAGACATCGAGACGCCAGGGGGCATCGGACGCCGCAGCCCGGCACTGACAGCGAGCCCGATGCTGATCCGATCGGCGCCCGCAAACGGCCGCTCGCCGCACAACGACTCCCACAGCGCTACGCAGAAACTGAACTGATCCGCGCGGGGATCGAGGTCCTCACCACGGTGTTGTTCAGGCGCCATGTAGGCCGGGGTGCCCGCCATCGCCCCAGTCCGCGTGATGCGGGTGTCGACGCGGGAACTCCGATCGGTGAGGTCGAGCGCGATCGGTGTGGTCGGCTCGATCTCGACCGGCGCGCGGCCTGAGGCTCGCGCGAGCCCAAAGTCGAGCACGCGTACGCGGCGATCGTCGCCGATCATGACGTTGTCGGGTTTGAAGTCGCGATGCAGCAGGCCCGCGTCGTGAGCCGCTCGCAGCCCGGCCCCCGCCTGCAGAAAGACCTCCACGATCTCCACTGGGGTGGGTCGACGCTCGGTCAGCCACCGACCCAGCGTTGCGCCGTGGATGAACTCCATCGCCACGAACACGCGCTGCGCCCAGGTGCCGACGTCGTGGACCGCCACCACGTTGGGGTGGGTCAAACGCGCGAGCGCCTGAGCTTCGCGTAGCAGCCGAGCGCGACCGAGGCTCGTTGCCTCGTGCTCGCCGTCGGCGACCAGGAGCTTGATTGCGACCTTCCGATCGAGCTCGGGGTCATACGCGGAGTACACGACCCCCATCCCGCCTGCGCCGATCTGCTCGAGCACGATGTACCGGGCGATGTTCGACCCGAGCGCGACCTCCGGGGGCGCCGCAACCTGCGACAGGTCGCCGTCGTCCATCGTCAGCGACGATGGTCTGGTCGCGGTCTTGTTCGGCTCCACCATGGGTCGGCGTCACCATTGTACGCCGACAGGCCCGTCGAACGGGTTCCCGCCCGCTTGGCTAGCCTTGGGGCGGCGTGCCCGGCCAGGGCTGTAGCGATCGGCTCGGGCTGCCATCGTGGATCGTAGGCCAACCACCCTCGTAGTCGATCCGATCGACGAGCACATGTCGGCCCGCGGCGCCGTTGTGCGTGCCGTCGCCGGCATTGGTCCACGCGTGATACACGAAGTAGTCGATGCCGCTGACCGTCACGACGCTGCCGTGTCCCGGCCCCACCCAGCGCTCGTTGTTGGTGAGGATCGGGGCGCCGTGTTTTTCGTAGGGCCCCAATAGACTCGCAGACCGTGCGACGCCCGTGCGATAGCGGTGGTCGTAGACATTGCCGCTGTAGAACAGCAGCCACTGGCCGTCGCGCCACACGATCCACGGTGCCTCGACGACGCCGCCTTCCCAGCTCGCCGGATCGTTGACCAGCAGTTCGACCGCCTCGCTACCGGGCACGAACCCAAGCCCGTCGGCGGTGAGCGCACGCGCGAAGATCGGCGTCGGCTGACCCACCGCGTTGCCGTCGATCTTGAACACCAGATAGCCTTGGCCGCCATCGGTGACCCAGGTCGCATCGATGACGCCGAAGAAGTGCTCGACCAACGGCGCGGGGCCTTCGAGCCAAGGGCCGGCGAGGGTGGCGGAGGTCGCCGTGCCGATGCACAGGCTGTCGTTGGCGTTGACCGAGGTGTAGTAGGCAACCAAGTCACCGCCGACGCGGTGGAGCTCGGGTGCCCAGTTGCGAAAACCGTTCGCGGCCCAGCTCGGCTTGCCCGCCGGGAGGATGGCGGCGCCGGTGTCGGCCCAGCGCACGAGGTCTCGCGAGCCACGGATGGGAAAGCTGCCTCCGGTGCACACCATGGCCCAAGGCGACGCGTCTTCGTCGGTGGCGACCACCCCGGGATCGGGACAGTCGAAGCCCACCACCGGGTTGGTGTAGGGCGGCTTCGGCCCAGGGGTCATCGACGGTGTCGCGAGCGTCGACAACGCCGAGTTCGGGATGGTTTGTTCGACGAGGGTCGGGCTCGACCACGCGAGCCGCAGTGATGCCGAGATGTCGATCTCGAAGTACTCGACCTGCAGAGCCACCGGCACACCGGCCACCAGGTCGATCGCAGCCTCGTTGCGCGTCACCGCATGGGGAATCCAGTCGTCGATCAGCGTGGTATCGCCGAGGCGAACGCGGACACCGTCGTCCGCCTCGGTGACGATCGTGTACGTCGCGGTGGTCGGCGCGGTGAGCCATCCGGTGTAGCGCAGCGAGAAGTGGTCGGCGCCAACGGCAGGGTCCGGCGCATTGCCCTCCCAGTCGAGATCGATCGTCGGTTCGACGCGGGCCACGAACCCGTCGTGGTAGTCGGTGAAGTACTCGGCGAAGAGTCCAGAGACCGGCTCTGGTGGGGGCTCTGGATCGGGCCCGTCGGCTTCGGACGTGGATTCGGGTCCGGCGCTGGAGGTCGAGAGGTCGCCAGTGACGTCGCCTGTGGCGTCTTCGGGGACGTCCAGGGTTACGCCGGAGTCGGTCGAGTCGCCCAGCGCCATCGGCCCCGCTGCGTCGGCGCAGCCCAGTGGTCCGCACGCACAGGCCAGGCCCAATGCCGCGACGGTGGCGAGGTGGCGGCGCATGTCCATCAGGATCGTGGCGAACGCTGCGGCAACGCAATCCGCAATTCGCTGCACGCTGTCATGGCGCCGCGACGTACCCCGCCAGATAGCCCTCGAGCATCCGCTTGGTCTCGGCTACCAGAGCATCCCCCCGTGTGTCGTCCTGCTCGCGCACCAGCACCAGCATCAGCGTGGCGACGGTGTTGACCAGCATCGTCGCGACCACTGGACGCCGATCGTCGGGTAGCCGCGGCGCCCAGAATTGGAGCAGCCCTGCGGTCGCCGCGATGAGTTCGCGCATCAGCGCCTGATCAGCCTCGGCATACTCGCCGTACAGCTCGAGGTTGCGCCACACGGCCTGCATCAACACGCTGCCTTGGTGCAGGCCACGGAAGCCATCGATGACCCGCCGCAGCGTCGTGTCCCACGGCTGTGCGAGTGGGTCGGGGCCAACCAGGATCGCGTAGCCGCGGCGTGACTCGAGCATGCAGCGCTGCGCGATCTCGCGGAACACCGCGCGCTTGTTGGGGAAGAACTGGTAGACCGAGCCGATCGAGGTGCCGGCCCGCGCCGCGATTCCCTCCATCGTCGTGTCGCCGACCCCGAACTGCGCGAAGGACTCGGCGGCTGCCGTCACGATGGCTTCGAGCCGGCGCTGGCTGCGCATCTGGGTCGGGCGACGACGACTGCTGCCGTCGTCGTGCTCCTCGGGGATCGAGGTTTCCTTCGTAGTCTTGGGCGCTTGAGCGGATCCGGCGGTTCGGCGTGAACGGGCCACTTGCCAAAATTTGAGGCAAGCCTCAGATATTGTCAAACATGAGGACGCCCTCACATTTTCTCAGTACCCCGCGCATGGCCCCGGACGGTCTGCCCCCGGGCCCCCGCGGCCTGCCGCTGCTCAGTGGTCTGCTGCTGCTGCGCAACCCGCTGCGCTCGCTCACCAAAGCCCATGACGAGTTCGGGGATGCGACGACCTTTCGGGTGGGCCCGATCCGCTTCGTGTCGGTTGCCGACCCCGCGTTCGCGCAGCACGTGCTCGTCCGCAACCACCGCAACTACGTCAAGAGTCGCAGCTATGAGGGCCTGCGTTTGGTGCTCGGCAACGGTCTGGTGACCAGTGAGGGCGAGCACTGGCGACGCCAGCGCAAGCTCGTGCAGCCGGCCTTTCATCGCCAACGGCTCGCCGCATTCGCCAGCACCATGGCGCAGTGCGTCGAAGAGCGAGTCGCCGACTGGGATGCTCGCGACCGCCGCGACATCGACGTGCACGACGAGATGATGCAGCTGACCCTGCGCATCGTGGGACGCACGCTATTCGGCACCGATCTCGGCGCGGACCTCGGAGCCTTGGGACCGGCGGTGACCGTCGCCTTGCACAAGGCGAACGAGTACGCGGAGTCGATGGTGCGGCTACCGCTGTGGGTGCCGACCCGATCCAATCTGCGTTTTGGCCTGGCCA
>CANLQR010000593.1 GCA_947492135.1 Deltaproteobacteria bacterium | reverse complement strand
GCGCTGGCGGCTACGCGACTCGGTGCTCGACTACGAACTCGAGGTCGGCCGGGCGACGGCGCGCGTGGATTCCGATGAGGCCGGCGGCTCAGGCTCGCGGCTCGAGCCCCACGATGCCACCGAGGTCATCGGCCGGCTCGCGCAGGATCCAGTCCACCTGCGGACGTTGCGGGACATCCACCTCGCGTTGGTCGGCAGCGATGGCGGTCGGAGCCTCAGTCACTTCGTCGTGGTCGCGGGCCTGTTCGATGCGCTCCACATGGCGCGGCTCTCGGTGTGGGCACTGCCCCGGCAGGTGGTGCGCACGGATCCCGTCGAACACGGCGCGTCCGAGGCTGTGGCCGCGCTGCAGGATCTCGCCGCCGTCGCGCCGCCGCAGCCGGTGGTCGCGGTGGTCGTGCCACTGACAGCCGCGCTTGCCCACCAGATCGAGATCCTCGCGCGCGCCGCCGCCACCGGCGCCCCGTTCTGCGAGGAATGCGAGTGCGATTGAGCCCGGCACGGACGCTCTTGGCGCCACGGCGGGCTTGACCGCACTTTCTAAATGGTGTTAGTTACAATAACACTAAATGGACAAACGGCCGTACGCGATGACCAACCGCGCCCTGGCGGCCGCCCAGACCCGCGAGCGCATCATCGATGCTGCGGCCGCGCTGTTCATGGAACGCGACGTCGCGGACATCACCCTCGACGCGGTCGCCGAGCTGTCGGGCGTGACGCTGCAGACCGTGTTGCGGCGCTTTGGCAGCAAGGACGGCCTGTTCGAGGCCGCGGCTGCCGAGCGTGCGGGCGACGTGATGGCGCGACGCAAGCCGCCCGCGCCGGACGCCCGCTCGGCGGTGCATGTGCTGGTCTCGAGCTACGAGGAGCTGGGCGAGATGAACTGGCGGATGCTACGGCACGAACACCAGCAGCCATTGGTGGCCAAGCTGCTGGCCAACGCCCGACGCCTGCATCGCGAGTGGATCGCGACCTCGTTTTCGGATCGATTGCCGGCCGGCGGGCCGGCCCGCGAGCGGTGTGTGGACGCGCTGTTCACGGCCCTGGACTTCTACGTGTGGAAGCTGCATCGCAAAGACCTCGGCCGCAGTCGCGCGCGGACCGAGGCCGTCATGCTCGCTCTGGTCGAAGCGATCACCAAGGTGGATTCATGAAACGCTTTTTGTTCGTCATGTTCGAAGGTGGTGGCAACGTTCCCGTCCAGGTCGCAATCGCAAAGCGTCTGGTCGGGCGCGGCCATCGGGTTCGCGTGCTGGCGGACGCCGCGACCGAGCGCGCGCTGGTCGGCAGTGGCTGCGAGTTTTCGCCGTATCGGACCGCGCCTCACCACGACTTTCGCGATCGTGAGCGCGACCTGGTGCGCGACTGGGCGGTGACCAGCCCGATCAAGCAGTTTCAACGGGTCGCCCGCGAGCTCATGTTCGGCCCGGCCCAGGCCTTCGCTCTCGATGTCCTCGGGGAGCTCGAGGGTTTCGCCGCCGACGCACTCGCCGTCGACTCGCTGCTGTTCGGTGCGATGATCGGCGCCGAAGCCTCGGGCCTGCCGGTGGCGCAGCTCCACCACACCCCGTACTCGTGGCCGACGGTCGGGGTCCCGCCGTTCGGGACCGGCTTTGCACCCGCCCGCGGTGTGCTCGGCCGCGCGCGAGACGGTATTGTTCGTCGGCTGCTGACGGCGATGTTCGAGCGGGAGGGCCGTGCGCCGGTCAACGCCGCGCGGGCGACGGTGGGGTTGCCGCCCCTCGCCAGTGTGTTTCATCAGGCGCAGCGACAGCAGCGCACGCTGGTGTTGACGACCAAGGCCTACGACTTCGCGGGTCGAGTCGAGCTGCCCTCCCACGTGGTCTACGTGGGACCACAGCTCGAAGATCCGAGCTGGGCCTCACCGTGGCAGTCGCCGTGGCCCGCGGACGCGGGGGAACCACTCGTCGTCGTCGCGCTCGGCTCCACGTTCCAGAACCAACTCGGCGCGACGCAGCGCGTCGTCGATGCGCTCGGGTCCTTGCCGGTGCGGGGCCTCGTCACGCTGGGCGGCGTGTTCGCGCCCGAGGCGTTGACGCTGCCGCCCAACGTGTTCGCGGTCGATTCTGCGCCGCACGGTGAGGTGATCCCGCGCGCAAGCGTCGTGGTCGCGCATGGTGGTCACGGCACCGTGATGAAGGCACTCGCGCACGGCAAGCCGCTGCTGTGCCTGCCGCTGGGTCGCGATCAGGGGGACAACGCCGCCCGCGTGGCGTTCGCCGGCGCCGGCCTGAGGCTCGCGCCCTCGGCGGGCATCAAGGCGCTCGAGCGGGCGATTGCTCAGCTGCTTACAGAGCCCGAGTTCGCCCGCGGCGCCCAGCGCCTCGCCGCCGACATTGCACAGGACGTCGCCGAGGACCGAGCGGTTCGCGAACTCGAGCAGCTCGCGGCCACCGGGGTCTCCGATCGCGCCGCGCCGCAGCACGCGGCCGATGACCCCGTTGCCGATGACCCCGTTGCCGATGACCCCGTTGCCGATGACCCCGTTGATGGTGCGCTTCGAGCCGCTCAACACCACTGACAGCGTGGCATCGGGACGGAGGCTCGGCGCTGGCATGCGCTGGCGGCTACGCGACTCGGTGCTCGACTACGAACTCGAGGTCGGCCGGGCGACGGCGCGCGTGGATTCCGATGAGGCCGGCGGCTCAGGCTCGCGGCTCGAGCCCGACGATGCCACCGAGGTCATCGGCCGGCTCGCGCAGGATCCAGTCCACCTGCGGACGTTGCGGGACATCCACCTCGCGCTGGTTGGCAGCGATGGCGGTCGGAGCCTCAGTGGCCGCGCTACAGGATCTCGCCGCCTTCGCGCCGCCGCAGCCGGTGGTCGCGGTGGTCGTGCCACTGACAGCCGCGCTTGCCCACCAGATCGAGATCCTCGCGCGCGCCGCCACCACCGGCGCCCCGTTCTGCGAGGAATGCGAGTGCGATTGAGCCAGGGTTGCCGCTGGCGCCACCGCGAGTCATGGGCAGCGAAAAGCGACGGCGAGCGCGGACGAGGTCGAACGCGTGGGCGCCGGGGGCTGCGTGTGAGTGATGCACCCGTCCGCGTGCTATGATCCGTACGTGGATCTCACCCGCACGGGGACCGACGAGGGTGTCTCGGCGACTCCTGCGAAGAAGCTCGCGCAGGCGCTGGAAATGATGCGCGCCGGGTTTCGGATCAAGCTCGCGGCGCTGCATGTCCGCTTCCCCGACGCCAGCGAAGCCGAGATCGCCGCGAAGTTCTCGCGCTGGCTGGCGCGCGATGAGTGAGCCCAGCCCCCTCGAATCCCTCGCGCGCGCCGCGGCCATTCTCAGTGAGCGTGGGGTTCGATTCGCCCTTGTCGGAGGACTCGCGGTATCGGTGCGCGGCGAGGTGCGGTTTACACGAGATGTCGACCTCGCCATCGCGGTGACGGGCGATCGTGAGGTCGAGCGCATCGTGCTCGCCATGTCGGGGTCCGGCTACCGCACGCGGACGCTCGTGGAGCAGGATGCTGTAGGGCGCATCGCGACTGTCCGCCTTCTCGGTCCCGATGGCGTCGTCGTCGACCTGCTCGCCGCGAGCAGTGGGATCGAGGCGGAGGTGGTCCAGAACGCCCGCACCGTTGACCTCCCTCCGGCGGGCGTGATCGCGGTGGCCCAAGCCGAAGAGCTGATCGCCCTCAAGACGCTCTCGATGACGCCGCGACGTGCCCAGGACGCCATCGACATCGAGGGGCTGCTTCGCACGAACCCCGAGGTTGACCTCGAGCGCGTGCGGTCGCTGCTCGATCTGGTGACGCAACGGGGCTTCGCTCGCGGGGAGTCGTTGCGGGAGAAGCTCGAGACATTCCTCCAGCAACTCGCGCGGAGCTGAACGCCCCTACCCCGCGGGGCGGCGCGCTCACATGAAGTTGCGGGTGTGCAGCTCGGACAGCGCGGTGGCCTCGGCGCCGCCAAACCCCAGGCGCAGCAGCCGACGTTGGCGTCCGCGATCCATGTCGAGCGCAAGCTCGGAGACCGCGGCAAACCCCCGACCGATTGCCGCCGGGTCGAGCGAGCCGGCTGCGATCACCACCAGCGCGTCGAAGACATCGGCGTTGAGCCCGGCGGTGTGGGCCAGCGCATCGTGGCGCCGATGCACGGCTGCGGTCAGTCGCTCGCGAAGCTCAGGCTCGAGGCTCAGGTGGCGCCCGAGGTGGGCGAGTCCGAAGGCCACGTGGCGGGCTTCGTCTTGGGCCGCGAGTCGCACGACTGCGCGGGTCACCGGGTCGGGTGCGTGCTCGTGCAGAAACCACAGCAGCGACAAGAACGAGCCCTCGCCGAGCACCGACAACAAGAACATTGCGAGCGCGAAGTCGGGCTCTTCGAGCAAGGTCTGCAATGACGCCTGCCCGCCGGCGCTCGAGCTACCCATGTCCTCGCGCAGCAGGCCAGCGCGGCGGGTGAATACCTCGATGTGGCGAGCCTCGTCGGCGATCTGGATCGCGAGGACCGCGAGCACCTCGCGAAAATGCGGGTGGATCTGCGCGAGGAATCGCGCGGGTACGAGCAGGGCGACGGTCTCGTTTTCCACGAGGTAGGTCATCACCTGCACGATCGCGTCCTCGACCACGGCGTCGTGGGTGATCGGTGCGTCCCAAGGGATTGCCGTCGCGGGATCCCACTGTGCGGCCGCAGCCTGGGCATACAGTGCGGGGGCCTCGTCGGCCCAGACGAGGTCGCGC
>CANLQR010000592.1 GCA_947492135.1 Deltaproteobacteria bacterium | reverse complement strand
AGCCCCAGTTGTCGGCGAGCACGACGAAGGGCTGGGGCTCGGCAACCGGGAAGCCGTGATCGGGCAGGCTCCACAGCGCGGGCTCGTCGGCGAAGCCGTCGCTGCCGCCGGCGTAGACCAACCACGACGTCACACCGACGTCGCCGCTGTCGCACGCGTCGGTGACGACGAGATCGAGGATGCCATCGCCGGTGAGGTCGAAGGTCGAGTAGCGGAAGGTCTGCTCGTTACTGCAGCCCCAGTTGTCGGCGAGCACGACGAAGGGCTGGGGCTCGGCAACCGGGAAGCCGTGGTCGGGCAGGCTCCACAGCGAAGGCTCGTCGGCGAAGCCGTCGCTCCCGCCCGCGTACACCAACCAGGACGTCGCACCGACGTCGCCGCTGTCGCACGCATCGGTGACGACGAGGTCGAGGACGCCATCGCCGGTCAGATCGAGGGTCGAGTAGCGGAAGGTCTGCTCGTTGGTGCAGCCCCAGTTGTCCGCGAGCAGGACCATCGGTTGCTGCTCGGCGATCGGGAAGCCCAGCTCCGGCAGGCTCCACGCCTGCGGCGTGTCGCCGAACTGCGTGGCCTCGCACACGGGCTCGCCGGTGGTGTCGCCGGCCGAGTCGGACCCGTCGTCGGAGCCGCCCTCGGTCGGCCCGCTGTCCAGCGAGCCCGAGTCGTCCGGGTTGCTCGCGCTGGCGGAATCCGACGAGCCCTGGGTGTCGGCGGTCTCGCCCGACCCGCCGTCGTCGCCGTCCGCGTCGCCCGCTGCGCCATTGCGCGCACATGCGAGGGCGAACAGGGGCACGGCGAGGGCGAGCTGACGAAGCATGGCGCCCAACAGACGGACGCGGCGCGGGGAGGTTGCAGCGGTCCGGCGCGGCGTCAGGCCCGCTTGGTCACCGAACGGCACCCGAGCAAGTTTGCCGTCAGGCGTCCACGCCCGGCGGGGTCGGCGGGAGTTCCGGCGGCGGGCTACGCCTGATCCATTCCATCACCTTGGCCAGACCGCGGGCCGCATCGTCGAACAGCGAGTACGCAACCGGTACGGCCACCAGGGTGAGCAGCAGCGACAACGTCTGACCACCCACCACGACACCGGCGGTGGCATTCGAGAACCCCGCGCCAATCCCCTGCGAGGTCACCAGCGGGATCATCCCGGCAACGAACGCAAACGTCGTCATCAGGATCGGCCGCAACCGATCTTTGTTGGCCTGAAGAATCGCCTCGAGCCGCGGCATTCCGGTCCGTCGCAGCACGTTGGTGTGATCGACCTGCAAGATCGCGTTCTTCTTGACCACGCCGAACAGCACGAAGATTCCAAGCGCCGAAAAGAGGTCGAGCGCCTGGTCGAAGATGAGCACCGACGCGATTGCGAACGGCAGCGTCAGCGGCAGCGACAACAAGATCGTCACCGGATGCAGCCACGACTCGAACTGCGCGGCAAGCACCAGATACATGAACACGAACGCAAGCCCCAGCCCAAAGATGAAGCTGTCGGCGGTCTCCTTCATCAGCTTCGCACCGCCGACCGGGCGAACGTTGTAGCCCACCTTTGGCGTCTCATCCTCGATGATCTTCTTCATCTCCTCACCGATCGCCCCCTCGCTGTAGCCGGGCGCCGGATTGGCGTAGTAGGTGATCTGCCGCTGCCGCGCGAAGTGGTTGATGATCGATGGGCCGGTGCCGGGCTCCATGCTGACCACATCGGCGATGGCAACCGAGCCCAGCAGGCTCGAGGGCACCGACATCAAGCGCACTCCAGCTTCGTCGATCCGGTAGCGCTCCAGGGCACGGACGCGCACGTCGTACTGCTCGCCACCCTCTGGATAGCTGGAGACCTTCTGACCACCGACGAGCATCTGCAGGACCGCCGCGACGTCGGAGACGCGTACACCGAGGTCCGCCGCGAGATCGCGATCGACGAAAACTCCAACCTCGGGCTTGCCGACCACCAAGGAGGAGTCGATGTCGACGGCACCGGGGATCTCATGCAGTCGAGCGAGGACCTTCTCGTTGAGCGCGGTCAAGACCTCGAGGTCGGGCCCCGAGACCGAGTACTGCACCTTCGCCGCCGAGAACCCTCCGCCGGCGATCGCCGCGATATCGCCAACGTTGGCCCGGAGCTCACTGGGAAGCTCCGCCAAGATCTCGTTGCGCACGACATCCTTGATGTCTTCCTGAGTCAGCGAGCGTGTGGACGGATCGGAGAGTCGAACGTAGATCCGCGCGACGTTGCTCGTACGCTGCTCATCGTCGCCGATGGTGACCAGCGTGCCCTCGACCCAAACCAACCCGCGCACCTGGCGAGCGATGCGCTCGCCGATGACCTTGGTGGCGGCCAGCGAGCTGCCCTCGGGCGTGCGAACGTTGATCTCGAAGCGAGCCTCGTCGTTGATCGGAATGAAGCCGGTCTTGGCGCTCTTGGCCATGGGCACCATCGCGTACAGCGACCCCACCGCCGCGAGCACGACCACCCAACGGTGACGCATGCACAAGCCCAGCAGCGCCATATAGCCGCGCTCGAGCGGCCGATAGAACACGTCGACGACGCGTTCTAGCCAGGTCTTGCGCCGGTGCGTGCCCTTGGGCACCGCTCGCAACCACCGCGACGCCATCATCGGCGTCAGCGAGAAGCTCACGACCAGCGAGACCGCGATCGCGGACACCATGGTCATGCCGAAACTGCTGAGAAAGCGCCCCGGGATACCGGCCACAAACGCGACTGGAAGGAACACGGCGATGAGCGACAACGTCGTCGCCAGCACTGCCAGGCCGATCTCCTTGGTGCCCTCGACGGCCGCGACCAACGGCGGCGTGCCGCGCTCCTCGACATGCTTGAAGATGTTCTCCAGCACCACGATCGCATCGTCGATGACGATGCCGACGGAAAGAGCCAGGGCCAGCAAGGTCATGGTGTTGAGGGTGAAACCCTGCAGCCACATCAAGGCAAACGTGCCCAGCACCGAGCTCGGGATGGCGACCGCGGCGATGATCGTGCTGCGCAGGTTGCCGAGGAAGAAGAACACGACGATCGCGGCAAGACCGGCACCGACCACCAGGTGTTCGGTCACCGCGTCGGTGCTGGTGCGGATGGTCTCGGACTCGTCACGCAGGATGTCGACGTGATAGCCCGGCGGCAGATCCGGGGTCATCTCGGCGACCGACGCTTTGATCGCGTCGACCACCGCCACGGTGTTCTCGCCGGACTGCTTGCGGATCGCGAGCACCACTGCCGGCTCGCCGTTCCACAGCGCCGCGGTCTCGACCTCTTCCGCGCCGTCTTCCACCTGCCCGATGTCGGACAGCCGCACCGTGCGGCCACCGCCCTGACGGATCACCAGCTGCTCGAGCTTCTCGGGCGCATCGACGCGGCCGTGAATCCGCAGCGTCAGAAAGTCTGGCCCGGTGTCGAGTCGACCGCCCGGCATCGTGAGGTTCTCGTTGGCAACGACTCGCCCAACCTCGGGTGCCGTGATGCCGTAGGCGCGCATCCGCACCGGATCGAGCCAGATGTTGATCTGGCGCTCCTGACCACCGATCACTCGAGCCTGGCCGACACCCGAGATGCTCTCGAGGTCGCGGCGCACCTTGTGATCGGCGAACGCCGTCACATCGCGAATCGGACGGCCTTCGCCCCACACCGAAAGGTAGATGATCGGCTGGGCGTCAGGGTCGACCTTGGTCACCACCGGCGGCTCGACACCCGCGGGTAGCTCGGCAAGCACGGTGTTGACGCGGTCGCGCACCTCCTGGGCCGCGGTGTCGACGTCCTTCTCCAGCTTGAACTGGATGAACACCTGCGATACGCCCTCGGCCGAGGCCGAGCGGAGCTCTTCGATTCCACTGGCGGTGTTGACCGCACGCTCGACGCGGTCGGTGATCTCGGTCTCGACGTCCTCGGGTGACGCGCCCGGCAGGCGCGTGGTGATCGTGACGACGGGGAAGTCGATCTTGGGGAAACGATCGACGCCCAACCGACCGTAGGCGACGATGCCGACCACGCAGATCAGCAGCACCAACACCGTGGCGAAGATCGGGCGGCGTACACAGACTTCGGCCAGCCACTGCATGGGGGCGTCCTACTCCTCGAGCTTGGTGCCGTCGACGAGGTCGGCGGGTGGGTCGAGCACCACGACGTCGCCCTCGACGAGCCCTGAGAGCACCGACACCAGGCCGCGACGAGCACTGCCGGTGCGCACGAACTGGGAAATTGCTCGGTTCTCGCGGACCAACCAGACCCGCGAGCGGCCCTCTTCGTGAACGATCGAGGTCGCCGGGAGTGCGGGCACCTTGACGTCGGCGGTGGCGATGTGAACCGTCGCGAACATGCCCGGCCGCAGCAGGCCGTCGGGGTTGGTCGCGATCGCCTCCACGACCAGATCACGGGTGGCCTCGCGTAGTGCGGGGCTCAGGTACTTCACCTCGGCTTCGAACACGCGATCGCCGAGCGCCGACACCGTGAACTTTACGGTCTGCCCGATCGCGATGCTGCCGATCTCGGACTCCGGGATGCCGACCGACACGCGGATCGGGTCGACCGAGAACAACGAGATCACCCTGGTCGCCGGCTGCACGTACTCACCGACATCGACGAAGCGCTCGCCGACGATGCCGGCGAAAGGCGCCTTGACGACGGCGTCGCCGGCCTGCACGGACGCCAACGCCGCCTGCGATGCGGCCGCCGAAACCGAAGACTTGGAGGTCGCACACTGCGACTTGGTCCGGTCGTACTCGGTGCGCGAGATCGTA
>CANLQR010000591.1 GCA_947492135.1 Deltaproteobacteria bacterium | reverse complement strand
CTCGGACGGATCGAGCGCAACCCGGTGCTGTACAACCTCGAGACCAAGCAGGTGCAGCACCTTGACATCACCGCGCACTGCCTTGGCGACCAAGGCGCGGGGTTCGAGGTCGCGGGGTCGATGTTCGAGCCGCCGCGGGTGTTGTTCGGGTGCGGGCTGCAGGGGTATGAATTGTTGTGGTCGCCCGACGCGCTGGAGATCGTGCGCCGCCGGAAGATCCAGGGCGAACGCGGGCAGGAATTCTGGAGTCGGGATCATTCGTCACGAACGATCCCTCGCGTGTCCGCGGACGGGGCCGGATTTCACCACGATGAGTGGCTCGACCTCGGCGGAAGGGTCTCCGTCGTCACCCCCGACGTTGCCAATGACTCGGGCTACGGATGGAGCGGGGCGTACGTCGTCACGTCAGACGACTCGCCGGGGTTCGTCTATGCGTTCTCGACTTCTACAGCCATGGTCGATCTGGTGGCGCGCACCAACTGCACCAGCGTCGCGGACGAGGGCGCGGTCCCTGGGTTCTGGATGTTGACGTGTCAGGATGCCAGAGAGCGTCCTCTGTGGTCGGAGGTCATCGATCTCGGGGCGCGTGTACGCTGGCGGTGGGGTCGTCCCCATGGCGACTGGAACGCTCGCGCGTGGGTCGATCGAGGGGGCGCCCGGGTGGTGACGACCCAGCGACACGCGGGTGCGGACCACGTCGACGTTTGGGATCTGCCGATTTGACGCGGCGAGGCGCACTTCACTTGCCTCGGGGCGAGGGTTGCCTGAGTTGGAACCGCGTGGACTCGAGCGCCTCGGCTTTCGGGCTCGTCGCGCCGGGGGCCTCAACGCGGACGATGATGTCCACTCGACGGTAACTCGGGTCGAAGACCGACTCTTCCCCCTCTCCGGGTTCTCCGCGGGCAATCAGGTGCGTTCGCGAGGCGAGGTCGGTGCCAAGAATACTCTGGAGGTAGTTGTCGACGCTTGTCGCTCGGTACTGTGAAAGCGTGCTGTTGTTCTTCCTGGTATCCGGCCGATCCGCGTGCCCCTCCAGCCGGATCGACGCCATCGGATTCACCAACAGCGGCAGCTCGCACGCCGCGAACGCCTCCAGCGCCTGCCGCACCGTGAGCATACCGTGCTCCGACATCAGGTCCTCCTCCTTCGGGGTCGGGACCGGTAGCCGCGCGCCGTTGATCGGGAAGAACACCGCGAGCTCGCCGATGTGCTCGGCCCAGTACGTGGAAAACTCGACCGGCTCGACCGCGTCGGCGATCCACTCGATGTCTCCGCCGCCGTCGGCCGACATCAGCCAGACCTGACCGAGAGTCGAGTCGAACCCCGCACCCCCACCCGCGGACACGTCGCCGATCTCACCGTCGAGCAGCAGGTGCATGCCGGCACCGGGGGTTCCGTCGCCGTACAACAGCAGGCCTGCCTTGCCGCCACCAAGCTGCAGGTCGAGGCCGAAGAAGTCGTCCGCGCGGACGCCGACGAAGGCGTCGCCGCGGAAGTATCCCGCCGTTCCCTCCTGGTGCCGCGGCGTTGGCGGCGACGCGGAGTAGCACAGTCCGATGCCCTCGATCTCGATCTTGGGCTTCGTTCCAACCTTTCGTGAGTACGCCGCACCGCCAAGGAGAATCCCGTACTTGGCCTTCCATCCCGGCATCCTCGGGAACTGATCCGCCGGGGACTCGTACTCGACCTCGAGCAAGCCGATATACGTGCTCACCGGAAGGTACTTCGTCAGCTTCTTGAGCTTCTTGAAGCGCTCGCTGCTCTCCTCCAACGCCTTCTCGATCTGCTTTCGCGCCTCGGCACCGAGCTGCTCGAGCATCGCGTTGAGGTCGGTGAGGTCGAGCGCCGTAAACTTCACCCTGAGCCGGTGAACCGTTGCACCCCGGGCACCGACGCCGAGGTACTTCTCGATCGCGCGCAGATCGGTGGCCTCGCCCTGCGCCCGGTCGAGCATCCGCTGGAGCACAGTCGCCATGTTCTCCCGCGGATACCCGTCCGCCGCCATCAGGTAGGCGCCGTTGAGCACGCGATACACGAGCTTGCGCAGCTCCTCGCTATGCGAGGCACCAAACCCACCCGCGGTGACCAGGGTCGACCCCGGGTGCTCGAAGACGTCCTTGATGAGCACGTTCACGGAATCGGCGATGTTGTTGCGTCGGATATTCTCCAGCGTCTCGGTGCCCAGCGGCCGCGCCTCTAACAGCAGCTCGTGCAATGTCTTCTCGGTGCCACCCTTGGTCGGTCGCATGTGTTCGTCGACCGCGACCATGTGGGTCAGCACCCGCCAAGCCATCGACGGCATCGCCCGCCGCTGGATCGGCGTGGACGGGAACCACACCCGCGTCCGCACCGCCCAAGGCACCGATGCGTGGGTCATGTACCGATCGAGCAGCACCGGCGATCGGTCGACCCGCGTCGCGGTCGACTCGGCCGCGCCACGGTGCTCCGGCCAGCGCTTGCGGAACCCATGGGACAACGTCAGCTGCACTGTGTCGTCGCCGGTGACCTCGATCTCACCGACGAAAAACAGCTCCTGATACTTCTTGCGATCGTATGCGCCGATCCACGACGGCACGTAGAGCGAATACGTCCCGCCGTAGACGTGGTCACCCGCGATCCTGAACGCGAGGGGTTGGTACTTGCCGCCCTTGAGCTCGCCATCGCAGACGCCCCAGTCGATCGGGATCCGCTTGTCCTTCGCCAGTGACTTCGCGACCTCATGATAGCGATGGTCGAGCGTGACCAGGGTCAGCAGCGCCTCGAGGTGAGGCCCGGCTTGATTGATCAGCAAGCGATAGCGGCCCTTGTCGTCGAAGTAGAAGCCGGTCAGGTTCGGCGTGACTCGCAGGTCCTTGTACTTCTCGGGGCTCCGCAGTCCGTTGCCCACATGCTGCATGGGGTCCGCGGGCCCGCTCGCGGGCAGTCTTCGCCCCGGCAGCACGTCGTCCGCGTTGCTGGGCTTGGCCTCGATGTCGGCACGACGCACGGTCATTCGCAATGGATCCGTCATGGCGCTAGCCCTCCTGCCTTCCGCGCGACTGTGCAAACCCATGGAACTCGCCGTAAGCGAGGTCCGCGAAGATCTCGTAGATCCCGACACCGACGATCTCGACGTCGAGGCGATACCGTTTGTCGCACGGCACGTCGACGAACCGAAGCTCGAGAAAACCGTTGTCGACGCCTTCGGCGGGCAAGATCTTGCTCTGCGCAAACGAGCCATCGATCGCGCGCAGGTTGTAGATCTCGGGCAGCATCTCCTCGCCGTGCACCACGTCGGTGATCAAGGTGTACGGCCCCGTGCTCCAGCCCCCCGGTTCGGCAACGATCTCGAACGGCTCGAGCCTGGCGACCCTGCTGCCATAGACCTCGGCCGGATCCGCTGCCCTGCCACCGAGCGCGGCCTTCGCCAGCACGATCACGTCGATTCCACCGTCCGACTCGGTCGGCGCGAGGGCCACGGTGCGATCGAGCCCACCGGCATCGACGAACTCGAACGCGACCGCGCCGATCTGGTCCTCGGAAAGACCGTACTTGACGCACCACCGCTCCCATTCGAACCGCAGCACGGCGAACACCGCGTCGAGCGTCTGCTCGCCACACACACCATCGACGTCGATCGCCGCGGCGAACTGGGCATTGTAGTTGGCCTGGAACGCAACGATCGACGCCTGGCTTGCGTCGCTCGGCTGCGGACTGATCGCCTCGACCGCGCACGGCATCGCGCAGCGACGATGCAGATGATCGAGGTACGCCAGCACGTCCGCAAGGCTGCCGTGCTCGGCCGCGATGCTCACCCAAGCCGCCGCGTCGCCGCGGACCAGGGCCTCGATCGCGCGTGCGCGGTGACCCGCGACGGCGGGCGACTCGCCGTCGGTTGCGGTCCAGCCGGCCACGATCACGCAGCCGCTGTCGAGCTCGAGCGCCCGGTGGACCGCGTGCAGCAGCAGCGGAATCGGATGACGGCCGCCGGTCCACGGCGCGGGCACCACGATCGCCGATCGCGGCCACGCCTCGAGCAATCCGTCGTGCGGGCGCCACAGCACCGGGCGCCTGACCACCACACGGTTGTGCTCGTCGATCACGAGATCGAGTTCGGGGACTTCACCGCGGAGATCGGCGTCGACGTGGAACGATCGCATGGGGTCCTTGGTCGCGAGGCGCGGTCGGTCCGGCTCGCGATCGGAGGATGCCGCAGCGGCGCGGCGGTGCCCATTGTCCCTTGAGGACATCGGCGGCGCCGCCGAGCAGCGCGAGGGACGGCCAGGGGGTTCGGTGAATCGACGTCACGCTGTTCGTCGCCACTCTCACGGCGACGCCACCTTCGGCGCCGGCCCCTCGACACGCAGCCGCAGCCGGGCCGGTCCCGACCCCGCAACCCGAAGCGTCCCCGCAAGCGCGCCCTCACGATCACCCGTGTCGTCGCATACACGGTAGACCCCGCGCAGCGGCACCCCATGCTCGTCGAGCACCTCGAACGATGTGCCGCACGCAGCAGGAACGACCGGCTCCACCTGCGGCTTCGTCGGCACCCCTGGCGTTGGCCCGTCGAACGGCAGATCCAACCATCGCAGATCCTCGAGTCGCAAGCGTCCTCGCGCCGAGCTCGACAGCTCGCGGAACGCATGCGTGGTGCGAGCCAGCGGACCGCTGTTCGGTGCGCCGTCGATCGTGCAGGCGTAACGCCCGTCCGCCGGCGCGCCGCGTTCGTCGACGACCTCGAACGACAGCAGTGCGTCCATCGGGTCGCGGACC
>CANLQR010000590.1 GCA_947492135.1 Deltaproteobacteria bacterium | reverse complement strand
TCGGTCACGATCTTTGGCTCTGTCGATGCGCGGGTCACTCGAGGGTCGAGTTCTCGACCTGCGGCGGCCCGCTGGCGATCACGAAGATCCCCGGATAGCCGTCGGTTTCGAAACCCAGACTCGGGTTTCCGGAAAGCACCGAGTCGCGGATGACGAGCGATCCGGTCTGGTCGTTGCTGGTGAAGAACACCGCGCCGCCGCCTTCGTTGGCGACGTTGTCGCGGATGCTGACGCCGCACAGCGTGAGCGTCATGGTGTTGCCGTCGGTACAGATCGCTCCGCCGTTGCCACCGCCCGGCGTCCCTGGCTCGGCCGGGTTGGCGCCGTTACCGATGGCCCGGTTGTGACTGAACAGCGAGTTGATGACGGTGTACGACACCCCGATGCTGTTGATGCCACCGCCGTTCGAGCACTCGTTGCCCAGCCCCTCGGCGCCGCCAAAGGTGCTGTTCACGACGTATAGGGGCAGGTCATCGAACTGATCGAACGCTCGGATTCCGCCGCCGCCGACGTCCGGCCCGACCTCGTCACAGCGGTTGCCGAAGAACCTCGAGTTGACGACCTTGAGCCGACCGCCACGGGCGAAGATCGCTCCACCCCCTTCGGGATCCTGGCCCGAAGCATTGGCGCCGACGAACGTCAGGTTCTGCACCGTCAGGCGGGGATGATCCTGGTTGTCGCAGTTGGGCGTGGTCCACACCTGCGCCTCGTCGCAGGTGTTCATGTAGAGGATCCGCACCGCGCCGCCACCATCGAGCGTGACCAGGCCGCCACCGTCGATGACGATCTCGGGCCCGGTGTCGTTGAAGACCTTCGCGGTGCGGTCGACCGCGATCACCACGGGATCGGGCCCGCAGTTGAACGTGATGACGCCACCCTGTGCGACCGCGTCGATGAAGGCATCGCCGGTGCAACTCGCGGGGGTACCGTCACCGATCACCGTCGTGGGACTCGTGCTGTCGGCGAGTCCGGCCTCGGCCGGGACCTCGCACTCGCCGTCGGGATTGCCCGCGGGCGGCAGGTCGTCGGGGAAGGTTGGGTCGTCGCCGGTCGAACCGGAGGCCGTCGAGGTCGCGGAGGTCGCGGAGGTCGCGGAGGTCGCGGAGGTCGCGGAGGTGTCTGGGCCCGACGACGTCGCGCTGTCGGACGCGCCGCTCGACGAGCCCTCGTCGGCATCCGGCGCATCCTCGGCGCAGCCCGAGAGCAGCCACAGCACCGAGACGTAGGGAACAGCACAAAGGCGTTGCACGGGGACTCTGAGCGCAGGCTAACTCAGCGCCGTCCGGCCTGCTTGCCGTTGTTCGCGCGGCGAGCCGGCGCTGCGCCTTTAGTCCACGAAAGGACCGCGTTGGCGGATGGGCTGGCCGTGCGGGCGCCCGGTCAGCCACAGTATCCGCGCACCCGCGCTGCCCGTCAGCTCGGCAGCGCCCGCCCCCAGGACCACTGCACTGCGCGTGAGCACCGGCTCACCGAGCAGCTCGATGGTCCCGTCGAGGACGTAGAGCGCCGCGCTGTGCCCCGGCGCGACTTCGCGAGCAAAGCCCGCGTCGGCGAGCATCTCGACGTCGAGGATCTCGACCTGCGTGCGCAATCGGACCGGCGACTGCGCCCCGGCGACGGTGCGAATGCGCAGGCCGTCGCGCTCGACCACCGGCATGTCGCGACCCGCGATGCCCTCGTACTCGGGTGCCATCGACTTGTCGGCGGCTGCGAGGTTGACCCACAGCTGCATGCCGCGGTTGCTCTTCGAAGGGCCTGGCATCTCCGAGTGGCGCGCGCCTGCACCCGAGTTGAACCGCTGGGTTCCACCCGGGCCGATCTCGGAATCATTGCCGAGGTTGTCGCGGTGATGAAACGAGCCGGCGATCATGTACGTGAACGCCTCGAATCCGCGGTGCGGATGCTCGGGGAATCCCGCGGGCTCGGTGACGTCGAAATCGTCGAACAACACAAACGGATCGAGGTGTTGCAGATCGGGGCCGGGGAACACTCGATGCAGGTTGGCGCCCGCACCGTCTTGGGTCGCCCGGGCGGCGAGCCGGGCGAGGATCGTGCTGCGTCCATCCTTGGGCGGCCGGACCACCGGCGTGCCCTTGCCTTCGCAGCCGAGGATCGCGGGAGCGACGGCTGCGGCCGGTAGCGTTCTGAGGATTTGGCGACGGGTCCACTGCATCGGTGAGGCCCATCATCGCCGATTCGCGACGGCCCGGCGATAGTGGAAGGGCCGAAACCACCCGGCGGTCAGGGCTCGTAGACGTACGCCTCGCCCCCGAAGTCGGTCTGCCAGGTGTCGATCAAGGTCGTGAAATCGGTCACCACGACGAGGCCGTCGTCACGCAAGGCCACCAGTGGCAACAGCACGTCCTGTTCGATCGCGGCCAAGCCGTCCGTGGCCATGATCTCGGTCGGGGTGACGTTCCACGAGGCGGTGAGCAGCCGCTCGGGCGGGACCGTGCCATCGGCGTAGGCGTCGACCAGCGCCTGCACGCCGCTCACCTGCTCGTGCCAGGCTCCGACCGCCACGATGTTGCCGTCGGGGTCGTCGGTCCAGTAGTTGTCGCGGTCCAGCGGTCGCCAGATTCCGCTGATGATCGGGTCGTTGACGTGGTTTGGCGTGCCACTGCCGATCAGGATGTCGCCTCGCCAGGTCGCGTCGGGATACGCGACGCCATCGACCGGCTCGCGGAACCGATCCCACTGCTGGAACTGCGGCAGCGACGGGTCCCAGATGTGGCCGCCGATCACGGTGCTTCCACCGACCTCGAGCCGCTCGAGCAGGTGGGCGACGTCGGTGTAGTTGTAGCCGCCGTTTTCGTGCGAGTGCGGGTCGATGACCACGCCGAGGTCCTCGCGGAGGTATTGGAGAAAGCCTTTGCCGTTGGTGGTGGCTGTGGTCTCGGCGTCCTCGTACTGCAGCGCCGCCTCCAGGATCTTCCAGTCGGGCTGCAACACCCACTGCAGCCCATGGCTGTCCGCCAACTCGGCCATCTCGATCATCCTGGCGCGCATGCCCATGAACTGCGTGATGCTCTCGGGAGTGCCCAGCATGCCCGGCGGCGACGCATCCTCGATGTGGGTAAAGAGCACGACGTGGACGCGACCGGTGCTCGGCTCGCCGCTCGAGCCGGAGTCGGGGTCGACGGTGTCGCTCGAGCTGCTGTCGGCTTGCGCGGGACCACTCGAGCCGGCGCCCGAGGTCGTCGCGTTGGTCGTGCTGTCCTCGTCCGAGCCCTGGGGCCCGGTGGCCAGCGAAGTGTCGCCCGAGCTGGTCTCGTTGGACTGGTCGTTCGCGGGCGCAGTGGCGCACGCCGCAAGCACGCAGATGGTGACGACGAGGGCGCAGGGCACGAGTTGCATGGGACTGGCTCGTGCAAGTCACATACCGCGCGCACGGTCGCGTCTCTGGCTCGATGCGACCGGTCTCGGTTGTCGGTTACACCGCGCAGCTTGTGGGGTGGAGCCTACGACACCGTCGCTGGGACCTCGGCAGTGGCGCAGGAGCCCTGTGGTACCTTCCTCGCCATGCGTTTTCGCGTTCGCAGCTACCCGCTCGGTTTTTTCACAGGGGCCGCCGATCCGCGCGAGCTCGATCAAGTCATCAACGAGGCCTCGCAAGGTGGCTACCGTTTCAAGCGCGAGGAGGTCACCGTCGAGCCGCGGCGGGTGGCCTTGGTGCTGCAGGCACTCGCACTCAACATCGTATTCAAGTGGGAGCCGGATGAGCCCGCGTACGAGTACAAGATGTTCACGTTCCAGACCCGGCTGTTCACGCAGACCGTCGACGTCAAGGGCATGACCACGGCGCTCAACGCCGCCGCCCACGGCGGTTTCGAGGTCGCGTTCGGCTTCAAACATCTCACCCGGTTCATGGGTATCTTTCCGCGCGAGACCTACTTCTTCGTCTTGCGGCGCCGTCGCGACAATCAGAATCGCCAGGTGATGTATCGCTTCGTCGAGTGCAACTACCGCTTCTTCACCAAGACGCTCGATCCTGCGCTCTACGAGCAAACCCTCAACGCAGAGGGCGGCACGAGTCGCCACATCGTGTCGTTCCGCGACGAGCGTCGAATCCTGGGGATGTTCCGCCAGGTGGTCGCGATCACGCTGTTCGAGGATCCGCAGGGGGCGCTGGGTGCAGGCATGGGTGCGTTGCCGCCGGGCGGCCACCCGCAGCAGCAGGGCTATCCGCAGCAGCAGGGATACCCGCAGCAGCAGGGTTATCCGCAGCAGCAGGGTTATCCGCAGCAGCAGGGTTATCCGCAGCAGCCCGGCTATCCGCCGCAGTAGGCCTGGCCACTGGGCGCGGAAAACCGCGGTCGGGCTACGGCCCGCCGACGTACCACAGGTAGCCCAGCGGTGCGGCCGCGCCGAGCAACCCGAGCACCGCGCCGCGCCCGAGCAACCCCTTTTTTCCGGGGATCATGAACAACCCCGAGGTCGCGAGCACGACCAGTGCGATGGCGTAGCTGTCCGCGAACCACGTCCACGCTTTCTTGCCGCGGTTGAGGTGCAGCCAGTTGGCGGCGCGCAGGAAGAACCTCGGCTCCTGGCTCTCCTCGAACACGTGGCCAGTCTTGGGGTTGGCGTGCAGGATGCGGCCCTCGAACGCGATCTCGAGCTCGTCATCGCTGACGCGGTACACATCGATCAGCTCGTCGGTGATCCCGGCGGCGGTGCTCACGGCGAGCGCTGCTGCGGCCTCGTCGTCGGGCAGCGGCGCGGGCACGTCGAACTCGCGCTCGAGCTGCGCGAAGTTCGAG
>CANLQR010000589.1 GCA_947492135.1 Deltaproteobacteria bacterium | reverse complement strand
TCAAGAACCGACGCCTCGAGGCCGGCTGGAACGAAGATTTCCTCATGAAAGTACTCGCCTCTCATGGTGATTAGATGCGTATGCCCTGCCGTCAATCCTCGCTCTGTTTTCGCGGGGCCGGTTGATGTCCTCGGTGGTGCTTGTGTGGTCGGAACCCAACAGCTTGAATTGGGAGAAGTCACGACGACAGTGGCTACTCTTTGTGCGGGCCCGATGCAGGAGCCGACTTGTTCAGAATCGGAGGTCTGCGCCGCGAGTGCTGATCACATTTGCGTATGGCGCGATGGAGATACCGAGTGCCCGCAGGGCTATCCCACGCGAATCGAGGCCTTTCGAGAGGTCGACGACACGCGAGCATGTGAATGCGACTGCACCGGGGACGTGCAAGGCCACTGCGACGGAGGCTACGTTCAGTTCTACGATTTCGATGATTTCGTCTGCGGTGCCGAGTCGAGCGAAGAAGTCCCACTACCGACGGCGTGTAGCAATACCGACTGCACCGGCGACGGGGCGCATGATTGCCCTTATGCACGCTACTTTCCGGGGGAACCAGATCCCGATTGCGGACCCGCGATTGGGACCGCTGTCGGTGACGTCGTTCTCGATGTCCCCGTCAGTCTCTGCTGCGTCGAGTGATGGATACGTCCGTCAATACCGACCGATCACACGAGAATCCCGAACGCCCGGCTCGGCAAACAGCTTCCATGTGTCGCCGAAGCAGTCAGCCATCGGCGAAGAAGGCGCGGGCGAGAGCTTCGGAGCCCGGAGGTCGGTAGTCATCGAAATGGGACACCTACGGACGCAAGCTGAAGTGCGCCGGTAGAGCTTGCTCGAGGAGTAGCGCCTCATTTTCTCTTCGGTCCACTTGGCTTGGATGTCAGCGGACGCGTCTCGGCGGGATGAAACTCAGAGTTGACCACGCCCGCTTGGCAAAGCCTGCCGCCTTGATTGGCCCAATCTCTCGCCCCAAGCGAACAGTGCACGGTGCGAACGACGCGACTCTTGCCCCGACTAGACATCACAGTGCCTAGCGGCAGCCGACGCCGGAGCCAGCCCGCCACCGTAGCAAAAAAAGCGATGACTTCAGGGTTGTCACGTCCCGTGGACGTGTCGGGATCTTCCCACTCTGATCGCGCACCGAGCTGACCTTTGAAGAGACAATTGTCGGCCGGAGGGAAGAAGCTGAGCGAGAGCCAGCCCTCCCTGCCCGGTTGAATGCGCGTCTTTGCATCGCGCGGGACACAATCGGGGGCGATGTGGAGCACACCCGATACCTTTGTTGTGCTCCCGGACGGTTCGTAGCCTAGCCCCCGATGATCCAGGACCTGCATGCCTCGCGGAGTCAGTTCGCTCGTCACGAACTCTTCGAATTCTGCTGGCGTCATGAAAAACTCGAGGCTGCGGGACGGCAATGCGCACCTACCTAATCGTAAGGGATGAACACCGGCCTGGTGCCAGTAGCTGACTCCAAGTCGTCCAGGGCCTCGACTTCCCGCCGGACTGGTTCTCCCGCTGCGGTAGTGCGCCCCACATTCTCGCGATGTATTGTTCCATCGGGAGCGATCGTAGTGATATCGGGGCGTCGACGCGTCTTCGTTCCCCCCTCAATCTCCACGACCTCTTCGGTTCGAGGCCCGCCAGCGATCAGCACATGACCCTCCGCCTCCAGCTCTTCGATTCGTCTCTTGATCGTCTGGTTGTGCGGCCCGTCAGGCCACGGCTTTGGGCCGCGCTTCGCTCCCTTTTCGCTGACCCCACCCCCACACCCCGCCCCCGGCTGCGGTGACAACCCGAGCGGATCTCCCGCGACCCCCGGATCCCCAACGTACCCGTACACCCGCAGTCCCGCGCGCAGCCCCAACGGATCCCGCGAGATGTACTGACCAGCATCCGCATCGTAGTAGCGGAATCGATTGTAGTGCAGCCCCGTCTCGTCGTCGCGGTACTGCCCTGCGAACCTCCACGGGCACAGCTTCGCGTCACCGTCGATCTCTGCCCGACCGCGACTGTCCGTCACGAGCTGGGCCTTCACCTCGCCGCGATCGTCCGTCACCACCAGCGGTGCGCCGACTTGATCCGTCACGATCGCGTGGCCGCCCGACGCAGTCACGCGCGCCATCGGTGCGTGACCACCCGGCGCGAACAGCCACGTGATCACCTCGCCCGCGACGTCGTCCTTCGCAGCCTCCGCCGCACCCTCCGCCGCCCGCAGTCGTGCGACCAAGCCCGGATGTCGCTTCGCCGTCTGTTCGAGCTGCGCTTCCCACCGCGCGCTTGCCTGCTCCGGCGGCAGCATGCGCGACAGCTCCGTCTTCACCGCGAGCAGCGCCTTTTCTCGCGCATCCTCGCCCGGCAACGCGCGCGGTTGCGGAGCTTCGGCCGCCTCCGTCCACTCGTGCAGCACGTGCTGGCCGTCCCACGCGAAGCATGTTCGCGTACCACCCGTGCTCTTCGCGAGCCGCCGCCCCAACGCGTCGTACGTGAACGCGACCGCACCACCATCCGGCCGATCCACCTGCGCGAGTCGACCCGCGTCGTTCCACCAGTAGCGCCACGTGCCGCCGCCCGGATCCATCCGCGTTGCGAGCCGGCCCTCGGCGTCGTGCGTGTATCTCGTCGTGCCCGACGCGTCGCGACGCCAGCGCAGCTCGCCACCCTCTCCGTATTCACGATCGGTCCGCGCCGGTGTCTCGAAGATGCGTCCGAGCTCGTCCGGCCACCGGCCCTCGATCGTCGTCTCGTCGGCGAACGTGCGCACGAGCAGCCCACGGCCGTCGTGCTCGCGCTGCACCGCGCTGCCCGAGTCCTCGATCGACAGCAACCGATCGCCCGCACCCCACTCGTACCGCCGCTGTCGCTGCACCCGGTCACCGCTCGCAACGACGTGCTGCGTCGGCCGGCCGACCGCATCGCGCCACCACGTCGATCGCACACCACCAGGCAGCAGCCGCTCGATCTCGTCGCCCATCACGTCGCGACCGAAGCTCGCCTCCCACTTGCCCGCCGCGCCGCGCTGCGTCATCCGCAGCACGTCGCCCATCGCGTTGCGCTGCACCGTGACGTCGGCACCGAGGCTCGACGACAACCCGATCCGCAGCCCGTCGTGATCGTACTTGCGCTCGATCACCACCGGATCACCACGCTGCGCAGTGCTCTCCTTCACGATGCGGCCGAGCGCATCGCGATCGAGCAGCACCTCGGCATCGTCGTTCGTCGCCGAAACCAGGCGACCCGACTTGTCGTACGCGAACCGCTCCGTGCCGCCCGTCGGAAACCCCGACTCCACCAAGGCACCCGCCGGGTCGTACGCATGCCGCACGATCACGTCGCCCGGCCGACGCTCGACGACGACGCGCCCCGCCGGGTCCCGCTCGAACCGCGTCGTGATCCCCCCGATGCCGTGCTCGATCGCGATCCGCCCGACCACGTCGCGCTCGAATCGATGCTCCTGCCCGCGCTCGTCGACGACCGCGATCACACGACCTTCGGTGTCGTGTCGCCACTGGACCGTCGCCGGGTTTGGCGTACCCGCAATCGTGCGCGCCGCGAGCCAACCCATGCCCGCGTAACGCAGCTCCACGTCGCGCAATCGATCGCGCGCGCGCACGATCCTGCCTTCACCGTCGCGCGCCACATCGCGCACGTTCCCGTCGGGCTCGTCGATGTGCACGACACGCCCGAGCGCGTCGTACTGCCGCCGCTGCGTCGCGCCCTTCGCATCCGTGATCGCGACCGGCCGCCCGAGCGCGTCGTACTGCCGCGTCGCGACCTGCCCGTCGGGTGTCGTGATCGCGACGAGGTTCTTCGCACTGTCGTAGCCGAGCGCCGTGCGATGTCCCGCGGCATCGACGACCGCCGCGAGCACGCTGTCTTCCCACACGTAGCTCGTGCGATGCCCGAGCGGATCGACGCGCGCGACCACCCGACCCGCCGAGTCGTACTCCCACGCCCACGTCGCGCCCTGCGGATCGACGAGCTCGATCGGCCGATCCTTCGCGTCGTGACGGATCTTCGTCACGCGCTTGCCCGCGGCGGTCTCGGGCTCGACGATCATCACTCGATTGCCGCGCTCGTCGTAGTGGTAGCGCGTCGCCGCGCCGGTCTCGTCGATCTCCGCCGCGAGCCAGGTCGTCGGCTCGTACTCACGCAGCACGCTCGTGCCGTCCGCTTGCACGATCTCGGTGACCAGCCCGAGCCCGTTCATGCGGTAGCGCGTAGCATGGCCGAGCGAGTCGGTCACGACCGTCGTGAGCGCACGGCGGTCGTAGTCGATCACGTGATCGTAGATCCCACCGTCACCCCACGTGCGAACGCACCGCGCATATCGATCGCGACCGTCGTACACGAAGTAGAACGACAGCCCTTCGCGATCACGCTCGCGCACGAGCAGGTGGTCGTCGTACTCGAAGCGCCACGACTTGCCGCACGCATCGACGACCTCGACGAGATCGCCGGCCGCGTCGTAGCGATACTCCGCGTGCTGCCGCAGCCCGCGACCGTCGGACGCCGGCACCCACAGCCGCTGCAGTCGGCCCTTCGTGTCATTCTCGAGCTCGAGCGTGCGGCCAGCGGAGTCCACGACGCGGACCAGTCGCGCGCGCTCGTCGTAGTGCAGCGCGATCACATTGCCGGCGGCATCGCGCACCCCGACGAGGCGAGCGCGCCCACGATCGCGCTCCTGCGCCGACTCGCCGGGGATCGGTGCGAACACTCGCACGCGTCCATCGGGATCCTCGACCTCCCAGCGGAGCTCGCCCTTGCTCG
>CANLQR010000588.1 GCA_947492135.1 Deltaproteobacteria bacterium | reverse complement strand
CTGCTGGCATTGGGCATCGTGCTGCTCGCGTGGCTGGTCACCGCAGCCGTGGAGTTCCTCGCGCTGGCACTGGGTCGACATCCCCAGCCGTGGATCCACGCGCCGGGTCGATGGACGGTCAGCACGTTGCTGGTGGTGGGCGCATTGCTTGCTGCGGGCTCGGTGTGGCTGCGCTCTCGCCCGCACCTGGTCCGCAGCGCCGGTACGCTTGCGCTGGTCCTGGCGATCGCGCCGGGCGCGTTGCTGCTGGGGTTAGACGTCGTGGCCCTCGCGTGGATTCCCCTGGTCCACGGCGTGGGCCTCGCGGCCATGGGATGGGCGCAAGACCGCCGGACCCGAGCATTGGTTCTAGCGGTCACGGCCTTCCCGGCCTGGGCCTGCGTCGACCCCGAGTTCCTGCGCGAGGCGAGCTTTCATGGATTCTTGCCCGACAGCGCTGGGCTGACCCTGGTGCTCGTTGTGCCTTTTGCGTCGACGAGCCTGGTCGCCGTCCGCCTGCTCTCCGAGATTGCGATACCTGTGCGTTGGCGCATTGTCATGCTGGTCGTCGCAGGCGCCACGTGGATCGCCGTTGCCGTGGGTGCAGCGTTCGGAGGCCGACAGTGCGAAGCGCCGGATTTCCGGTCCGACGGCCTCGCTTGCGAGCTCGAGTTCACCTCCGCCCCTGCGCGGTGAAGCGCACACGTCGACCGAAAGTCACCGGCGCGTGTGTTCGCGCAGTGGACATGAGGTCGCACCGCGGCCAGTCTGCGCCCCGTGACGAACCCCGAGACGCCCGTTGTGGTCGAGTCCCTCGCCGCTGACCCCGCGATTCCCAACGCGCTGCACAAGGCGATGGTGGCTCGCGGGTTCTTGGAACTCACCGCCGTGCAGCGTGCCGTGCTCGCGCCCGAGGCCAAGGGTCGCAACCTGCG
The DNA here is from genome assembly GCA_947492135.1 of Deltaproteobacteria bacterium. Lineage (GTDB taxonomy): Bacteria > Myxococcota_A > Polyangia > Nannocystales > Nannocystaceae > Xiheibacterium. The sequence continues at coordinate 3,856 of CANLQR010000588.1, read as the reverse complement.
GATCTCGTCGCAGACCGGCTCGGGCAAGACCGTGGCGCTGGGGTTCGTGCTCGCCGAAGACCTCCTGGATCCCGAGGCGTGCGTGGGCACTCGCGTGCTGGTCGTGACGCCGACCAGAGAGCTCGCGATGCAGGTGCGCGACGAGTTGCGCTGGCTGCTTGCCGGCCTCACCCACGTGCGTGTCGAAGCCGTGACCGGCGGCACCGACATGATCCGCGAGCGCCATGCGCTGCGTCGGGCGCCGACGATCGTGGTCGCGACGCCGGGTCGTCTGCTCGACCACGTGCGACGGGGCACGATCAACGGAAGCAACGTTCGGCACCTGGTGCTCGACGAGGCCGACCGCATGCTCGACATGGGCTTTCGCGAGGATCTCGAGGCCATCGTGGAGGCCGTGCCACCCGAGCGTCGCTCGCACCTGGTGTCCGCGACGTTCCCCCCGCAGGTGCGTCGACTCGCTGACAAGGTCCAGGTCGACGCGCTGCACCTCCAAGGCACTGAACTCGGCGCCGCCAACGACGACATCGAGCACTCCGCCTCGCTCGTCGACCGCGGAGACACCTACGGCGCCATCGTCAACGCCTTGTTGCTCGCCCAGGGCGAGCGCGTGTTGGTGTTCGTCGAGCGACGTGCCGATACCGCCGAGCTTTCCGATCGACTCACCGCGGATGGCTTCGCCGTGCAATCGCTCTCGGGCGAGCTGAGCCAGGCCCAACGCAACCGCGCCCTCGAGGCGTTCAAGGGCGGCGTGGTCGACATCCTGGTCTCGACCGACGTCGCCGCGCGTGGTCTCGATGTTCCCGACATCTCCCTGGTGATCCAGGTCGATCTGCCCAAGGATCCCAACGACTACACCCACCGCAGCGGCCGCACCGGTCGCGCCGGCCGCAAGGGCAAGTCGCTGTTGTTGGTGCCGATCCGCGCGCAACGCCACGCTGCTGGGCTCCTGCATGCCGCGAAGGTCGAGGTGCACTGGCGACCGCTGCCCACCGCCGACGAGATCCACGAGGCGCTCGGCGAGCGCACGCGCGCGCTGGTGAACACTCGGCTCGCCGTACCCGCTGCAGCGCGCAGCCTCGCCCAAGCCGCCGAGCTGCTCGAGGGCCGCGATGCCGCGCACGTGGTCGCGACGCTGCTACAGCTCGCCGCGCCCGCCCTGCCCTGCGCGCCCAAGTTCGTACGCTCGGTCTCAGCGACCGACGACAAGCGCCGCACCGCCGCGACCCGGGCCAAGCACACCCGCCACACCGGCCGTTTCATCCGCTTCTCGATCAACTGGGGCCATCGCAAGGGCGCCACACCCAGTCGCCTGCTGTCGCATCTGTGCCGCCGCGGCGAGATCGACAGCGGCCAGGTCGGCGCGATCGAGATCGGACCCGGCTCGGCGACCTTCGAGGTTGCCGACCACGTCGCGGGTGGCTTCGAACAGCGCGTGCGTGAGCCCGATCAGCGCGAGCCGCTGCTGCGGATCTCACGACAAGAAATCGCCGGCTGACGCAGACACTCCACTGCGGCTCGAAGCGGTGGCGACGTCGGGCATTCTCCAGCACATCGGCGCCACGCCCCTGGTGCCGCTGTTGCGCATTGGCCAGGGCCTGGCGATGCCGGTGCTGGTCAAGTGCGAGCACCTCAATCCCGGCGGCTCGATCAAGGATCGCATCGCGGTGGCGATCGTCGACGATGCCGAGGCCCGCGGCGTACTGCGTTCGGGCATGACGCTCGTCGAAGCCACCGCCGGAAACACCGGGGTTGGCCTCGCGCTGGTCGCCGCAGCCCGGGGCTACGGGTTGGTATGCGTGATGCCGGCGAAGATGTCGGCCGACAAACGCGTTGCCCTTGCGTCGCTCGGTGCCGAGGTCATCATCACCCCCAACGCTCCGCCGTCGAGTCCAGAGAATTTTCGCTCGGTCGCGGCACGCTTGGCCGCCGAGCGCGGATGGTTTCTCACCGATCAGTTCCGCAACCCGGCCAACATCCGCGCGCACGAGCAGACCACCGCCGTCGAGATTCTTGCCCAGACCCGTGGCCGCGTGGGTGCCTTCGTGGCCGGTGCTGGGACCGGCGGTACAATCACCGGGGTTGGTCGACGACTCAAGGCCGCTTGGCCCAACGTCCGCGTCGTGCTCGCCGACCCGGTGGGGTCGGTGCTCGCCGACTGGGTCGAGACCGGAGTCTTCGGACCCGACGGCGCCTACGCGGTCGAGGGCATCGGCGCGAGCGAACCTCCCGCGAACCTTCACCGCGACGTCATCGACAGCGCCGAGCGCGTGACCGACGAGGAGAGCTTCGCGATGGTCCGGCGCCTCGTGCAAGAAGAAGGGCTGCTGGTGGGCGGTTCCGCGGGCACAAACGTGGTCGCGGCGCTGCGGGTGGCCGCACGCGGCGACTGCGACGGCCCCGTGGTCACCGTGTTACCCGATGGCTTGGATCGCTACCGCGCCACGCCGTGGGTACAGGCGTGGGCTACTGCTCCTCGACCCTGAGGACACCTCGCCTGCCCCGCCGACGATCGTGCGCGTCGCGACGCGCAGCGCGGACGAGAAGACCACCCTCCGCGCGGCGCCGCAGATCGGTCTGCGATATCCTTGGGTGATGACGATCTTCCGCGCCATTGCCAGCGCCACGCTCATGGTCGCGGCAGCGTGCAAACCGACCACGGGCCTGGCACCGACCGTCGTCTCCGTACCCGAGCCCGCGCCGCAAGCGGTCGCGATCGAGTGCGCCGTCGGCACAGCGATGCGCAGCGACTCGACCGCAATGTGGTGTGAGCGCCCCGATGGCGTCCGCGAAGGTCCGTACCTCGCGCGGTATCCCGACGGCGCGGTTCGGACCCGTGGTCAACACGTCGACGGCCTGCGCGACGGTGACTGGCTCGATCTCTGGGCCGACGGCCGTAGGCGGAGCATCGAACGCTATGACCGTGGCAAACCTACGGGCACGTGGATCACATTTTTCGCCGACGGCAGCCACGCGACCGAGAGTCTGCATCGCGAAGACGGCTCGGTCGCGCTCCGCAGCTTTCGCACCGATGGCACCATGGCCCGTCAAGGCGTGATCATCGAAGGTGTCGAACGCGGTGATTGGACCGAGTGGGATGCAACAGGCGTCGCAACCACGATTCGCCGCGGCGATACCGGCGCGTCCAAAGCTGCGTTCGCGATCCACACCGGGATCCCTGCATGCGATGAGTACCTCGCAAAGTTCGACCGCTGCATCCGTGACCACATGCCCGAGGCGGCGCGCCCACAGCTGGTCGACGCGATGGCGCAGACCCGCAAGGCGTGGCAGGAGTCTGCGGCGGGTCCCGGCCGCGACCAACTCGGGCAGGCCTGCGCTGCAGCGCTCGAGGCTGCCCGCAGCGCGACCAAGTCCATTGGGTGCGAGTGGTGATCCTACGCGCGGGTCACTGCATGGCGCAGCGCCCGACGCCCTCGGCCCCTGGGACCGGCGGATCAAAGGCGACACAGGCTCCGAGCGGACACGAATGTTCGGGGGAGCAAAGCGGCGTGCAGCAACCCGCAGCGCAGCACCCCGCGACCTCGTCTCCCGGGCCACACACCAGCCCACCGACGCACGAGTCGTCCTCGTAGCACTGCGCGCCGGCTTGCTGCACACCTGGTTGTAGGCAGCCGAACCCACGGGCGGTGGGCTGGCAGGTGCCCTGGGCACATGCGTTCGCGTCGAACGGGTCACATGCGATCTGGCACTCGGCGACGATGCTCTCGTCATCGATGATGCACACCCGGCCCGCGGGGCAGATCGGATCTTGGAGCGTACCGGTGCACAACGGGGTGCAGACGGCCTCGAGCCTGGCAAGGTCGGAGAAGGCGCACCACGAGGTTGGCCCGCACGGGTC
>CANLQR010000587.1 GCA_947492135.1 Deltaproteobacteria bacterium | reverse complement strand
GGCCACGATCGCCGTGGCCGCGACCGTCGCACGGGCGACGGCGAGCGCGAACTCCTCGTCGAGGTCCTCCACGACATCCGGGCCGCCGCGGCAGTGGTAGTTGCGGTTGCGCGGCTCGGCGGTGTCGGTGAGCAGCAGCGCCGGATATCCCACGGCCCACATCGAGGCGTGATCCGAGCGCCGCGTGTCGGAATACGCCTCGGACAGTTCCATGCCTTCAGGCACCTCGAGCAGTGTCGTTGGCAGTGCGACGCGCTGTGCTTGATCGATGAAGTCGGTGGTGGCCAGCTGGGCTGCGGCGTTGGCGACAACCATGATGAAGTCGCCGCGGTACTCGTTGGCGGCGATCTCTGCCGCCGCGTCGGGGAACAACGCGTCGAGGCCGGTCGGAATGATCTGCGAATTGGGTTCGTCGGAGGCAAAGCCGATCATGTCGAAGTTGAAGTTCATGACCACGTCGAGGCCGTCCTCGGCCGCCTGGTTCGCCCACGCCGTCGATCCGCGAAGGTTGGTCTCCTCTTCGTCCCAGCACGCGATCATCACGGTGCGCGGAAGCTCGGCGAGCGCGAGCACCCGACCGATCTCGAGCGCTGCCGCCACGCCGGTAGCGTTGTCGTCGGCGCCGGGGCACTCGGGGATGTGGTCGTAGTGCGCGCTGACCAGGACCACCTCAGCGGGCGTGGTCACACCTGCGCGGCGGCCGATCACGTTGACGCCGGTCTCATAGCCCTGCGTCTCGACGTCGTAGCCTGCGGCTTCCAGGCGTTCCACACACAGGTCCTGCACCCGCTGCCAGTGCTCGCTGTCGGGCGGGCGGATGTCGGCGATGAACTCGAGGTCCGCGGCGTAGCGATCGGCGTCGATGCACGATGCGAGGGTTTCCGGGCTGTCGCCGCAGGCCTCGCCGCCGGTCCCGCCGGCGTCGGCGGGGCTGTCGCTTGCGTCCGTGGTGGCCACCGAGGTCCCGCTGACGTTCGGTTCGTCGTCGGCGGCGCAGCCGAGCAGGGGAGCCAGAATGGACCAGAGCACGGGTCGCATGGTCCTGCGTCTGGTCTTCAAGAGCCGGTGAACTTTGGTGCCCGTTTCTCGACATAGGCGGCCAGACCTTCGGTGGCGTCGTCGCCCTCGAAGAGCCGCTGCTGGAGCTCGCGTTCGAGCACGAGACCTTCGGAAAGACTGACCTCGGCGCCGCTCTGACACGCCCGCTTGATGAACCCAACCGCACGGGAGGCCGCCTTGGGCGGCACGAACTCGCTGGCCCAGGCCATCACGTGGGTGTGGAAGCTGGCGTGATCCGGGTCGTCCCAGACGTGGTTGACCAGGCCCAGACGCTCGGCCATCTCGAAATCGAAGGTGATGCCGGTGGCCATCAGCTCGATCGCTTTGGCCTTGCCGACCGCACGAACCAATCGCTGGGTGCCACCGGTGCCCGGCAGCACACCGAGCTTGACCTCGGGCAGCCCGCACTTGCCCGAGCCTCGCCGGGCCACGCGCAGGTCGGCAGCGAGCGCGATCTCTAGACCGCCACCGACGCAGTGCCCATCGATGGCGGCGATGACCAGCTTGGGGGTCTGCTCGAGTCGGGCGAGGGTCTCGTTGGCGTGGAGGCAGAAGTTGTACTTGAAGTAGGGGTCGGCGCCCTGGAGCATCGTGATGTCGGCCCCCGCGCAGAAAAACTTCTCGCCCGCGCCCCGCAGCACGATCGCATGGACGTTGGCGTCGAACCTCGCGCGGACGATCGCCACATCGAGCTCGGTCATCATCTCGTGCGAGTAGCAGTTGGCCGGGGGCGCGCTCAGGGTGATACGGGCGATGCCCGCGAGAGTCTCGTACTCGACCAGCGACATGGGCCGAGCATACACTGCCGGTGGATGGTCATGGTCACCGCGCAAGAAGCCGACGAGCGGAGCACCCAAGGCGGTGGGGTCCACGTATTGGCCGTGGCCGTCGGTTGGGGGCACTGCGATCCCGCCGGTATCGTGTACTTTCCGCGGTTCTTCGAGATGTTTCACGCCGCCATGGAGTCGTGGTTCGACGAGGCGCTCGGGCTGCCATATCAGGAGCTGATCGTCGGACGAAAGCTCGGATTTCCATCCGTGCACAGCGAGGCCGATTTCCGCATTCCGACGCGGTTCGGCGAGCGGGTGGGGATCGAACTGCGCGTGGCCAGGCTCGGGCGCAGTTCGATCGATCTGGCCTATGTGGTGCGTGGGCCGGACGACGCGGTCCGAGCCGTGGGCCGCACCGTGTGCGCGGTGATGGACCTCGACCCGAACAGCCCGACTTTCCACCGTTCGCAAGCCCTGCCCGAGGATGTTCGTGCCGCGATCGAGGCGTTCGGCAGCGCACCCTGACGCCGGCCGGGTATGCTCCGGCCGCTCATGCCCGTGTCCATGTCCTCGAGATCTTGGGTGGCCATTGCCTTGCTCGTCGGCCCGCTGTCCGGCTGCACGCCCGAGCGGGCGCCGGTGCCGCCCACAGTGGTAGGGCCGCCGCCGAGCATCGATGCCGAGGCCATCCGCACTCACGTCGCGTTTCTCGCGGACGACGCCCAGCAGGGGCGGGCGCCCGGCAGCGAGTCCGACCCGCGCGTGCAGCAGTACGTCGTCGAGCAGTTCAAGGCCGCCAAGCTGCAGCCCGGCTTCGGCGACGGCTACAGCCAGCCGTTCGAGATCACCGACGGCGTCCGATTGCGGGCGGGGCAGGAGACGGTGCTCGACGTTTCGGGGATCGCGATCGCACACGCCATGGTGCCGTTCTCCGCGGACTCCGTCGCGCCGGTGGTCACGCGCCTGGTCTACGTCGGCTTCGGCATCGCGGCCGAGGGCAAGGGCACGGGCGACTACGCCGGGCTCGAAAAGAAGGTCGCCGGATCGATTGTCGTCGCGCTGGTCGGTGGCCCCGACGATCCCCATCTGGGCCCGGCGAATACCCGCGCGGCCACCAAGGCGATCGCCGCGCGCGACCACGGCGCGATTGGGTTCGTGCTGTGGGATCCGAGCGCGGCTGCGTACCCAAACCACGGCGAGGCCGCGGACCTCGGGCTGCCCGCGTTGTTCGTCGGCAAGCCCGGCAGTGCGGCGCTGGTCGAGGCGCTCGTCGGCAAGCCCAAGGGCGCTGACCCGGGCGCGGCGGGGCTCAAACGCGGACATCGCAGCCCCAAGCCCGGCACGCTGCAGACCCCGATCGAGCGGGTCCGACTCACCACGGCCAACGTCGCGGGGCGCTTGGCTGGCTCTGGCAAGAGCGAGCGTGTGATCGTGGTCGGCGCGCACATGGATCACCTCGGCATGGGGACCGACTCTTCGCTCGCGCCAGGCGAGCATGCGATCCACAACGGCGCGGATGACAACGCTTCTGGCGTGGCGGCGGTGCTGGAGATCTGCAAGCGTGCCGCGGCTACCGACGTGGCGACGCGGCCGTTCGATCTGGTCTGTATCGCCTTCGGTGCCGAGGAAATGGGACTGCTGGGGTCGAAGCACTTCGTGCAGTCGCTACCCGAGGCCGAGCGCGCACGGATTGCCGCCATGCTCAACTTCGACATGGTCGGCCGACTCGGCCCTGACGGTCTCGTCGTTGCTGGGGCAGGGACGTCGAAGCTCTGGCCGGGACTCATCGAGACCCATCGCGGGGCCTTGACTGTTCGTACCACCGATGACGGCTACGGCCCCTCCGACCACGGCAGCTTCTACGAGGCGCGGATCCCGGTGCTGCATTTTTTCACCGGTCCGCACGAGGACTACCACCGCCCCAGCGACGACCTCGACAAGATCAACTTCGCGGGCGCCGCGAGCGTGGCCAACCATGCGTTCGCGATCCTCGAGGCTCTGGAGCATGGCGCCATCGTCCCCGACTATGTCGAGGTCGCTCGCCCGGCGGCGTCGCGCGGTGGGGGCTTTCGGGTCTCGCTGGGGACCATCCCCGACTACGGCGCCAAGGTGGATGGTGTGCGGCTTTCGGGCGTCCGCAAGGACGGGGCCGCCGAGAAGGCGGGCCTCGTCAAGGGCGATGTGATCACGCGCATCGGATCTCGAGACATCCACAATCTCGACGACTACATGGCCTCGTTCGCGGAGATGAAGCCCGAGGTGGCGATTCCGATCGTCGTGTTGCGCGAGGGCAAGTCGGTCGAGTTGTCCTTGGTGCCGCAGGCCCCGACCCCGCGCTAGGGACTAGGTCGCGTCGGTTCTTCAGCGAGGTCGGCGGCGACGTGTGACCGCGCCCAAGCCGAGCAGTCCGATCACCGACCATGCGGCGCCGCGGCGGTTGTCGAGGTCGTCTGTACTGCAACCACAACCGGTTTCGGCGTTGCTGCCTCCCGTGCCGCCAGCCTCGCCTTCGGCGCCGGGGGCACCGCTCGAATCGCCTGCCGGGCCCGACGTCGTGGTCTCCGACGCCGACGCGCTGCCGCCACCAGTGGTGTCGTCGAAGGTGTTGCCCGTGTCCCCGGTCGTGTCGCCAGCCGTGTCGCCAGCCGTGCCACCGCCGGTGGTACCGACATCGGTGTCGCCGCTGTCCGCGCTCGTCGATTCGCCTCCCGAGCTACCGCTGTCGCTGGATCCGCTGACGTCGGTGGTCGAGCTGGGCTCTTCGTTGGTGCACACGGCGCTGCAGCCGTCGCCATCATCGTTGTTGCCGTCGTCGCAGAATTCGCCCGCGCTGTTGTTCTCGATGCCGTCGCCGCAGACCACGGTTGTGCAGTCCGTGTCGCAGCCCGGGGACTGAGCTCCGTCATCACATTCTTCGCCCGCCAGCAGGTTGGCGACGCCATC
>CANLQR010000586.1 GCA_947492135.1 Deltaproteobacteria bacterium | reverse complement strand
CGTCGATGCCGGCATCGACGAGCGTGCGCACCGTTCGACCCACGATGTCGGCGACGGTGCCTCTCCAGCCGCTGTGTACGGCAGCCGCCACGGTGCCGTCGACATCGGCGAGCAGGATCGGCACGCAGTCGGCCGTCAAGACCCCCACCACCACGGCATCCTCTCGCCGGCACCATAGGGCATCCGCAGTGCTTGCGTCGTCCGTGGCGAGCGCGTGCAGGACCTCGCTGCCGTGCACCTGTCGGGCGCATCGCAGCTGCTCGAGCGTGAACCCGGCGTGGGCCGCCACCCGGCGGCGATTCTCGGCGACGGCACCGAGGTCATCGCCCCACTTGCTGGCCATGTTCAGCGTGGCGTATTTCGCGGTGCTGACCCCGCCGTGGCGATCGGTAAAACCGTGAACCAGACCGGCGATCGCGGTCAACTGAGGATCGGTGTCGAACACGACCGGTCGATTGTAGCGGTCATGCCGGCGGCTCGGCGAGCGCATCGACGATCGATGCCAGCTCGCTCGGCAGCGGGCTCACCCAGGCCAGCATGCGGCCGTCGGGATGCTCGAACGAAAGCTCGGCGGCATGCAGGGCATGGCGGTTCAACTCGGACACCGCCGCGCGAACGCGTGGATCCGCAGGCACGTGACCGTACAGGACGTCGCCGAGAATCGGGTGCCCAAGCTTGCGGGCGTGCATGCGAATCTGGTGGGTACGACCCGTATGCAACGCGAAGCGGACCACTGCGGCGCCATGCAGCACACGCTGCACCACGGCGTCGGTGATCGCTCGTCGACCACCGACCTCGGCGCTGAATCGGCGGCGATCGGCGGGGTCACGCCCATGCCCAGTGTCGAGCCGAAGCTGCGTCCAGCTTGGCACTGCATGGACGATGCCCAGGTATGCCCGACCGATCGTGTGGCGGCGAAACTGCGCCGCGAGATGTTCTTGCGCCGCCGCGTGCTTCGCCACCACGAGCAACCCGCTGGTGTTCTTGTCGAGCCGGTGCACGATCCCCGGGCGCGTGGCGTCGTTGCCCGGCAGCACCGGCAGCGCCTCGGGGCCGACACCGAGGTGACCGAGAATCGCGTTGACCAAGGTGCCGCGCGGATGTCCGGGGCCGGCGTGCACGGGCATACCCGCGGGCTTGTCGATCACGACCAGCGCGTCGTCCTCGTGCACGATCACCAGCGGAATCGCTTCAGGCTCGGCGCGCAACGGCCGTGGCGCCACGAGCTCCACCTCGACCCGCAGCCGCGACGTCGCGACAGACGCCGGTCGCAAGGGCTTGCCAGCGACAGTCACCAGCCCCGCCGCAAACGCGCGCTGCACCGCCGACCGCGTGACAGCCACCCCGACCCGCGCCAAGGCGTTCAGTACCGCCAAGTCGGCCCGCACCCCATCAGGCACGAGTTCGAGCGACCAGCGAAGCCCAGGCACCGCGTCGGGATCGGCGGGCGGCGCCACTACCAGATCGGCGACTTGAGGGCCGCCATCGGCTTGATCACGCGATCGACAATCGCGCGATCATAGAAGTTGCGCCGAAAACACTCGGGCGTCACGGCAGCACGAAAAAGATCGCGGCCCTCGGTGATGAGCTCGGAGAGTCCGGGATCATCGAAGAACGTGTCCGACATCAACGACTCTTCGATCTTCTGTTTGTTGTACAGGTAGATGTCAGAGGCGATCGCGCGCGCCTTCTGTTGTGCCCGCTTCTCGTTGTCGATGAGCTGCTGACCGGCCATTGCGGCAGCAGCATGCCACATTCCCCGCGCCAGGCGCCAGCGCTGGGCCGCGATTGGCACGCGACCGCGTGCGAGGCCCGGGCAGCCGCCTTGCGGGGACTTGGCGTCCGCTGGTCCAACTGCGCCTCGAGCAGCTTGCGCCCTGCACTGTTGTCGCGCCCCCTTCGAGCCGCGGCGCTACACTCCCTACCGTGCCGACCACGTCGTTGAGCGAGAGCCTCAGCTCGCTGCTTGCGGCGACGGTCGCCTTTGCGATCGGGACGTCCGTGGTGCTGCGGGATCGCAAGCGCGACAATTTCGTGCTGTTCGCGGTGTTCTGCTTCAACCTCGGGCTGTTCCACCTCGGGCGGTTCTTCTACGGGTTTCCCGGGCTGTGGCTGTCGGGGTGGTTCGCGCAGACCATCAGCCTGCTGCTGCCGTGGACCGCGGAGCGGAGCCTGTCGAGCTTCGTTCCCGCCGTGGGTGTCACCCGCTACGGAGGCTGGCAACGCCGGCTGGGCACCGTGCTGATCGCCGCACAGACCGTGGCACTGTTCTTCCCCAGCCTCCGCGAGCTGCCGCAGTGGGAGTTCGTGCAGCTCGTGCTCGGCGCGTACGTCATCGTGGGCCTGCTGCTCGCGACCACGAGGGTATGGCGGGCCGCCCGGGCCGCGGAGGGCACGTCCGCCGCGCCCCGGTTGCGCTACCTGTTCTACGCCAGCCTCGCGACGCTGGTGCTCAGCTCGCCCTGGGTACCGGGCGTGGGGCCCATCGTCACCGCGGTGTACCTGTACTTCGTCGCCCAGACGCTCGTGCGTGAGCGGCTGCTCGATCTGCCCGAGGTCGCGCTGCGCATCGTGAGTCTGAGCGTGCTGGTGGTGGTCGTGACCGCGCTGTATGCCCTGCTGCTGCTGTGGATCCCGTCACGCGACGAAAGCAATCGCTCGCTGTTCGTTTTCAACGCCGCGGTCGCCTCGTTCGCGGTGCTGGTCCTGCTCGAGCCGGTCCGCACCGAGATCGAGTCACGCCTCGAAGGCTGGCTGTTTCGTGACCGCAGCGTGCTGCGCAAGATCCTCCAGCAGCTGCGACTGAAGCTCCTCAACGTGATCGATCCCGACGAGATGGCCAAGCTCGTCATCGCCGAGTTGCAGACCTCGGGGCGCGTGACCCAGGCAAGCCTCTACCTCATCGACCGCCAAGGTGCCGCGCTCGCCCTGTCGCGTCATCTCGGTCCGTTGCCGCTCGCAAGGCTCGACCTCGCGACGAGGCGGCCCCTGCTCGACCGCATGCTCCGCCACGGCACCCAGCTGCGCGACGTGCTGCAGCGCGAACGTCAGCGCGCCCGGCCCGAGGCCGAGGTCGAGCTCGACGAGATGCTGGAGACGCTCGGGGCACTCAAGGCCAGCCTCGCGCTGCCCATCGTTGGCCGCCTTGGCCGTGACGAGGATCGCGGCGAGCCTGAGCTGCTCGGCGCCCTGTTCGTCGACGATGAACGCTTGCTCGAGCCCTTCTCGCGGGAAGAGATCGACCTGTTCGACGGCGTGGTGACGCAGGCCGCCACAACCATTGCGAACTCCGCGGTGTACGAGGCTCGCAAGGAACGCGATCGTCTCGCTGCGCTGGGCGAGATGGCCGCAGGGCTCGCCCACGAGATCCGCAATCCGCTGGGCGCGATCAAAGGCGCCGTGCAGGTGATGGAGTCGCTCGACGACAAGCCCGGTCCGCAGGCCCGGGAGTTCCTCGACGTGATCGTCGAGGAGGTCGATCGCCTCAACCGCGTCGTGAGCCAGTTCCTGACGTACTCACGACCCTTCAAGGGCGAGCACGCGGTGATCGATCCACGGGAGGTCGTCGCCGCGACCGTGCGACTGGTGCCCGAGGCGATGCGCGAGCGCGTGGTCGTGCGCGAGCGCGGGTCGGTACCGAACGTTCGCGGCGACCAAGACGCGCTTCGCCAGGTGCTACACAATCTCGTGCTCAACGCCCTCGACGCCACCGCCGGGATGACCGACCCAGCGCCGGCGGTCGAGATCGTGCTATCGGTGCGCCGGCGCGGGCTGCTGCGCGCGGACGCCGTGGCCATCGACGTGCGCGACAACGGCCCGGGCTTGTCGGCCCGCACGATGACCAACCTATTCGTGCCTTTCCACACCACCAAGAGCGGTGGCACGGGACTTGGGCTGCCCATCAGCCAGCGCATCGTGGAGAATCACCAAGGCGTCATCGAAGTCGCCAACAACTCGGACGGCGGAGCGCGTTTCACCGTATTGTTGCCGGTGCAGCTGCCGGTTGGCGGCCAGATCTCGCCGGGGCCTTCCGACGATACCGGCGCCACGGCCCCCACCGAACCCGCTGCCCTGCCCGCGTCAGCCTAGAGGCGAAGCCCCGTGACCGCGTACCGCGCCCGCATTCTGCTAGTCGACGACGAACCGAACCTGCGCAAGGTCCTCGGGGCACTGCTGCAACAGGCCGGCTTCGAGGTCCACGCCGAGGCCGACGGCGCGGCCGCGCTCGCACGAGTGCGGGCCTCTCCCTCGGGCACGTTCGATGCGGTGATCTCCGATCTGCGCATGCCTGAGCTCGACGGGATCGGCCTGCTACGGGCGCTGGTCGGCGAGGATCCCGAGCTGCCGGTGGTGTTGCTGACGGCGCACGGCACCGTCGACTCGGCCGTCGAGGCCGTGAAGCTCGGTGCGTTCGACTACCTCGAGAAGCCGTTCGATCGCGATCAGATCCGTGCGGTACTCCAGCGCGCCGTGGCGACCCGCACCCGCTCGGGCGCATCGCTTGGCACCGGCGCGACCGCTCGCCGTGACGAGCTCGACGTCGGCGACGCGCGGACACAGCCCGATTCCGCGACCGGCATTCTCGAAGGCCCGACGCCCGCTGCGATGCCGACACCGAGCGGCGTCGTGGGCCCCCCGGCCTCGGGCACCGCGTTGCCGGCCAGCGGCATGATCGGCGAGTCGGCTGCACTGCAAGGGATCCACGAGCTCATTCGGACCGCCGCGGCGAGCCCGTCGACCGTACTCATCACCGGCGAAAGTGGTACCGGCAAGGAG
>CANLQR010000585.1 GCA_947492135.1 Deltaproteobacteria bacterium | reverse complement strand
TCTTCGGGGCAGGTGAAGCAAAGCTCGCCCGAAAAAGGATCGCAGATGCCGTTGCCGCACTCGTCGCAGCGGCCGCAGTCGAGCGGGCAGGTGAAGCAGAACTCGCCGAGCTCGAGCTCGCAGCTGCCGTTGCCGCAGCCCTCGCAGGTGTTGCAGTCTTGCGAGCAGCTCTCGCAGGACTCGCCGAACTCGGGCTCGCAGGCCCCATTGCCGCAGGTCCCGCAGCTGCCACAGTCGAGGTCACACCATTCACAGTTCTCGCCGAGCTCGACCTGGCAGATGCCGTCGCCACACTGTCCGCACGAGCCGCAGTCGCTGGGGCACAGCTGACAGGTCTCGTCGGCCGTGCAGATCAGATCGCCGCAGGTGCCGGGGCAGGTGCCGCAGTCTTGCGCACAGGTGTCGCAGGTCTCGGTGGGATCACAGACCGCGTTGCCGCAGGTGGCGGGCGCATCGGTCGACGAGCCCGACGAGCCCGACGAGGTCTCGCTGTCGCTGTCGGACACCGAGGACTCGGCGAAACCGAAATCCGTGCGCCCGCAACTGCCGAGCAGGACCAGGCTGCACCACGCGAGAAACCATGTCGTCCACCGTGCCATCGCTGTCCATGCGCCCGCACAGGCGCCCATGATCGAAGCCTAACAGCGATCAGCCACGGGTGCGAACTCGTGGTGAACTCGCGGGGCCGCGGATTGGGCGTAGAGCGGGCGTTTCGGGCGGGCGGAGCGCGCGCCGTCGCGGGCGAGTGTCGCAATTCTTGTCGCAGCTCTTGTGGCGATTTTTGTTCAGTACCGACGATCGCCGCTGTTCCAGCCGCCACCGTTGTCGGAAGGTGCAGCGTTCGGCGGTGCCGAGGGCAACATCGGTGCGATGTGGGCGGTCCACTGCACACCGTCGTGGTAGCGCAGGCAGTTGGGCACCGCGGGATCCGGGTACCAACCCGGCAACGCGAGCGGGACCGGTGGCGCAGACTCGAGTCGGGGCCGCACGGCGGCGAGGTAGGCGATGGCCGCAGGAATCCCTGCGAGCAGCACCAGGATCAGCCACATGGTCTTCTCGCTGCCGACCGCCTTGAACTCGCGATCGGACCGGCGCGCGACGTCGACGATCGCGAAAATATTGACGCCAGCGGCGGCGAGGACGAAAAGCGCGATCAGGCCGAACAAGGGGACCATCATCGTAGCAGCGTTGCTGCCGCCGGCATGCGGTTTGACCACGCAAAGCCGAGGGTCGGGCCAAAAGCCGCCCGGCGCGGGGGCTGGGTGGACTCGCTGGCCTCGGGCGGCCGACGCGAGGCTGGCTAGCCCGGGAGGGTGTACGTGGCGAGCCCACCGGAGGTGGCGGTCGGAGGTTCGGTGAAAAACCAGAACCCGTAGCCGACCAGCAGCCTGCCGTCGACCACCGAAAATCCACCGCCGATGCCGGCGTCGGGATCCCCGTTGCCCGGCGAGGTCGTCCACAATTCGGTCCCGGTCACGGCGTCGAGCGCATGAACGACCCCGTCGATGGTGCCGTGCCAGACCACGCCGCCGGCCAAGGTCACCGCGCCGAACACCGGTCGGCTCTGGGGGCGCTGCCACAGCGTGGTTCCGGTCGCTGCGTCGAGCGCGTAGACCACCGCGCTGTTCTCGTCGCTGCCAAAGTCGAAGATCGTGCCGTTCCAAAGATTGGTCGCCACGTAGATGGTTCCTTCGCCGACGGCGGCGGTGGTCATCACCCCGCCCAGATGGCTACCCGGTCCGAGTTGCGTGGCCCACACCGTCTCGCCATCGTCGCGATCGAGCACCGCGTACACGCCGGCTTTGTCGCCGACGCCGACCACGTCGCGCTCGTCGATCGCAAAGAGGTTCGGCGCGGCACCGATGTCAGCGTCGACGCCTTGGGGCTCGGGCATGAAGATCGTGTACACGTCGCCTGCCGTGAACTGGCGCGACCAGGCGACCTCCCCGCTCGTGAGGTCCAGCGCGAGCAATGAGTCGGACAGCGGCGCCGCTGGAGGCTCGTAGGTGTTGCCGGTGCCGATGAACAGCAGGTTGCGCGACGCGTCGACCGCGGGTGTCGACCACACCGAGACGCCGGCGCCGGAACTCTCGTCATCCTGCGTGACGGATCGGCGCCAGCGGATCGCGCCCGAGGCGGCATCGAGCGCGACGATGCTGCCGCGGAACGTATAGTCGTCCCTGAGCATGGTGAGCTCGGTCGAGGCCACCCCGACGATGATGTCGGAGCCGACGGCGACAGGAGAGCCGAAGATGCTCGCGGCGGGATGCGCGTCGAGCTCTACCGTCCATTGCACGAGTCCGCTGACGCGGTCGACGCGGTGGAGGTTTCCTTCGTTGTCACCGACGTACACCGACTCGCCGGTGACCAGCGGCGAGTCGTTCACCTGCAGGCCCAGTGGGGTGGTCCACAGCGGGTCGCCCGTGGCGAACTCGCGGGCGTGGAGCTGGCCGGCCCAGTCGCCGAAGTAGACGACGCCGCCGCTGACCGCAGGCGTGCTGGTCACGCCCGGGAGGTCGGGAGCCGACCAGTCGGACTCGAGGCACGCGACGCTCGCGGGTGTGATCGCGCGCTCGGCAGAGTTGAAGCGCGAGTTTTCGGCGTCATATCCGTAGCGCGTCCACGACGTCGCGGGGCCGTACATGAAGGGACCGGCGCACGCCGACTCGGTGGTCGAGCTGTCCGCGGTGGTGGTCTGCTCGCCGACGCTGGTCGAAAAGGACGACGTTGCGCTCGAGTCGTCGCCCGGGTCGGGGCCGCTGGTCGCCGCGGGACCTTCGCCACACGCGACGGTGGCCACCACGAGCGCGAGCCGACGGGTTGCGAGGGGCCGCGCATTGGGGTGACGCGCATCGGGGGGACGCGCATCGGGGGGACGCGCATCGGGGGGACGCGCATCGGGGTGAGAGGTTCGGGGTTGCATCCGGTCGCTTCGCCTGGCGTGCGCGGGGCGGCCCGAGACCGCCTGCTGTGGATCCTATCCCAACGACCCGCTGGCCGGGGCGTGCGCGGCCTGTATCGCGAGGACCTGTCGCACCGCTTTGGCTCGGCCCGCGGCTTTGGTATACCGGGCCGCAAGTCGGCTGCGGGCGTTTGCTCGAACACGCCGGCCACGAAAGCGAGAAAAAGAGCGCCATGGGTTCTGCGATCACGATGACTCCCCAAGGGCTGGTTGTGCCCGAGCAGCCGATCATTCCCTTCGTCGAAGGTGACGGCATCGGTCCCGACATCTGGGCCGCCTCGGTGCGCGTCTTCGATGCCGCGGTCGCCAAGGCCTACGGTGGCAAGCGCAAGATCGAGTGGCTCGAGGTGCTCGCCGGCGAGAAAGCCCACACCAAGACCGGCGACTGGATGCCCGAGGCGACGATGGCTGCGTTTCGTCAGTACCTCGTCGGAATCAAGGGTCCGCTGACGACGCCGGTCGGCGGTGGCATTCGCTCGCTCAACGTCGCGCTGCGCCAGACTCTCGACCTCTATGTCTGCCTGCGTCCGGTCCGCCATTTTCGCGGCGTGCCCAGCCCGGTCAAGCATCCCGAGGCGGTCAACATGGTGATCTTCCGCGAGAACACCGAGGACATCTACGCCGGGATCGAGTTTCAGGCCGGCACCGACGACTGCAAGAAGTTCAACAAGCTGCTCGCCGAGCACTTCGGGACCCGCTTCGCCAAGGTGCGATTCCCCGAGACCACGGGCTACGGCATCAAGCCGATCTCGCAGGAGGGCACCGCCCGCCTGGTTCGCGCGGCGCTCAAGTACACGTTCGACAACCGGCTGCCCAGCCTGACGATCGTGCACAAGGGCAACATCATGAAGTACACCGAGGGTGGCTTCCGCGACTGGGGCTACGAGTTGGCCCGCACCGAATACGGTGCCACCGATCTCGACGGTGGTCCCTGGCAGATCATCCGCAAGGACGGCCACGAGATCATCGTCAAGGACGTGATCGCCGATGCTTTCTTGCAGCAGATCCTCACCCGTCCCTCCGAGTACTCGGTCATCGCGACGATGAATCTCAACGGTGACTACATCTCCGACGCGCTCGCCGCCCAGGTCGGCGGCATCGGCATCGCGCCTGGTGGCAACATCAACTACATCACCGGTGCCGCGATCTTCGAGGCCACCCACGGCACCGCGCCCAAGTATGCCGGCCAGGACAAGGTCAACCCCGGTTCGGTGATTCTGTCGGGCGAGATGATGCTGCGGTACATGGGCTGGGGCGAGGCCGCCGATCTCGTCATGAAGGGCGTCGACGGAGCGATCGGCGCCAAGACCGTGACCTACGACTTCCATCGCATGATGGAGGGCGCGACGCTCCGCAAGTGCAGCGAGTTCGGCGACGACATCATCGCCCACATGGGCTAGCACGAGCGCTTACAGTGGGCCCACGAGTTGGGCCCACACCTCGAGCAGCACGAGGATCCCCATACACGTCGCGAGGGCCTCGATGACCACGCGCCCGATCGTCCACTCGGTCGCGTGCTCGTCGAGCCGCCGGATCATGGGTAGCCCGACCACGAAGTACGCGGCGTAGCCGAACGATCCCCACGCGAGCATCTTGTCGGGCTGGTCGTACGAAAACAGGTCGTGCATCAGGTCGGTGGCCATGAAGAACGTCTCGGCGAAGGCGATGACGTAGGCCAGCGCGAGCACGAGCATCGCGCCGCCGACAGGCCCCGGCCGCAGCCATGCGCGAAGCGTGCGATCCGCGACCGTGAGCAGTGCGAAGTACGTGACGAAGTACGCGTGGGTCAGGGGATACATGAACACTGGCACCGCCGATCCGGTGCGG
>CANLQR010000584.1 GCA_947492135.1 Deltaproteobacteria bacterium | reverse complement strand
TCCGTGACCTGCGGACGATCCTCGAGGCGGCGGCTGATCATGCCTCCACCGTCAAGGATCCCGACGCCCTGACCGAGTTGGTCCGCGAGCGCCTGGGTCGACAGATCACCGCGCGCTTCGTCGACGAACGCGGCCAGCTCGCGGCCTTGGTGCTCGCACCCGACATGGAAGCGGCACTGCGCGGGCGCGGCCCGGCCGGGTCTGACACCACGGCGCTGGTGCCCCGCGTGGTCCGCAGTCTCGAACAGGCCCTGGTGGCCTTGAAGGGCGGCGGCGAGCCGCTGTTGTTGGTGGCGCCAGAGTTCCGCCGCCCCGTCGCAGCGCTGGCGGCAAGACATGCACCGGGACTTGCAGTGATGAGCCTTCGCGAGCTCGACCCCAAGACCACGGTGACCACCACCGGGGTCGTGACGCTGGCGGCCTAGAACCAGGCCTCGATCCCAAGAGCGAGACGTCATGGAATCCCACACCTTCCAAGCCCGAGAGATCCGCGAAGCCCTCGCGCTCGTTCGACGCGAGCTCGGGCCTGATGCGGTGATCCTCGAAACCCGCCGCGTGGCCGGCCGATCACTCGGCCTGCTCGGCGGCACACTGTTCGAGGTCACCGCTGCAGCGCCCGATGGTTTCGTCGCCGAGCCCCCCGGCAAGACCGCTGCGCCCGAGGCTCGCCCGCTGATGGCCGAGCGCCGAGCGGACCGCCAGCGCAGCCTGCCCAAGCCCTCGGTTCGTACGATGATCCAAGAAGATCCCACTGCCGCGATCGCGGCGGCACGCAGCACCGTCGCACCCCATGCGGCGCTGCGTCGGCGGCTGCTGGCCGCGATGATCCCTCGCGATCTCTGCGAGGCGTGGCTGCGCGAGCTGCCTGCGAACACTCCACCGGCCAACGCTGAAGCCGAGCTGCGGGCCGCCGTGCATCGCCAGCTCGGCAGCCCCAGCGGACTCGGGTCGACGCGCGCGCGAGTCATCGCGTTCGTCGGACCGACCGGGGTCGGCAAGACCACCACGGTCACCAAGCTGGCCGCGCGGGCGCGTCTGGTCGAGGACCGCCGGATTGCGCTCATCAGTCTCGACGATGGGCGACTCGGGGGCACCGCGGCGGTGCGCGCCTACGCCAAGCTGCTCGACATTCCGCTGACGATCGCACCCACCCACGGTCTGGGCGTGGCCCTGGCCGAGCATCCCTCGGCTGAGATCATCTTGGTCGACACCGCAGGCATCTCACCCGCTGCCCCCGATGCGTTCGCCGAGCTCGGTCGTCGCCTCGCGCGCGCCGGGGAGCCAGTGTTCACGCATCTGTGTGTGGGCGCTGCGACCCGCGCCGAGGAGCTCGAGCGCATCGCTCACCTGTACCGACCAACGCACCCCGACGCGATCGTCGCGACCAAGGTCGACGAGGCGATCGCGATCGGCAGTGTGGTCGCGCTGCGGCTGCGCGAACAGATTCCTCTCTCGTTTCTCACCACGGGTCCGCAAGTCCCCGACGATCTCAGTCCCGCCAACCCCGATATCGTTCTCGATCTTTTGCTCGGAGGCGCACGCGCATGAAGTCCGACCCCAATCTTCGTGAATCCACTCGGCCTGCCCTGGTGCCCGCCGATCCCCTCGATCCCGGCGATCCCGGCGATGCCGGCGATCCCGGCGATGCCCACGAGCCGATCACAAACCTCGGCGACGTGATCCCATTGCGCAGCGCAGTCACACCGGTGGGCCCCACCGTCATCGCTGTGACCTCGGGGAAAGGCGGTGTCGGCAAGACCAACCTCTCCGCGAACCTCGCGATCGCACTGGGCCAGCGCGGCTCTCGGGTCCTGGTGATCGACGCCGACCTCGGCCTCGCCAACATGGACATCATCATGGGCGTCGCCCCCTCGTACACGACCGCGGACCTCATCTCGGGCGAAGTCGCGATCGACGACGTGATCATTCCCGGTGCGCCCAATGTGTGGCTCCTGCCCGGCGCTTCGGGCCAGCATGACCTGGCGAATCTCAACGATGCCGCCCGCCTGGGCCTGTTCACGGCGGTGGACAGCCTCGATGATCGCTTCGACGCCATCGTGGTCGACACCGGCGCCGGCATCGGCTCGAACGCGATCGGTTTTGCGGCCGCGGCCAAAGACATCATCTTGGTCGTCACACCCGAGCCGACCAGCGTGGCCGACGCCTACGGGATGCTCAAGGTGCTCTGCACGCGCTGCGCGGTGCGCCGCGTCAACGTGCTGGCGAACATGGTTTCGAGCCCGGCCGAAGGCGAACAGGTGTTCCGCCGACTGGTCGCACTGGCCGACCGCTTTCTGAACGTCGGGCTCGACTATCTGGGAGCGATCCCCCGCGACCCCGCGATCTCGCGCTCCGTCATGCGCGGCGAACCGGTCTTGACCGCGTATCCGCGCTCGCCGTCGTCGCTGGCAATCCTCGAAGCTGCGGACGCCATCATCCGCAGCGATCACCGCGACGACCGCGAGGGTGCGCTCCGCCTCTTCTGGCGCCGTCTCCTCCGACAGAAGGGAGCATGAGCATGAGCCGACTTGGAATCGCGCGCCGCCAACCGCGGGCCATACCCT
Source organism: Deltaproteobacteria bacterium (assembly GCA_947492135.1). Taxonomy (GTDB): domain Bacteria; phylum Myxococcota_A; class Polyangia; order Nannocystales; family Nannocystaceae; genus Xiheibacterium. The sequence continues at coordinate 2,229 of CANLQR010000584.1, read as the reverse complement.
GCGCACCGCAACCTGATCACCTCGACCTGGTGCCGGCGAACGACCCGGGGGATTCGGTTCACGCCGAGGTCACGGTACCCACGGGCCCGGCCGCCAATCAGGCACCACCGACCGCCAAGGTCGATCCGACCCGCTACCTCGACTTCGTGCGCCGCATCGCCACCCGCATGGCGCGGTCGCTGCCAGCCCACGTTTCCTTGGATGACCTCATCGGCGCAGGCACCCTCGGGCTACTCGATGCGGTCGATCGCTACGATCCCATCAAAGCCGACCGCTTCGAGACGTTCGCGGAGTTCCGCATCAAGGGCGCAATCCTCGACGAACTGCGGCGCTACGATCTGATGGCGCGCAACGCCCGACTGACCGCCAAGCGTCTGGCACGAAAGAACCAGGAACTCACCGCGCAACTGGGTCGCCCACCGCTCGAGAACGAGATGGCGGCGGGCCTGGAGATGACCGTCGAGGACTACCGCCGGCTCGTCGAGCGCGTCGGCAACGTGCGGGTGCTCAGCCTCGACGATCTGCAGCGCAGCGACGACGGCCCGGCCGAGCGGATGATCGAACTGTCGTCCAAGGCCATCGGCCCCGACGAGGCCACCAGCATCCGCGAGCTCCACACCCGGCTGCGCAACGCAGTCTCGGGCCTGCCCGAGCGGCAACAACTGATCCTCGAGATGTACTACCAGCGCGAGATGACCCTCAAGGAGATCGGGCTCCACGTGGGTGTCACCGAATCCCGAGTCTGTCAGATCATGGGCGAGGCCACCGGACGGCTCCGCCACCTGCTCAAGCAAGGATAGGCATGGCCAACGGAATCTACATCCCAATGTCCGGCGCGATTGCGGCGCAGCGTCGGCTCGACATCGTCGCCAACAACGTCGCCAATGCGTCGACACCGGGATTTCGCCAGCAGCGGGCGCAGTTCGAGACCTTCCTGATTCCGACCGGCGACGATCGGCCGATCGAAAAGGGCCTCACTGCGCTGTCGGGCACGAGCATCGACGACAGCGCCGGCGTCATTCAACAGACCGGAAATCCGCTCGACATGGCCATCGACGGCCCGGGCTATTTTGTGGTCGACGCCCCAGGCGGTCAGCTCGTCACTCGCGCAGGCAATTTCCGCATGGCCAACGAGGGCACCCTCGTCGATGTGATGGGCAACGCCGTCGCGAGTGAAGGCGGCGGACCAATTCGACTGCGGCCCGAAGGCGGCCCACCCAGCGTGGGCAGCGATGGCTCGATCGCGCAGGACGGCACGATTGTCGCAAGGTTGGCGATCGTGAACGTCGACACCGATCGACTGCAGGCGGTGGGCGATACCCATATGCGCGCGGCTGCGGCCGACATGCGACCAGCCACCGGCACCCGAGTCCAGGGCGGCGCTCTCGAGGGCAGCAACGTCAATCCTGTGCGCGGGCTCGTCGAGCTCGTGCAACTCACCCAAGAGTTCCAGACCAACCAAAAAGTCATGGGCGAATACCGCAAGCTCGACCAGAAGCTGCTGTCGTCCAGCTAGGAGTCCCTGCCGATGATTCGAGCCCTTCACACCGCCGCCACCGGCATGGACGCGCAGCAACAGCGCATCGATGTCATCTCCAACAACCTCGCCAACGTGAACACTACGGGGTTCAAGAAGCAGCGCGCCGACTTTCAGGACCTGCTGTACCAGACCGTCCGTGCCCCTGGCACCACCGCTGCACAGGGCGCGCTGGTGCCCAGCGGCGTCCAGGTCGGCACCGGCGTACGCACGGCCTCGACGCATCGCAGCTTCACGACGGGCGACCTGATGCAGACCGGGAACAACCTGGATCTGGCGATCGAAGGCAACGGCTTCTTTCAGGTCACGCTTCCCGGGGGCCAGCAGGCGTTCACTCGGGCCGGCAACTTCGAGCTCGATCAACAGGGCCAGATGGTCACCACCGACGGCGCCCTGCTCGATCCCGCGATCGCGATCCCACCCGGCGCCACAGGCGTGACGATCGGTCGCGACGGCACCGTGTCGGCCGTGCTCGACGGCGAGACTGCGGCCAGCGAGGTCGGGCAGATTCAGCTCGTCAACTTCGTGAACCCCGGTGGCCTCCAGGCCATGGGTCGCAACCTCTACCAGCCGAGCTCCGCCAGCGGCGACCCGCAGTCGGGCCCCCCCGGCGAGCAGGGGCTCGGCGGCCTCCAGCAGGGGTTCCTCGAGATGTCGAACGTCAAGGTGGTCGAGGAAATGGTGAACCTCAT
>CANLQR010000583.1 GCA_947492135.1 Deltaproteobacteria bacterium | reverse complement strand
GAGCTCGCGGGGGTCAAGGCCACCGGGTCACAGCGCCTGGTCGTCGCCGGCTGCTTGAGCCAGCGCTACCCCACCGAACTGGCCAAAGAGATGCCCGAGGTCGATCACTTTCTGGGCTCTGCAGATATGCTCGGGCTCGCACGGGTCCTCGACGGCGAGGCCCCGCGCATGGGTGTCTCGGCGCTGGGAAAGCGCGCGTACATCTACGATCATCAGACCCCGCGACAGCTCAGCGGGGCTCGGCACACCGCGTACGTGAAGATCGCCGAGGGCTGCGATCGCCCCTGCGGCTTCTGCATCATCCCTACTCTCCGCGGTCCCCAGCGCAGTCGGCCGATCTACTCGGTCGTCGAAGAAGTCGCGGCGCTCACCGCCGCCGGCACGCGCGAGGTGTGCCTGGTTGCGCAGGATCTGACGACCTACGGCAGTGACCTCGAGGCCGGCACCGACCTCGAGCACCTGCTCGACGCGTTGGTCCGGATCGATGAGTTGGTGTGGATCCGCCTGCACTATGCGTATCCCTCCGCGGTCACCGAGGGCTTGGTGCGGCGCATCGCCACGCAGCCGCGCGTGGCGACGTATCTCGACGTCCCGATGCAGCATATCGACAGCGACGTGCTCAAGAAGATGCGCCGCGGCTATGGCGAGAAGCGCGTCCGCGAGCTGGTCGAGGACCTGCGCGACCCTGCCAAGGTCGGTGATGCGCATGTGTGGCTGCGAACCACGATGCTCGTGGGTCATCCCGGCGAGAGCGACGCGGCCTACCAGCGCCTCTATGACTTCGTCGCCGAGGGCGAAATCGATCACCTGGGTGTGTTCCCGTGGTCACGCGAGGAAGGCACCGCCTCGGCGTTGCTGCCGAGTCGGGTGCTGAGCAAGCGCGCCGAAGAGCGCGCGGCAGCGTTGATGGAGCTGCAAGAGGGCATCCGCGCGCGAAAGCACGCAGCGCTGGTCGGCACCGAGTTGGGAGTCATGGTCGATGGCACCTCCCAAGACAGCGATTTGCTCCTCGACGGTCGACACGAGGGTCAGGCCCCCGGGATCGATGGCAAGGTCATCCTCACCGACGGCACCGCCCGACCGGGGGAGATCGTGCGCGCGATCGTGACGCAGTCCGGTCCGCACGAGCTGGTCGCGTCGATGGATCGCGATGCCGCGGCGTCGGCCTTGGCCGAGCGCGCGCGTGAGCGGGAGGATCTGTAAACTACGGGCGGACCAACGTGACCTCTATGCGCTCCATCCTCACCCCGACGCTGCTCGCGCTCTCGTTCTCGCTCGCCACGCCCGCTCGCGCCGGCGTGCCGAACCTCGCTGCGTCTACTGCGACGACGACAGCTCTGGGACCCTCTGCCGAGAGGCCCGGCAAGATCGGCGAACTGCATCACGTCGTGTTGCGCGTCGACGGGACCGATGCGTTCGTTCACCGCGTGACGGGGCTCGGGGCTGCCACCGGCGGTGCGCCTCCCGAGGGCGACACCGGCACCTACGGTGCATCGACGCCGATCCAGCTGGAGCTCGGCTTGGGCGCGTTGCAGAAGAAGAAAAATGGACTTCCGTGGGTCACGGGCTTTCTCGCTGGCGAGGTCTCGACGCGCAACGCGAGCATCAAGATGGCGGACCTCGAGGGCGACGTTCGCCGTTCGATCGACCTCGTCGACGCGTCGATCCTCGAGGTCGAACTGCCGGGCGGCAATGCCTCGGAGCAGGCACCCGCCACCGCGCGCGTTCGCCTCCAATCGCAGCAAACGGTGCTCTCGAACCGCGCCGAGATCGTCGGATCGGCGGCGGCGTCGAACCCTTTGCTGCTCTCGAACTTCCGTTTCTCGAGCGACGGGCTCGACGCGAGGCGGGTCGCGGCGGTCTCCAGCGTCACGATCCGCAAGGCTGGCAATGCCACAACCGTCTCGGATCTCGAGGTGACGATCGTAGGCGGCGAGATCGACGAGACCCTCGCGTGGGCCCATGGGCGCTCGGGATCCGCCATCAAGGCGAGGCTGGAGTACCGCGACCCAGCGGGCACCAAGACCCTTGCGACGACCACGTACACCGGTGTGGTCTTCAAGTCGTTCGAACTCCCGGACTTCGCCTTTGGCGCGCCACGGGCCCCAGCCCTCGACCGGGTCATCTTGCGGTTCTCGGTCGAAGCCGTCTCCGTCAAGTGACGACGTCGATGCTCGGCGCGTGCGCGCGTCGGCTTACGGCTCGGCGCGACCCAGCCACGTCGCCAGCGGCCGCGGCTCGATCACACCGACCACGACGTCGCCCTCGCGGGACTCGATGGCCGCCCAGAGCACGCCAGACTCGATACGCCACGACAAGGTGAAGGCGTTGCGGTAGGCCTTGCGCAGGCCATCACCGTCGTCCGCCTTGGTCTTGGGATCGTCGCAGAACTCGTTCGCGCAGTCCGCCTCGGTGGAGACGGCGATCGGCGTCGATCCATGGGCCCAACGACCATCCCGAACCGCGAAGACGTGCAGCGTGGTGGTCGAGTGGAGCGCGATGCCGGGGTTGGCGTCTTCGCCGTCGCCGCGACCACCATGGTTGGCCTCGACGACCGCGACGGGACCCAAGGGGCCGCCCGCGTCGACCCACATCACAGGGCCGACGTTGGCCCAATCACGGAAGATGGAGAGGGTCGCCTCGCAGGCCTCGGCGACGCTGAATTCCGCCTCACCCGCGACCGCGTCGAGAACGACGACCTGCGTGCTGAAGCAACCGGCCTCGACAGATTCGGGCTCGTCGTCGAGATCGGAGCGCTCCAGCACGGCGCTTCGCGTCGGCGAGCCGTGGCTGACGTCACTGCGCGTGATCGTCACGCGCGAGGTTTCACCCACCTCCGGGTCGAGCCCATCCGCGGCCTCCGGCGGTAGCGATCTCGCCTCGGCAAGGCGCTGCTCGACCGCGTCGTTGGACCGTAGCGCAAGTGAAGCTTCGAACATCGAGATCGCCGTCGTGCGATCCGCTGAACGCAGGGCGACCAGGCCGCGGTTGTACAGACACATCGCGTGCGGCCGCCGCAGCTCAGGCGACCCCGACCACCGGGCGAAGATCCGCAGGGCGTCATCGATCTCGCGCAGAGCGCTGAGGTGATCACCAGCCCGGAGCGCGACGAAGCCGGCCTCGCAGTGCAGACGCGGATTGCCAGGGTCACGGGTCGCGAGCGCGAGAAATCGCGGCGAGGCCTCGGTGAGGCGATCCGCACGCACGAGATCCCGCAAGTCGTGGAGCTCGGCCGCGACCGAGCGGGCGCGCGCGGGGTCCATGACCGCGCGCGCCGGCACTACCATCGGCAGCACCGAGGGCGCTGGGCTGAGGCCCGGGGGCGCCGCCGCAGAGGGCTCCGACAGCGGTGCGGCGGGTAACGACGGCGACGCCGGCCCGGGAGCGTCCGGTGAGCATGCGAGACCGACGACCAGGGCGAGCCCGACGCGCTGGAGGTGGATGTTCAAAGCCGCAGCGCCGCCGATAAGAAGCCGAGGCAACCGACCATTGCACCCACGAACCCAAGCGCGCCTGCGAGAAACCACGGCATCACCTGCCGCCGTTGGCCGCGGTCGAGTCGCACGTGCTGCCGCGTCGGATTCCACCACCAACCCCGCGCCATCGGAGCGAGGGCTCCATACAGCCGCACATGATACGCGAGACCGGCAAGCATCCCGAAAACCAACGATCCGCCGGCGAGCGCAGCTCCGACCCAGATGCCCAGCAACGGCGGCAAGGCACACAACACGAGCGTCACCAGACAGCCTGCAACCACGAGCACCTCAGGCGCGACGAAGCTCGAGTAGATTCGTGGACCCGTCGTCATCGAATCAGCTTTGCGGGTACTCCAGAGCCAGACGAAACCGGCCGATCATCACCTTGTCATCGCGTCGGAGCTGAACTCGCTGGGTCACTGCGATGTCGTTCACCTGGATCGAGCCGTCGCCCGCCAAGGGGCGTAGCTGTGGCAGCTCGGGCCAGCCGCCCCACTCGATCACCGCGTGCACCGACTTGAGCGCGGGATCGCGTAGCAATATTTCCGCGTCCTTCCCCGAACCGACTCGATGACTCCCTGGGAGTAGCAGCGACTCTTCGAAACCACCCCAAGGCAACGTGATGCGGAGCATCGCGGCCACGGCCACGCCAAATTCGTAGTGCAGGATCGACCCCAAGGCATTGGCGAGCACGCCCGCGGTCGCCGGGCGAAGGTCCGGCACCTTCTCGAGACACTGCAACACCAGCTCGCCCAGGGCCTTGGGCAAGTCGCGGCAATGCTCGAAGACCTCGAGCGGGTCCGGCAACGTGCTGCGGTGGGCCGTGAGCCACGGCACCGGATCGTCCCGAAGTTCGTTGCGTACCTCCGAGAAGGTTCGATCGGGAAAAAATAGGCACCGCCCGGCCAACAGCTCGTACAGCACGACCGCGAGGCTGTAGACGTCGCTCGCGGGGGTCAGCCGCGAGTTGTAGAGCTGCTCGGGCTGGCTGTAGTGCGGCGTGCCGATCAGCAGCCTGCCGATGGTGACCTCGCTGCCGATCGTGCCGACGGTGTCCCACGCGCGCGCGAGCCCGAAGTCGATTACCCGGACGTTGTGGTCGGGCTCGACCCACAGATTTGCCGGCTTGACGTCGCGGTGGACAATTCCGTGAGCATGGGCCTCGGCCAGCCCGAGGCACGCCTGATGCACCATCCACACCGCCTGCGCCGCGGGCATGGGTTCGTCGAAATCGTGGAACTCGTCGAGCTGCTGGCCTTCGAGGTAGTCCATCAGCATGTAGACACGACCATCGCTGCCCTGCCCCGCGGCGTGCACTCGCACGACGTGGTTG
>CANLQR010000582.1 GCA_947492135.1 Deltaproteobacteria bacterium | reverse complement strand
CGGCGCCTCGACCTGCCCGGCCCGCGCCGAGGTACCGACCCGCGGATGCGCGGGGTCCCGGTAGTCGACGACCGAGGGCAAAAGCGGGCTGTTCTCGATCTCGAGCACACGGGGCGCCTCGCCGTGGGGTGCGATCGCCACCAAGCTATGGGTCGTGCCAAGATCGATTCCGATGCCCCGTCCCACCGCGCGTGGGCGGGCGCGCTCGGAAATGGGCTCCTCGATCTGGAACAGCGCGCCGGCCGAGAACACCGCGTCGAACTCGTCAGACATCAGACCTCACCGTCGATCTCGCCAACAAGGCGCTGCAGGTATCGCCGTTCCACCAGAGCGACCGCGGCCGCAGCGATGGACCCACTGCGCAGACTCACCAGCGCGAAGGCCAGCGCATCGTCTTGCTCGCGCTCGACCTTCGCACGAAGCTCGTCGAGGGCCGCGTGTCCGCGGGCTCGGGTCTGCTCCAGAGCATCGCGACGGTCGATCATCTCGATCAAGAACGACTGAGACATCGTCGGCGCGCCGCCGTTTGGATCCGACGAGTCGAGGTCGACCCCGCCCAAGCGGCACAGGTATTCGACGCGCCGCACCGGATCACGAAGTACCCGGTAGGCTTCATTGACCGCGCTACTGATCTCCATCGCGAGGCGCCGCTCGGAGACCGTGCCGTTGGCCGTGCCGTCGGGATGGTGGCGCTTTTGCAGCGCGAGATAGTTGTTCTCGAGCGCCCCAGCGTCGATGTCGCAGCTCGGCGCGAGCCCGAGCCTGGCGAAGTGGTTCATCGCATCCATCACGCTGGCTGACACTCTGGCAGTCGATACCCGCCCCCGCGGCGGACCCGCGCTAGAAGGTGATCGACTCGCCGCACCCACACGCGTTCGAGACGTTGGGGTTGTCGAAGCGAAATCCGTGCCCGCGCATGCCGGTCTCGAAATCGATCTTGGTGTTCTTGACCAGGCGCATCGACTTGGGGTCGATGTAGACCCGAACGCCGGGCACCTCGAGCACGGTGTCGCTGGCCCGAGGCGGTCCGTCTTCGTACTGAAACATGTACGAGTAGCCGGTGCAGCCGCCCCCGCGGATCCCGAAACGAATCGCCGCTCCGGGGGTACCGCGCTTGATCAGCTGGTCCTGCATCACCTTGGCCGCGCGCGGGGTCACGATCACCGTGGCTGGCGTTGCCTGGGCGGCACTGGGAGGCGGCGGTACGGGTGCGCTGTCGACCATCGCGTTCACGACAACCATCGCGTTCACGACACTTGCGCCTGCTGCTTGGCCTGCCAGTCGCGGATCGCGGCCTTGATGGCGTCTTCGGCGAGCACAGAGCAGTGGATCTTGACCGGCGGCAGGGATAGCTCCTGCGCGATCTGGCTGTTGTTGATCTCCAGTGCCTGTTCCACGCGCATTCCCTTGACCCACTCGGTCACGAGGCTCGAGCTGGCGATTGCGGAGCCGCAGCCGTAGGTCTTGAATCGGGCATCGGTGATGACCCCGTCCTCGACGCGGATCTGCAGCTTCATCACGTCGCCGCAAGCCGGTGCGCCGACGATGCCGGTGCCGACCTCCTCGTCGTCCTTGTCCAGGCTGCCGACGTTGCGGGGGTTCTCGTAGTGGTCGATGACTCTTTCGCTGTACGCCATGATGAACTCCGTTCGGCCGCTAGTGGGCCGCCCATTGGATCGAGTTGAGGTCGATGCCGTCCTGCACCATCTCCCACAGGGGGGACATCTCGCGCAGACGTGTGACGTGACGCTTCAGAAGGTCCGCCACGTGGTCGACCTCCTCGAGCGTGGTGAAGCGACCGATGGTCATGCGCAGACTCGAGTGCGCGAGCTCGTCGTTGAGCCCCATCGCCTTGAGCACGTAGCTCGGTTCGAGACTGGCCGAGGTGCAGGCCGAGCCCGACGAGAGCGCAACGTCCTTTAGCGCCATCAACAGCGATTCGCCCTCGATATAGGCAAAGCTGATGTTGAGGTGGCCGGGCAACAGGTGCTCGTAGGACCCGTTGAGAAACACGTGCTCGTTCTCGGCCATGAGCCGCTCGTAGAGATGATCGCGCAGCCCGCGGATGCGCGCCGACTCCTCGGGCATCGTCTCCCGAGCGATTCGCACGGCGTCACCGAAACCCGCGATGGACGGCACATTGAGCGTGCCTGAGCGATTGCCACGCTCGTGCCCACCACCGTGCATCTGCGCGGCGAGACGAACTCGCGGCTTGCGTCGCCGCACGTACAACGCGCCGACGCCTTTGGGGCCGTAGATCTTGTGCGCCGACATGCTGAGCAGGTCGATGCTCATGCCGTCGACGTCGATCGGCACCTTGCCAAACGCCTGGGTCGCGTCGGTGTGGAACACCACCGAGCGGGCGCGACAGACCTGACCGATCTCGGCCATGGGCTGGATCACGCCGGTCTCGTTGTTGGCGAACATCACCGACACCAGCACGGTGCAGGGTGTGATCGCCGCGGCGATCTCCGCGGCGGTGACCAGCCCCTGCGCATCGACAGGCAAGTAGGTCACGTCCGTGCCATGGCGCTCGAGATACTTGCAGGTGTCGAGCACGGCCTTGTGCTCGGTCACCAGCGTGATGACGTGCGGGCGACCCTCGGTGCGAGCCTCGCCCGACAGCACGTACTCGACCACGCCTTTGATGGCGAGGTTGTTCGACTCGGTCGCACCGCTGGTCCAGGTGATCTCTTTCGGATCTGCGCCCAGCGTGCGGGCGATCTCGGCCCGAGCATTGTCGACGGCCTGCTCCGCCGTCCACCCGAAGCTGTGGGTGCGGCTGGCGGCGTTGCCGTACATCTGCGTGAAGAACGGCAACATGGTGTCCACCACGCGCGGATCGACCGGACAGGTGGCCGCGTAGTCGAGATAGATGGGTGTCTTGACGGTCATGTCGTCCCCGGGGAATCGGAGCGGCCGCGCAGCCGCACGGGCGCGGGCGAGAGGTGTACGCCAGCCACGAGGCTCGGCGTGGGATCTTCGGCGTGGACCGACTCGCAGGCGGCACAGTCGCCGACCTCGTGTTCGTCGGTGCAGCCGCGACAGCCCTCGAGGTAGGCGAGGCTTTCACCGAGATCACGCTCGAGCTGCAGGAGCCGCTCGACCTGGCTGCGCGTGGCGGCGAGTCGGCCGCGGAACATCTCGCGCAGGCTCAGCATCGCGCCAGGACCATTGGCCGCCGACTCGACCGTCTGGATCAGCTTCTGGATCTGCGGCAGCGTGAAGCCCATGTCCTGGAGCTTGGCGATCCAGTACACGCGCGCGACCTGATCGGCACCGTAGAGCCGAAAGCCGCCCACAGAACGCGCAGCCCGCAGCAGGCCGAACTCTTCATAGAGCCGCAGCGCCCGGAGGGACTTCCCGGTCTTGCGACCCAGGTCTCCGATCTTGAGCGGTGCGTCTTCGGCGGCCATCGTTAGACTCTCACCTTACGTCAGAGTAAGGCTCGATGGGGAGAGTCTGGCGCGCCACCAGCGGGCTGTCAACCCATTGGGCGGCGAATCTGACGTTACGTTAGGTGAACCACGAACAAGCCCCCCGTCGTTTTGGCGGGGGGCTCGGCGGACGACTGGGCGCCCGCATTCGTCACCAGGTTTCAGCCCGGCTTTACGGGACGCGGCCGAGGCTTGCGGGGCTCGGGCTTGACCGGGTCCGGCTTCACCGGCTTCTTCGGGTCCGGCGTGGGCTTGGGCGGCTTGGGCTTCACCGGCTCAACCGGCTTCTTCGGATCGGGCTTGACCGGATCGGGCTTGACCGGATCGGGCGTCACCGGATCGGGCTTGACCGGCTTGGGCTTGACCGGCTTGGGCTTCGCAGGCGTCACCGGATCGTGGGTTGGCGCCACCGGAACCGTCGGAATCTCGAGCACCGGTGGCGGCTCGTCGGGCTTGATGCCGAGGTCGTCGGCGAGCGTTGGGTTGGTCGTCTTGGCGAGGAGCGCGTACCCGATGGCACCTCCGAGCGCCACCGCACCCACGCCACTGCCGACCAGTGCGCCTGGGCCCTGGTCACCGGCGCGTGCGTGGTACGCAAACGCCATCGGCGAGCTACCGTAGCTCGACGCCAGCGCGGCGAACTCGACCGCTGGATCTCCGCCCGCGGACACCTTGCGGGCGGCCTCGAGTGCGGCCTTGCCTTCGTCGGTCGAGCGGTTGCCGATGCCCTGCACCGCGATGTGAATGACCGGGGTGCCGCCGGGCTGCGCGACCCAAGCGGTCGCGCTCGACAGCGGCGCGAGAAAACCGAGCGCAGCGTTGATCTGCGAGGGTTTGACATCGGTCGAGGCCTTGAGCGCAGCGTCGACCAGCTTGCGCATCGAACCGCCCTGGATCGCGTCCATCGGCAGGTGCATCGCGAAGCTGACCTCGTTGCGACCGAATGCGTCGCCGAGCTGGTGCGGCAACGAGCCCAGCTCCGCGGCGGTCGGGCCCGCGCCGCCCGCGTCGAGCAGCTTGCCGACGTTTGCCGCGTCGGGGCCGACCGCAATCGTGAACATGCCGTCGTGGCCGAAGGTCCAGAAGTCGGCGCCGATGCCCGCGTACGCCTTGAGGATGTCGAGTTCCTTGATGCCGCCGACCGCGACATGGAACGCATCGACGGTGGCCGCGCCGGCTTCGATCTTGGTCTTCTCGAACGCAACGGTCGATCCACTCAGATCGGGAATCGTCGTCGGCAGCTTGGCCTTTTCGGCAAGCACCATGTCGAAGAGCCCACCCAGACCGCTGACATCCGCCATGCCCGCCTGCATCAGGAGCCCGCCGGGTGCCACGGCCCCCGCGAGGAGGAACTCGCCGGTGAGACTCTTGAGCATCGGACC
>CANLQR010000581.1 GCA_947492135.1 Deltaproteobacteria bacterium | reverse complement strand
TGGGCCGAGTCGTGCATCTTCGCTAGCGCCTCGGGATCGACCGCGGTCGCGAAGCGTACGCGTGGACGCAACACGACCTTGGTGACTGCGAGCTTCCCGTCGGCGTTCTTCTCGAGCACGCCGACCGCGTCGTCCTCATAGCTCTCGACCACCAGGCGTTTGCGGGCGGCGATCGCCAAGAACGTCAGCATGTGGCAGCTCGACAGCGCCCCGACGAAGGCCTCCTCGGGGTTCACCCGCGCGGCATCGCCCTTGAAGTCGGCGGCGGCCGACGCCGCAACCTCGATGCCAGAGCCGTAGCGCACCACGTGCCCGCGATCGTAGGTGTCGTACTGAAAATCAGCGGTGGTGCGGATCCACCGTACGGACGCGAGGTGCTCGCTCATGGGTTGCAAGCGTAGCCCGGCGCAGGGCGTAGCGCGGGCGCAATCGGTGCGGGCCGGCGCCGCCAAGCGCCACTGTGACGCCGCGTGACCACGGCGGTGCCATACTCGCCGGGCATGGAGTCTTCGATCAAGTTCTACTCCGCCGCGACCTTCGCGTTCGCGCTGTGCGGTTGCGACGCTTCGAAGGCATCGCCCCCGGAGTCGGGAACCGCGCCCGCGACGAGCGAGTCGGTGTCGCCTCGGGCCTCGCAGACCCAGACCAAGCCCGAGACCACCGCACCCAAGCCCGAGACCGCCGCACCCAAGCCCGCCGCACCCAAGCCCGCCGCACCCAAGCCCGAGGTGATCGCCGCGAAGCCGACCGTCGAGCCCAGCAACCCCGGCGCGATCGATGCTCTCGGGTTTTTCACGGCGGCTGATGCACCCGACCCGCTGGCGTGCACGAGCGACGAGCAGTGCACGGGCAACACGATTCTCGAGGCCACTGGTTGCTGCCGCGATCCTCGATCATTGCGGGCGGTCGCCAAGGCCTACGACTACTGGGCCAGTGCTCGACAACAGTCGGTCACGTGCAAGAGCACCACGTGCCCGCCGCCGCCGCACCCTTCGATGCCACCCGAGTGCGCGATCGCTCCGCGCTGCGTGGCGCAGCGCTGCGTGACCCAATGTCCCGCCGACCTTGGCATCAGCGGCGCAGGCTTCGAGCTGCGCGTGCATCACGTTCGCAGCGAACGCAGCAAGGACTCGAGCACGGTCAGCGTGGTGGCGCTGCTGGTCGAAGACGGGCTCTACTGGGAGCAGACCCACACCGGCGCACGCGGTCGCCCTGCTCGCGTCGAGCGCCGGACGCTCACGCCGGCGGACCTCGACGCGGTGCGCAAGGTACTCGCCGACACCAAAGCCGCCACGTTCACGGATGCGGTGGCCCCGGCGGCCGTCGATACCGGGCCTTCCACGACGCTGGGTGCCACCGTGGGCCTGTTGGCCGACGGCACCAAGACCGATTTTCGACTGGCCGGCAGCCTGAGCGAGGACGGTCGAGCGACACCGTTTGCGACCAGCGCCGCGGTCGGGGCCACCGAGCAGCTGCTCGAGGTGCTGCGCAGCATCGTCGATCGGTGAGGTGTGCGGACCGCGAATGCGCTGGACCTGTGGTGGACGAATGCGCTGCCGATCGCGATAGTTGAAACTTCGCAGGGCATGGCGGATAAGCAGGGTCATGCGGGTTCGCTCGGCGGCGTTTGGATGGGGCTCGGCTGCGTTACTCGGCGGCGCCCTGCTCTTGGGCAGCGTGAGCTGCCAGCCCAAGTACGCCCCTGACCAACCGGTCAAGCAGGCGCCTGAGGGCTGCTGCAAGTTCGGCAACGAGACGATGACCAAGTTCGCCGGCTGTCGTCTGACCCACCGCTGCAAAGAAGACGAGCCCATCTGGCTGCGCGGTGCGGTCAGCTGCGGCGTGCTCGACGAGGCGCGCTGCGGCGGTGGTCGCTGCTGCAAGTTCGAGCCGCTCTATGGGGCGCCAGGTTCCGTGCTCAACTGGGAAGACGACGACGATGACGCCGCGACGCCGGGGGCCACGCCGCCCACGCGAAACGGCCCCAAGCCGGTGGCTCCTGCGGTCAACGCCGCGCCCGGTGGCACCGCGCCGCCTCCGGCCGACGCTCCGCAAGAATCCACGCCGCCGCCCGCGAACGAATGAGCGGCCTCAGCCCTCGACCGGCATGTGCTCCAGATGGATCACGACACCGGTGTGGGGTAGCCCCGCCAGCGCTGCACTGCTGTGCTCCACGACGGCGCCAAGCGCAGTGACGGCGCAGCTTGCCAGCGGTGTCGACGGATCCGCCGTGGGCAGCGAGGCCACACCCCCGTCGAGCGTGAACGAAAGCGTGAAGACTCCCGGCTTGGTCGCGCCAGGCTCGTTGCGGCAGCGCTCACCGAGCTGATGAACCACCGTGGGCATCACCGCCATCAGCGAATCGGCGGCACTCTCGGGTGAACTCCCCAGGCTCACCTGCACGAACAGCGACGACCCGGGCGCCACGCTCCATTGATGCGTCAGCGACACCCCAACCTCGGGCTTGGCGGGCGCGTTGCATGCCGACCCGAGCGCCAACGCGAGACACAGTGAAATCGAAAGACGCATCACAAAAATGGACCCTCAAAACGCGATGAACACCCCAAGCGGCAAAGCTGCCTCCGGGGGTGTTCACCATGCGAGTCGGCGGGAACCGCCAACCCATGAAGCTGGCTTACGGCTTACCCTTGACCTGGACGCACGCCATGCTGCCGGCGGACGGGGTGCACTCGTAGAGCTTGCGCAGCGCGCCGAAGAGGAACCCGTCGTTGCGGGCGATGTAGAGCTTGCCCTCGTGGGCTTCGATGGCGCCGTAGGAGCAGCCGACAGCCGAGGAGAGCGCCATGGAGGCAACGAAGAGGCCGGAGATGATGCGACGCATGTTAGAGATTCCTGCTGACGTGGGGTTGCGAGGTTTGAGCGGCACTAGCCGCTCGGTGGGGGCGAGAATGCCAAGGGCATCGCGACACTGTCAAGTCCCGTCCGCGCGAGTCTCGCCTGGCCTATTCCGACCCGCAAGGTGCCCTGGAGCCACGATCTGGCCAAGTTGGAGCTTCGCGCGAATCCAGGCTGATGCGGCTTTGGGGAGCTGATGCCACCGGCTTGGCCATCGTCACGAATTCCTCTGGCGAGGTCGGTTGAATCGCGAGCGTCGAACTGAGCCTTGGTGGCGCCGCATCGCGCGGCCACGGCGGAGTCGACGATCCGCCGCGTGACCGCGGTCGCGTGGCCTCGAGGTCGAAGCGCTCGCGCCTGGTCGGCGAAACGTCATCGCGGCGAGGCGTCGCTCGGCGGCGTCACCAGGTCGAGCGCGTAGCCACCCCAGGCCGACGAGAACTCCAGGCGCGTGACGCCAGCGGCGGCAGCGAAGCAGCGCTCGAACGAGAAGAAGTCGCCCGAGTCGGGCGAGGGGTGATCCATGGCGACGCACACGCTGTCCCAGCGGCTGACCTTCCTGCGGTAGTAGACCGCCTCGTCCGGGTGATCCGCCGCCGACGGCCGGCTGGTCTTGCGCACCGCGAGCGGCCAGGTGGGCGGCGTTGCCAGGGCCCGGGAGATCGCCGCGTCGTCGATGTCCTGGTCGTCGCCGAACAGCATCCACACGCCGGCCTGCCCGTCGTGCTTGCCCGAGAGCAGGACCAGTCGGACGCCGAACACGAGGAACGGCGCGGTGCCGAAAGCGTCGAGCGTCGTCGCGGTGATCCGCTGGGCGTCGAGCAACGCGACCATGGTGGTGATCGTGACGTCCGCGCGCTCGGCTCGCGAGAGCTCGACCAGCTCGACGCGGTGCGTGCTGCGCTGGCCGGTCGCGCCGTCGGTCAGGGTGGCGTCGTACACCCAGCGCCGCCCGACCAGCGGGGTCTCAGCTGTAGTGGGGATCAGCACGGCCTCCGGTGTCTCGGCGGGCCGTGCAACCGGCGGCGGTGCCTCGCCGATCGCCTCGGCCTTCGCCGTCGACATCGGCGCCCGAGGTGCCGCCACCGCGACGTCGGTGGTCGGACGGAGCGTGCAGCCGCCCAGGCTGATGAACATCCAGACGACGGCCGACCTGCGGGCGCAGAGCATGGCCCCGGGTACTGCGCCGCGTCGGCGAAGTCAACGAGTTCAAGCGGATCGTCTCGAGACCGTGTCGGCACGGGCCACGCCCACGCTCCCGCGATCTCGGACGCCTTCAGATCGATCCCGACCACCACGAGCTCGCACTCCACCGACTCGTAGTCGCTGGTCGAGCGACGCGATCGCGGCGTAGTGGTCGTGGCAGATGGGCGGAGCGATCGTCGACGTCGCATGGCCGTACGCGTCACCCGCCTCCGTCACTGATGGCCTTCTCCCCCATGGCGGAGGCGGGTGGCCGGTCACCCACGGCCGCGAACGTGGGCACCGTGTCGCTCTGGCCCGACGCTTGCGAAGCATTCGACCCACCCAGGGTGTTGAGCTGACCCATCGCCGACGGCTCGTGGGCTTCCACTGCGGGAGGTACCGCTGACCAGGCTCGGGTTCATGGCGAGCTCAAGAGCCGCGACTCACCCGGCGAGCGCGGGAAGGACGGGGAGGCCGGTCGAGGACTCGCGGTGATCGGTGCGGCGAGGTGGTCGCACGCTGTCGCGGGTGACGCGGTGCGAACCATCGACCGCGATCCCAGCGGTGTGACCATCGGTGTGACCACGATGGCCGCGAACGTAGAAAAGCCCCGCAGGGGCTACCTACGAGGCTTTGGGGAGAGTGGAGGCGCCGGGAGTCGAACCCGAGCAGGCGACCTTGCGGAAACGCTTCCTAGGGCGCGTTTGGGCCCGCAAGGCGCCGCAATCACTCGCGGTTCGCCTCGACCATCGTGCCGTTCGGTCCCGCCGAGATCCGCCGAT
>CANLQR010000580.1 GCA_947492135.1 Deltaproteobacteria bacterium | reverse complement strand
CGGGCCAGGGTGGCGAGGCCCTCGAGGTCGGTCGAGAACTCGGCAAGAAAACGGCCGTAGGCCGCGACTGCGGACTGCTTATCGCCCAGGTGATGCAGCCAGGTTTGACTGATGACGCCGTAGAGTCGCCGACGCTCGTCCGCAGAATCCGCTGCGAGCAACATCAGCTCGGCCTGGCGCACCAACTTGCGGTGGCTGCCGGCGCGCTCGTACAGCTCGAGCAGGCTCGAGGCGACCTCACGACGACCCAGCGCGAGGTCCTCCCCGAGGCCTTCGAGGAGGTCGGCTGCCGCCGGAGCATCGTCGAGCTGATCGCCCAGGATCTCGGCTCGCTCCCACGCGATCCGGAAAGCGTCGTCTTCGGTTTCGGCGAGCTCTTGGAGCTTGCCGAGCACGGCAACCAACGGCTGCCATGCGTCCTCTCGGCGATAGATGCGAACGAGAGCCTCGAGCGCGCCGCGATGATCGGGGCGACTCCGAACGACGCGCTCGAAGGAGCTACGCGCGAGCATGGAATCGTCGAGCGCGCTTTCGGCGAGTTGGCCCAGACGCAGCAAGTAGTCGATCTGGCGGACCAGGGGCGTCTTCGCCGAGCCGGCCGCTTTGGTCAGCAGCGTGCCGAGCTCCTCATTGCGGCCAGCCCGTTCGTAGGCCGCGACGAGCTTGTCGATGACCTCTAGATTTCCCGGTCGCAAGTCGAGCAGCTCGGTCCACAAAGACGCCGCACGATCCTCGTCCCGGAGGTCGAGTTCGGCGATCCGCGCCATACGACGGACCAGCTTGACCTTCGCGTCCGGAGAGCCAGCCGCGTCGCGCTCGGCAGCCAACGCGTCGAGCAGTTCGGTGTAGCGACCCTGCTCCTCGAGCAGCTGCTGCAATCGGTAGAGCGCCTCGCGATCATCGCGTGCGATCTCGAGGACCTGCCGGCAAGCCCAATCGGCGCTGGCGAGATCACCGAGTTCGTGGTGCCAGATCTCGGCCATCCTTCGCAAGATGGCCACGCGCTCCGTGCCGCTACGCGAGCGGTCATGCTGCTCGCGGAGCATCTCGATCACTCGGGCGTGGTCCCCGGCACGATCGTAGAGTGCCGTCAGGGCTCGCGAGGCTTGGATATCGCTGGGCGATAGCTGGAGAATCTCGCCGTAGAGCTCGATCGCGCGCTCGGGGTTCACCTGGCGGTCGCGATAGACTTGGGTGAGCCGCTTGAGGATGTCGAGTCGCTTCGCTGGATCCACGGCGCGTTCGAGCTCGGCCTCTTGAACGCGGACCATGTTGTCCCACATGCGCGCGCGCTTCTCGATGCGGGAGATATGCTTGGCGGGTCGCGGATCGTCGGGGTAGGCCAGCAACAGCCGTCCCCAGGCATCGAGGGCACCATCGATGTCTCCGAGCCGGCGCTCGCAGATGTCGGCGAGCTCGACGAACTCCTCGGCAAAACTCCGATTGTCGTATGGGCTCTCGCCCTCGGGTTGGGCTCCCGCCTGCTCGATCTGGTAGAGGATCAGGTCGCGCAGGTGGGCCCAGTTGTGCTTGCGCCGCCAGTGTTCCTTGTAGCCCTCGAAGGCCGCGGTGTTGAACGGCTCGTGCTCGAGGACCTTGTAGAAGTAGACCGCCGCGCGCTCTTCGTCCCCGAGCTCGTCGCGAGCGGCAGCAGCCGCGCGCAACAACGCATCCGCCGACACTTCGTCAGGCATCCGCTCCATCTGAGCGTCGAGCAGAGCCACCAAGGCCCACCAATCGCCGCTCTCGGAGTAGATCTGTTCGAGCCGACGCCACGACTCGTCGTCGGGACGTTGGTAGCGGCTGGCCTCTTCGAAGAGCCCGCGCGCGTCTTCACGGCGGTAGAGCCGACGATCGAGCAGATCAGCCCGACGTAGCTGCAAGGGCACTGCGTCGGGCCCGCTGAAGTGGAAAAGCCACTCCCGATACAGCTCATCGAGCGCGAGCCAATCTTCGGCGTCGATCAGGGTGTTTTCGAGGGCTGCCGACGACTGCTGGTGATCGGGGGCCAGCGAGAGTGAACGCCGCAATAGCTTGAGCGCGCGCGGCTTGTCGACGCGACGCCGGGCGAGCTCGGCAGCCTTGTAGAAGATGTCCGCCGCCTTGGCGACACCGTCATCGGTGGCCTTGCCCGACGCGAGGTACAACACCCCGAACGCGCGGAGGGCATCGATGTCATCGGGCACGAGCTTCAGCGCAGCTTGGAGGTGTCGAGCGGCCGACGGAACATTGTCGAACTGTTCGGCTTCGATCGTGGCGATGCGACGGTGAACCTCGGCGACACGTAGACGATCTCCACCCTCGCCGAGTCGCTCGAGTTCTTTCGCGAGTCGGGTGGCAGCCTGGCTCCACGCGCCGCCGACCAGGTAGAGCCTGATCAGTCGCTCGTTGGCCTTGGCGTGGTCGGGGACCAACACCAGCACCTTCTCGTAGTGGGCGACCGCCTCACCGATCGCCAAGAAGTGCTGCTCGAGCAGCTCGGCGAGCTCGAAGTGTAGCGCCGCGGCTTCAGGGCCGGCGCCCGGCGCCTGCAATCGCCAACGCAGCAGCTCGACGAGTTCGGTGTGGGCGCCGAGCAGCTCGTAGAGCTTGCGCAGACGATCTTGTGCCCGCACGTTGTCGGGTCGCAGCTGTAGCGCGCGCGCGAGTGCGTGCGCTGCCTCCTCGCGATCCTTGACGCGCTCGAGCCACAGTTCGTAGGCTTGGACGCACAGCTCCGCGGCCTTGCCCCGTTGCTCCGGCGATCCTGTCTCCACCGCGGACGCATGCAGCAGCAGCAGTGTCGCGAGAGATCGCCAGTCCTCGGCGTCGCGGTACTGGCGCCGCAGTCGATTGAACGCGCGGTCGTCCGCTGGCGCTGCGCGAAACTCCGTGAGTTCGCCTGGCTCGCGACTATGCCGGCCTGGGAGAGGGCAAGGGAGACTGGCCGGGACGTTGGGCGCGAGGGCCTCGTGTTCGGGGGTCTGCACGGGGGCGCATGCCGCCCTGGGTCACAGGGCGATGGTGGCACCGTAACACACCTACCGGGGCGGCCAACCAGGCTTCCGCGGTTCTGACGATCGTTGGTGCCGGCGACTGGTGGTGCCGGCGACTGGTGGTCCGTCGGTCGGTTGGTGGTGGGTTGGTTGGGGGCCTCGCCCGTTGGGCGTCGTCCTGCGGTCTGCTGCGGGCGCTCACCTTCGCCCAAGGTTGAGGTAGCTTTGCCGCGGCGCACCCCGCGATAGCGGCGGGGTGGGCGAAACCCATTTTGACGGCCCCACGCAAGCTTTCCCGCCCATCCCACCGTCAGCCAACCGAAGCCGCGCCCGCGCGGCCTTCGGCGGCACAGCACGACGCGCCGCCTGGTCGTCGGGCACGCGCGCCGTCTGGCGCTGGGCGTTCTGCCCAGCAGCGAAAAACCGCCGCGCGCGGCGGCAGTGCTTCGGCCGTGGCGGGCGTCATGACCCCCCAGGTGGTGCGCTTGCGTTCAGGTGCGCGTGTGATCATGCAGCGAACCGCGCGTGGTGGGGCCGGTGGAAACACCGTTGCGATCCACCTCTGGGTGTTCGCCGGCACTGCGGACGAAGGCCCCGAGCAGCACGGGTGCGCGCATCTGCTCGAGCACATGCTGTTCAAGCCGGTCTCGATCGACGCCGCGCCGCAGGACATCGCGTCCGCCGTCGAAGCACTCGGAGGCGATGTCAACGCATTCACCAGTCACGACGAGACCGTCTTTCACGTCACGGTTCCGGTGCCGAAGTTCGATGCCGCGCTGCGTGCTCTGGTCCGGCCAATCGCCCACGCACGGCCAATCGCGGCCGATCTCGCTCACGAGGCCCACGTCGTGCTCGAGGAGATCAAGCAGTACGACGACGAGCCGGCTTCGCGCGCGATGCAGGACATGGTCGAAGGTCTGTTCGGAACCCATAGCTACGCGCGCCCGGTCCTGGGCACCTCCACCGAGATCGCAGCGCACCGCGTGGGCGTGTTACGGAGGTTCCTGGCGCGAAACTACGGCGGCTCGCGCCTCGCGCTGGTCGTCGTTGGGCCGATGCGGCCGGAGAAGGTGCTCGCAAGCGCACGCAAAGTGCTGGGCGAGTTCACAGCGCGGCCCGG
Organism: Deltaproteobacteria bacterium; assembly: GCA_947492135.1. Taxonomy (GTDB): domain Bacteria; phylum Myxococcota_A; class Polyangia; order Nannocystales; family Nannocystaceae; genus Xiheibacterium. The sequence goes on along the minus strand of CANLQR010000580.1, from coordinate 744 downwards.
GCGGCGCGCCCTCGCGACGCCCACGCCGCCAAGGCAGCCGCGCGTGGTGGTGCGCCGAGACGACGTACACGAGGCCCATGTAGCGTTGGGCTGGCAGGCACCAGCGTGGCCCGAGGCCCAAGCCTGCGCCTTGGAGATCGCCGCGACCGCGATGGGCTATGGCGAGTCGAGTTGGCTGGGGCGCGAGCTTCGTCGACGCCAGGGGCTGGTGAGCGACGCGCACACCAGCCTTTTCGCCGGGCGCCAGTGCAGCACGTTTGCGTTCACGGCCCACGCTCCGCCAGCACGAGTCGAGCAGGCGATTCTGGCGGCGCTGGCCGAGCTCGGTCGAATGGGTCGGGTGTCGATCGATGCCGAGGCCCACGCACGAGCCCGCGCGGTCCTCGAGAGTGAGGTGGTGTATCGCCGGGAGACCGTCAACGGCCTCGCACATACGATTGGCTACTATCTGAGCCTCGGCGATGACCTTGGGCTCGACCGGACCTTCCTGCGGAACCTCGCGGAGGCTTCGCCTGTGGATGTTCGCGACGCGGTGCGGCGTTTCCTCGATCCGCGCAACGCCTCGCTCTCGGTCGTGGTGCCGAAGTCATGCTCGGCTTCGCAGGCCCGAGCGCTACAGCGCCGACTCGAGCAGGCGCTGCGTGGGCGTACGCATCGCGCCACTCGACGTGTTGTGCGCGGCGATCGCCACGGGGTCGTGGTCGCGCGGCCGGCCTGCGGGTTGCGGGTGAGAATCGTGCCCGA
>CANLQR010000579.1 GCA_947492135.1 Deltaproteobacteria bacterium | reverse complement strand
GGGGTGCCAAAGCCCGATACCGATGAAACACTTGCTCGGCTCCACGTGCAGGTACAGCCCAGGCGCATGGATGTCCTTGCCGGTCGCGTGCCGGAACTGGATCCCGACATGAGTCTTGTAGGGCCGCTTGTCGGCAGCGAAACGCGTGTCCCGATGGACGCGCATCAGCGAGCCTCCGACCGGCCGCAAATCGGCGACGAAGTGCGGCGCGAAGGTTCGCAGCACCGGAGCCATCGCGGCGATCAGCGCAAAGGCTGGCTCGCGCACGAGCCGCTCGTAGCGCGACCGATTCGCCTCGAACCATGGCCGTTCGTTGTTCTCCTCGAGGTCCTGCAAGAACGCGAAGGTCTCCTCACCAAAGCCCACGTTTGCCACCGCCGAGTTCGTGGTCGCGACAGGCTTCGCGGGCGACGTACGCTTGGCCGGGGCGCGCTGCGGCTTGGTGGGCTTTGCTGGGGATGGCCGAGACATGAGGCCGCGGGGAAACTATCACGAATCGTACGGGCTCTAGAGGCACGCACGCGACCGCCGGCGCGGCCTTCGCCGACCCCCTGGCGATCCCGAGAAGCCGGCCCACACCAGCTCCCAACGCCTCATCTCCTCGCTTGGCAACCCAGGTCTGCGGGCCGCGGATACTGCGTTCATGACGATCGCCTCGTGGCTGCCACTCGCGCTGCTCGCAACCCTCGCGACGGGCAGCCGTGGTGCCGAGACCGAGGCCCAACGCCTCCATCGCCGTGGCGTGCAGTGCATGGATGACATCGAGCGCCCCGACTGCGCCATCGAGAATTTCGAGGCGCTGATGGAGGTGCCGACCGCCGATCGCGAGTTGATGACCGACGGCATGCTCCGGCTGATTCGGCTGTATCGCGGTGGCGGCGACGCCGAGGCGGTCAAGCCCATCCTTCGGCGATTCTGGGACGCAGGCATGAAGCGAGATTCTCGCGGTCACGTGCCCTTCTCCACGCGCTTCGTGCCCAAGGACTTCGACATCCTGCTCAACGTCGATGTCGAGCGGGTGCTCGCAGCACCGCTGACCAAGCGGCTCGGCGACGATGCCCGCGACACGCTGTTCACGTGTGACGAAATTCGGCGCACGAGCCTCGAGGAGACTCGACGGGTCAAGCGAGCCACGCGGCGCGCCAAGGACAGCGGTCGCGACTTCGAGACCGTGCTTGCCGAGGACCTCGCTCGCGAGAAGAAGCGCGAGGACGAACAAGCTGCCGCGCGCGCCCGGGGCGATGCGGGTCCCAAGGGCCAGCCCGCGCCGATCATGTTCGAAAGCAGCTGCGCGGTGGCGCTCGCCCTGGGCGACAACGACCTGTCGCACTGGCAGCGAATGACGACGGTCTTCTCCCATCACGACTTTGGCCGCTCGATCATGCTTTCGCAGATCCCCGGGCTCGACGCGAAGCTCACCGCCGCCGTGGACGGCGCTCGGCTGATCGAGGTCGAGCCCGGCCACTGGCTGGTGCCGAACCTCCAGTACGAGGGCGGCGATGTCGACCTCGCGCAGCTCGATCTCGATGAGCTGCTGATCGCACCGACCGCCATCATCGACGAGATGATCGCCGCTCGGCGCAGCCGCAAACGCAGCATGGACCGCGCCCTCGAGCAGCTGATCAACAAGGTGCCGCGCGACACCGGATTTTTCGTCGTGCTCACCCAGAGCGCGTTGCTCGATCTCGGCTTTGCCGGGGTCAAGCCTGGCGCTCGCGGGTTCTTTGCGGCGCTACTGCCCAAGCCCAAGGGCATGCAGATCGCCGGCGTACTTGGGGAGGACTTCGGCCTGTTCACGCGGATGCCCACCGACAGCGCGGTCAAGGGCCGGGCGTTGGTCCTGATCGCCCGGGCGATGATCGAGCGTCGCGCGGGCGATGACGGCAACTCCGAAGAGCTGTTGAAGAGCCTCGACGTGGCGGAGGCCAGCGATCGCCGCGCGTTGCTCGCGAGCTATGTGTTGTCGGCAGCGCAGCTCCAGAAGTTCATGCTCGAGTGAACCGCACGCGCTTTCGCGCGGACACCCCTGCAGATGCGCCAGGGACTTGCCAACCACCACCAGTGGTGCACCCTGGCCGCATGCACACTGACTCGGGATCACAGGGTGGCCGGCCGTACAAGATCGTCCCCGCTTCGGACCAGGGCTGGAGCGAAACTGCCCGCGATCACCGCGAGGTTGGAATGCCGGGCATCGCGATCGGTCGAAGGCGGGACATGGCCCAGCGTCGCCGATCGCCCCGCTTCATCCCGTTGGCCGTCGCCGTGCTCGCGGGCGCATTGTCCGTGAGCCTCGCCGGCGAAGCCCAGGCGAAGACCTCCAGCAAAGGCATGCGCATCGGCCTCGGTGGCGGACTCGGCGACCCGACCGGTCCGTCCCTCAAGCTGTTTCTGGCCCCGGCGCACGCGTTGCAGTTCGACTTCGGCTGGGCGCCGCTGCATCACGGTGATGGCGTCTTGCACGCCAACTACCTGTTCCACTTTCCCACGTTCGTGTCCAACAGCGTCATGGACTTCGGGATGTATCTCGGCGCGGGATTGGGCTTGGCCTTCTGGTCACGCTATGGCCACTATGGCAACCATGGCTACGGCTACTACGGGCGCGGGCGCGACTGCGATTTGCCCGATGGCAGGCGTTGCAACTACCGCGATGGCAGAGACGGTGGCGCCGCGATGATCGTGCGTGCGCCGGTGGGGGTTTTCTTTCACTGGATGAAGGTCCCGATCGACACCGTCATCGAAGGCGGGTGGGCCCCGTATGTCGTCTATCCCGACCTTCCCCACGGTGACTTCAGCGTGAAGGTCCGCTACTACTTCTGAGCGACCCCTAAGATCCCCCCATGACCTCGACCCGCGCCGTCTCGCTCCTGTGTTCGTTGTCGTTGCTCGGCTGCGCGGGCAACCTCGACGTCTCGCGCATCAACTCCGAGCAGGCCAAGCCCAACAACGTGTGGGTGTTCTTCACGGTCGAGAAGAGCGAGGAGCCGATCGCGGGCCTGACTGCGGAGGACTTCGAGATCTACGAAGATGACTCGCTGGTCTCGAAATACGAGAGTCAGCAGGTCATCCAGAATCCCGAGGTCGCCGCGGTCATGTACACGATGTTGCTGCTCGACATGAGCGGCAGTGTCACCGAGTCAGGTCAGGCCGATCTGCTGGTCGACGCTGCCACCGTGTTCAGCGAGCGCGTCGGCAAGAGCCAGAAGGTCGGCGTCTACGCCTTCGACGGCGCCGAGAAGCTCCACTCGGTGACGCCCTTCACCGAGACCAAGGGCTCGGTCGAGGGCGGCATCGAAGGCCTGCGCGCCTATGAGCCCAAGGATCCGTCGACCAACCTCCACGGCGCGGTGATGCTGGGCCTCGAAGAGCTCGAAGAGGCCCTCGAGAAGGACAAGCGTCCGCTCAAGTTCGGCACTTTGGTCGTCTTTACCGATGGCACCGACCGCGCCGGTCGGGTCACGCGCGACGAGATGCTCGAGCAGCTCGGGGGCGAGGCCTACGGAAACTATGAGGTGTACGCGATCGGCGTGGGCGCAGAGCTCGAGGAGAAACAGCTCTCGGAGATCGGCCGCGACGGCACCGAGATGGCTGGAGATCCGGGCCAGGTGCGCGAGTCCTTCGAGCGCATCGCAGCGAAGATCGAGGCCCACACCAAGCGGTTCTATCTGCTGGCGTACTGCACACCGGCGCGCAAAGGCACGCACACCGTGCGTGTCGAGGCGGTCACGCGCGACGCCAAGGGCCGCAAGAACGGCTCGGGATCGCTCGAGTATTCGTTCGACGCCACGGATTTCGGCCCACCACCCAAGTGCGACCCCAACCGCGAGCCGCACTTCAGCCTCGAGCAAGTCGCTTCGGCCGCGCAAGACCCCTCGAGCAAGTCCAAGCGCCGATCGGCCGGCTCCGGGCGCGGCTCGGCCTCGGGTGACGTGAAGGTCCGGGCTTCGGGCGACGGTGCCGAGAAGCCGGGGAAATCAGCCAAGCCCTCCAAGTCTGCCCCACGCACCCCCGGCGGCGGATGAACGGCTTTGACAGCGCGGGGGCACGGGCGCAGCCTAGCCACGCGAGATGAACGATCGTCCCGTCACCCGTGGCCGTCGCTTCATGCGGCTGGCCGGCATGACGGCGCGGGTCGCAGGTGGCTACGCGAAGTCGCGCATCAAATCGGTATTCCAGTCCGACGAGGACGCCGACCGCGACCGCGCCGAGACCCATACCCGCGCCGGTGAGCTGATCGCCAAGACCTTGGGCGAGCTCAAGGGTGCCGTGATGAAGGTCGGGCAGATGGCATCGATCGCCCGCGACATCCTTCCCCGCGAGATCGCCGAGGCGCTGGGATCGCTGCAGCGCGAGGCCCCGCCGATGCCCTACGAGGTCATTGCCGAGGCGATCGAACGCGAGTTCGGAGCCGCGCCCGAGACGCTGTTCCGCCGCTTCGATCGAACGCCCTTCGCGGCCGCTTCGATCGGCCAGGTACACCGTGCGACCACCGACGACGGCCGCGAGGTCGTGGTCAAGGTCCAGTACCCGGGAGTGGACGAGGCCGTGGATTCCGACCTCGCCCACCTGCGTCTTGCGCTCCGTGCCAGCGGCCTGGTGCGCATCAAGAAGCAAGCCCTGGACTCGCTGTTCCAGGAGTTGCGCATGCGCCTCCACGAAGAGCTCGACTACTGCAACGAGGCCGACAACGTTCGGTTCTTCCACGACTACTATCGCAACAACGACGCGGTGGTCATCCCCGAGGTCATCGGTGAGCGCAGCTCGCAGCGGGTGCTGACGCTGTCGTACGAGCCCGGCGACCACGTCGACGAGACCACCGAGTATCCCGATGCGCTGCGCTGTC
>CANLQR010000578.1 GCA_947492135.1 Deltaproteobacteria bacterium | reverse complement strand
TGGTGGGCGGTGCGTCAGGCTTGCTGGTGAACGACGCCGATGGCGACGGCGATTCACTGACGGTTGTTTCGGCCGACAGTGAGAGCGCCCAGGGGGGCACCGTCGTTGTCGGGCTCGATGGGGATGTGGCATACCTGCCTGGCGCAGGGTTCTGGGGAGCCGATTCGTTCGGGTACACGATCAGCGATGGCGTCGCGGAGGCGAGCGCAGCCGCGGTGGTCCATGTTGCGCCCGTTCTCATCCAGCTGTCGAGCGTGAGCTCAGGTCTTGGCGGCTTCGCGCTCGACGGCGAGGCGGTAGCGGACGTATCTGGCTACTTTGTGAGTGGTGCCGGGGACGTGAACGGCGATGGCCTTGCCGACATCATCGTCGGGTCGCAGGCGGGACCGATTTCGATTTCGGGGCGGAGTTACGTGGTGTTTGGCAAGGCGGATACTACGACAATCGAACTGAGTGACGTCCTCCTCGGCGATGGGGGATTTGCGATCGACGGCGAAGCGGTATCCGACAACGCGTTCGTAGTGGCTGGCGCGGGGGATGTGAACGGTGATGGGCTCGACGACGTCATCGTGGGGGCGATCGGTGCCGACCCGAATGGCAGCGGTTCGGGTCGGAGCTACGTGGTGTTCGGCAAGGCGGATACCGCGGCCGTGGACCTGGGAAGCATCGTGATCGGCGTTGGGGGCTTCGCGTTGAACGGGGAGGCCGCGGCAGACAATTCGGGTCGCGCGGTGAATGGCGCTGGGGATGTCAACGGGGACGGACTCGACGATGTCATCGTGGGGGCGCCGGGTGCCGACCCGAATGGCAGCGGTTCGGGTCGGAGCTACGTGGTGTTCGGCAAGGCGGATACCGCGATGGTCGAGTTGTCCGCCGCCGCGCTGGGTGATGGTGGCTTCGTTCTCGACGGCGAGGCTGACTCCGACGGGTCGGGTGGCTCAGTGAGCGGTGCCGGGGATGTCAATGGGGATGGACTCGCCGACGTCGCCATCGGAGCGTCCGGCGCCGACCCCAACGGACTGGGTTCGGGTCGAAGCTACGTTGTGTTCGGCAAGGCGAATACAACGTCGGTCGATCTTGGCGAGGTCGGGATGTTCAACGGCGGCTTCCTGCTCAATGGCGAAGTCGCGGGTGATGGCGCGGGTGTTTCGATCAGCGGTGCCGGGGACGTCGATGGCGATGGGCTCGCGGACATCATCGTCGGGGCGATGGACGCCAGCCCAAACGGCCCCTCGTCGGGCCGCAGCTACGTCGTGTTCGGCAAAGCCGATGCTGCGACCGTAGAGCTGGGCGACATCGTCGGTGGAGCTGGCGGGTTCGTCCTCCATGGCGAGGCGGCCGACGACGAATCGGGTGGATCTGTCGGGGGTGCCGGAGACGTCAATGGCGATGGGCTTGCGGACCTGATCGTCGGGGCACGGTACGCCAACGCAAACGGGAGCAACTCGGGTCGGAGCTACCTAGTCTTCGGGAAGGTAGATACGGCCAGCGTGGAGCTGGGAGATGTTGCGCTCGGCTCCGGGGGCTTCGCGCTCGATGGCGAATCAGCCGACAATAGATCGGGTTTTTCGGTGAGCGGTGTTGGTGACGTCGACGACGATGGACTTGCCGACGTCATCATCGGGGCGCCATACGCCAGCCCCACCGGGAACGGTTCCGGTCGGAGCTACGTTGTGTTCGGTGTGCAGACCGAGCCCGGCTGAGACGCGCGACGTGCGAGCACACGAGCACGAAGTCGTTTCCGTCGCACAGCTCGCCGCTGTTCTCCCCATTTGCGGGATCGACGGGCGGCCTCGTTGTTCACACTATCCGCAGACCATCCCAACATCCGTCAGGTTGTAGCACTGCATCGGCACCGGACAGATCTTGCCCGCAGAGCAGTCGAGCGCACAGGCTTGCGCCATCATGCCGTCGATCGTGGTGGGCATGCAGATCGACGTCGCGGTGCCGCCGGGCGACGGATCACAATCCATCGCTGCGTTGAGACAACCGGTCTCGGAGCAGAACCCGTCGGTCGGGTTCATCATCGCGTCCTGGATCGTGATGCACAGGACCGGGCTGAACCCGCACTCCTCGGGCGTCAGACAATGGGAGTACATGCCGTCGTTGGGCTGCATCCCGTTGCCGCCGTCGGTCCCGCCGTCGGAGCTCGCGGCATCGCCCGCGGTCCCGGATGGATCGATCCCGGTCGTCTCGCCGGTCGTCGTGCTCGTGCTCGCGCTCAAGCTCGAGGCGGTGGTCTCGCTCTCGTCCGTGCCCACGGTGCCATCACTCGAGCTGTCACCCGTTGCCATCGTGGTCATGGCAATCGTCGTGGTCGGGGCTGGTGCTGTGCCTGCGCCGAACGGGTTGCTGTTGTCGTCGACGGTACAACCTCCCAGCACGGTGGCGAACAGTGTGATCCGAGTTCGGTTCATGAGATCCCCCAACGAACAGGATACGCCGGGTGCCGCCCCCAGTTGTTCTAGGCCTCGGCAAGCATGTACAGCAGGTCGCAGGCAAAGCGATGGGCGTCGCCCGGCCAGCGGGCACTGAGGTAGTTGCGACACCGCACCGTGAAGCCGGGCCCAAGCCGCTGCGGCCGGTCGCGCCAAAGTGCGAGGTTCCCCGTGACAAAGTGCGCGGGGGTTTCGAGTGTGGCGGTCACCTCGTCCTGCAGCCACGTCGGATACGTGCGGTAGTAGTCACCCAGACCGCGGCGGGTCAACTGCCAGGCCAGGCGCTCTTGCCGGCGCAACAATGCCGTCGTGCGGCGGCCGTGGAGAATGCTGCGCTCGGTGCCCGGGAACTTGGACCGCGCCACCAACAGCACACCGTGACAGATCGCGGCCACCGGTCGTTCGGTCACGAAGAACCGGGCGACGAAGCGCTGCAAGGTCGCCGACTCCAGATAGGGGCGCATGCCCGGCGCATGACCGCCGGGCAATACGATCGCATCGTAGTCGTCGGGGACCAGCGCCTCGTAGTCCACCGCGCGGTCCAGCGCACCGTCGGCCTCGAGCCGAGCCCACGTCGCGCGGCCGTGGTCGTCGGCCCGCAGCGCACCGGCGAACAGACCCAGACCCTCGCCGCTCAGTATCCGCGGGTCGCAGCGGCCGGGGACTCCGCCAGGCGTTGCGAACGCCACGGTGGCGCCATGGCGCACCAGTTGCTCCCACGGGACGGCGACCTCTGTGGGGTCGAAGTCTGCGGCCGCCGTCGCGATCAACACCCGCTTGCCGCGCACGCGAGTCAGCGCGGGATCACCGGGCTCAGGTAGCCGTCGCATTCGTCGCGCGAGTGTACGATGCGGCGCTCGTGGATCCCAAACCCGAAGTCGGCCGCCGCGACGAGGCTCGGCGGCTGGCGGTGGCCTACACCGCATTGTTCTTCCTGGCCGGGATTCATCTGCCGTTCTGGCCGGTGTGGCTCGCCCATCGCGGGGTCGGCGTCGAGCAGATGGGCGTGCTGTTGGGACTCGGCAACTGGGCGCGCCTGACCACGCCGTGGATCGGCGCGTGGGCGGATCGCTCGGGCCGTGGTCCACAGTTGCTGGTGGTGGTTGCGGTCGGCGTGCTGATGACCCTGGTCGCCTTCGACTTCGCCGACGGTTTTGCGGTGCTCGTGGTGCTGTCGATCGTGCTGGGTCTCGGGTATGCGCCGATCGTTCCGCTGCTCGACGGCATGGCCATCGCCGCGTCCGCAGCGGGTCGCATGGACTACGGGCGCGTGCGCCTGTGGGGATCGGCGTCCTTCATTGTGGCGTCGGTCGCCGGTGGGCGCGTGCTCGAGGGCCGCGATCCAGGGCTGGTGCTCGTCGCACTGCAATCAGCGGCGGTGCTGCTGGTGATCGCGGTGGTGTGGTTGCGACGCATGCCGGTCGCGGCGCGCATCGACGATGGGCCCGCGACGTCGTGGTCGGACGTGCTTCGTCGCCCGTGGTTCGCGACCTTCTTGCTGAGTGTTGCGTTCTTGCAGGGTGCCCACGCGGTGCTCTACGGCTTTGCCACCAAGCACTGGCTCGCCAACGGGATCGCCGAGTCGACGATCGGCTGGTTCTGGGGCGTGGGCGTGCTCGCCGAGGTGGTGCTCTTCGCGTTCGCGGCGCGGCTGACCGCGTGGATCGGTGCCTCGGGGCTGTTGCTGCTCGCAGGCATCGGCGCGGTGCTGCGCTGGTCGACGCTCGGATTGACGACGTCGATAGGCCTGACGTTCGCGATTCAACTCCTCCATGCGGCGAGCTTCGCCGCGATGCACCTGGGCGCGATGAGCTGGATCCGCGACAATGTTCCGGGCCACGCCGTGCATCGCGCGACCGCGGTGTACACGGCCATCGCAGGAGGCGTCGCCTTGGGCATCGGCATGCCGCTGGCGGGGGTATTGTTCGAGCACTGGCGCGGTGACGCGTACTTCGCGATGGCGGCGCTGGCCGCCGTGGGTACGGGTTTCGCGTGGCGCTTGCGGAGCCCGCGCGACCGCTCGCCCGGCTAGAAAACCGTGCGATGCTCTGCAGGCATGCGCGCGGTGCCAACGCTCGGACTCGCGGCGGCCTTGTTGGTGGTGCCGGCCTCGACCGTGCACGCGAACTCGGGTGGTCGTCCCGGTCCGGGTTGCGTCGGTTGTCACGCGGGTGGGGACGTGGCGATCTCGCTGACCACCTCACCGTCGTCCTTCGATCCCGGCGACGAGGTCACGGTGACGCTCGCGATCGCCTCGGCGGGTGCGGTCGCCGGCGTGTTCATCGGCGCAGAGGTTGGCGAGCTATCTACCGTGCCAGGTCAGGGCCTCGCCGAGGTCGCTGCTGGACTCACGCACAGCCAGCCCAAGAGCATGTCCGGCGGCATGACCGAGTTCGCGTTTCGCTGGGCTGCACCGAAC
>CANLQR010000577.1 GCA_947492135.1 Deltaproteobacteria bacterium | reverse complement strand
CAGTGCAACGTCGCTCGACATCGATCCGACCGCGTCGTCGAGCTCGACCACCGATGGCTGCTCGGCGAGCTGGGACGACTGCGGCCATCCCTCGCGGCGAAGCCTGCTGATCGCCGGCGGACCTGGAGAGCTCGACCGCTTCCCCGTCCCCGTGACCCTCGCACCCGACGTCCTGGCTGGCTATCCCGGCCTGGATCCGACGAGCCTTCGCGTGTTCGACGAGCTCGGCGGCGCACTGCCGTTCGACATCGAGCGCTACGACCCTACCTCGACCAGCCTGCTGTGGATCTCCGTGCCTGCATTGACGGCCTCGGCCACGACGATCTTCTTGTACTACGGCGGTGAGCCGCTCACGCCGCTGGTCGATCCGGCGCTGGTCTGGCTCGGTGAGTTCGTCGAGGTGTGGCACCTCGACGCTTCGATGGGGCGCGTCGGCGAGCGAGTCCTCGCGCCCGACAACATAACGATCGAGGCCGGACTGCTCGGCAGCGCTTCGAGGTTCGATGGCAGCGACTCTCGACTTGCAGTGAGCCGACTGCCGCTGTTCCCCCCGGTGGTCACGCTGTCGGCGTGGATCTACCCGGACGACTGGGGCGAGATCGGGTACGGCAGAGTGTTCGATAGCCGCAACAGCCCCGGCGGCGGCAACGGATTCTCGCTGTTGATCGCCGACGGGGAGTTCAACAACAACACCATCGCCTTCGTCCATGGCTGTGAGAACGGCGACGCCGAGTGGGTCGCGGGCGACGACGCGATTGCCCGGGGTCAGTGGCAACACGTCGCGGTCACCTACGACCCCTCTTCATCCGACAACGCGCCGATGATCTTCGTCGACGGGATCCAAGTCGAAGTCGAGCAGTTCATCGGCAACGGATGCGTTGGCCTCGACCCCAACTCGACCTTCGCCATCGGCAACGTCGGCAATACCCTCCAGCGCGGCTTCGATGGGCTGATCGACGAGTCGCGGATCTCCTTGGGCGCGCACGATCCGGTGTGGATCGCCTACGAGTACGCGAGCGCGCAACCGGGCTTTGTCACGATCGGCGACGAGACCCCACAGCCGTGACCAGTCCCCTGAAAACCTGATTCGAGTGCGCTACGCTCGCGTCATGGCGATGGCTCATCGGTGGCTCGCGGCGTCGCTGGCCGCGGCACTGGGTCCGACGGGGTGCAACCGCAGCGCGCCCGAACCATTGCATCGCCTGCGAGCCCACCGAGCCGGCGCCGTTCATCTACTTCCAGTTCTGACCCAACGCCCGACGCCCCCACCGCCGCGCGGGCTTCACTGATCTTCTTCGCGCAGCCGCATCGGTCCGAACTTCTCGGGAAACTTCGCGACCTTGCCGATGTCACCGTAGTGCGCACGGATGCGGTCCATGTCGACGTGGACGTCGCCGACCATCTCGATGGGCGGGCCAAACGTGCCGGTCTTGGTGCGGTAGTCGACGACACCAGGGATGATCGGAACGTTCGCGCCCAGGGCGATCCGATAAAAGCCCGACTTCCAGTACTCGGTCAGGCTCCGCGTGCCCTCGGGCGGCACCACCACGTAGAGGTCGTCGTGCTTCGCGAACGCGGCGACCATCTGTTCGACCATGCCGTTGGGTTTCGACCGATCGATGGGAATGCCCCCGACCCCACGCACCAGCGGGCCGGTCAGACCCGTGCCCCAGGTATCTTTCACCATCCAAGAGATCGGCATGCCGATCGAAGCCGACAGCAGCACCAGCAGCACGCCGTCCATGTTGGCGGTGTGGGGCAAGGCCAAGCACACGCCCTTGCGCACCGTGGGCATCTCGCCGACGTAGCGCCAGCCACCGGCCGCGGCGAGGCCGATTCGGGCCATGCGTGCACTCATGCTGTTTCGGTCGCCTCGGGCAGCCATGCCCGCGAACGATACTCCCCCTTGGCGCCGCCGGGCAGAGCGCCGCGGGGTTCGGACGCGCTGGCGCGCCGCTGTGCGCCCCTGGGCCCCAGCGTTGCGACAGTGCTGGAGATCAGCGCGCAGGTACGCGATGACCTCGGCCTTCGCCGCGCCGACCCGGTTCCACGGCAGGTGGTGCGCGAGGCGTCCGGGAGGGCGCTCGAGCACCCGCGCGGCGGCGCGATCGAGGACGTCGCTGACGCGGGCCCAGCCCGCGAGCGGGGCAACAGGAGCTGATCCCAACCGATCAGGTTCGCGCTGCGAGCTGTCGGCCGAGCGCTGCGAGTTTGTCGGGGTTGTTGAGCGTGTGCACCGTGTGGATCGACGTGCCGTCGGTCTCGATCCCGATCACCGTGGTGATCACCTCGTCGCGGTACAGCACGACACACGGCCAGCCGTTGAGCTCCGCGATCACCGGCCGCAACCCCACGCCGGAGCCCTTCTTGGTCAGCCCGACGAACAGGCGTGCGACCGAATCGGCGCCGTGGACGATCTTTCGTGCGGCTCGAACGACGCCGCCGCCATCGGTGTGAGCCTGCGCGTCCTCGGCGAGCAGGCCGACCAGCGCCGCCACGTCGGTGGCCTGGCACGCGGTCAGGAACGCCAGCAGGAGCTCGGCGTGGCGCTGCTTGTCCGGCGCGAAGCGGGGCTTGCCCTGCGCGAGGTGCCCCTTGGCGCGATGGAACGCCTGACGCACCGCGGCCTCGCTCTTGCCGAGGATCTCGCCGATTTCCCGATGGTCGCTGTCGAACACGGCGTGAAGCAGGTAGGCCGCGCGTTCGATCGGTGAGAGCCGCTCGAGCAGCAGCAAGAACGCCGTCGACACGCTGCGTGCGTCGATGTCGTCGTCGTCGGTGACCAGGGGCTCGGGCAGCCACGGGCCGACGTAGACCTCGCGTCGCGCCCGCGCAGAATCGAGGCGATCGAGGCACAGCCGCGTCACGATCGTCGTCAGCCACGCGGGGGTCGAGCGGACGTCGGTGTCGCTGTGTTGCCAGCGCAGGTACGCGTCCTGCACTGCGTCTTCGGCGTCGACGATGCTGCCGAGCATGCGGTACGCGATCGCGCGCAGTCGCGGCCGCTCGCGCTCGAACGCCTCGACGCTCATACGGGGTGCTCCGCGGGCTCGCGGGCCGGCAGCAGGCAGGCCATCTTGGTGGAGTATCCCTCTTCTTGCGCCCCCATCGCGTGGTTGAAGCGGGCGCGAAAATTCTCCCAGGCGATGGCGGCGGTGAGCTCGACCAGCGCGGGCACCCCCAGGGCGGCTCGCAACGCGTCGAACAGCGGCTTGGGCACGACCATCGGCGCGTCCGTCATGCCCACCGCGAAGTCGATGACCTGCTTGTCGAGCACGGAGAACCTGGCGCTGTCGCGATGGCGCGGCAGGTCACGCAGCTCGTCCTCGGAGATCCCGTGTTTGGCCGCCAGCGAGGATCCGATGTCGATGCAGAAGCGACAGCCGATGATGGTGGCCGTCTTCAGCTCGGCGAGGGCCTTGAGTCGAGGGTCGATCGCCCGGGCGCGCTCGGCCGCGAGCTCGAAGGCGCCCGCCGCCATGAGCACGCGCCGGCTGTGCGCCATGATGCCCAGTGGCGTCGGGACGCGGCCCAGTCGGCGCCGGGCGACCCAGTACGCGAGACGGATGAACAGGCCCGCGCCGCGGGCCGATCTCGGATCGATGTGCGTCATGCGAGGGCTGACGGGATAGCCGGCCGCCGCGTGACAGCGTGGACGCACTTCCCTAGACGGCGGCGCTTCGGTTCGAGGGCGAAGCGTCTTTGAGCCGCTGCTAGCGCTGGCCGGGCTCGAGCGCTGGCACGAAGGCCAGCGCGACCGAGTTCATGCAGTAGCGCAGACCCGTGGGTCGCGGTCCATCGGGGAAAACGTGGCCAAGGTGAGCGTCGCAGCGACGGCAGCGGCTCTCGGTCCGCATCATGCCCAAGCTGCCGTCACGGATGGCGGTCACGTGGTCGGGATCGAACGGCTGAAAAAAACTCGGCCAGCCGGTCCCCGAGTCGAACTTGCCCTGCGAGCGAAACAGCGGCAAGCCGCACAGCTTGCACACGTAGACGCCGTCTTGCTTGTTGTCGAGCAGGCCGCCGCAAAATGGGCGCTCGGTGCCGTGATCGAGCAACACTCGCCGCTCTTCGGGGCTCAGCCCAGCCGCGAGAGTCTCGCGCTCGTCGGTGGTCAGTGGCGTGATGTCGTGTCCGGACGCGGATTTGCTCGCCATGGTTTCGCGCCCCGAGACTGACACGAGACGCCCCCACGTGCCAGGTTCGCAGCGATCAACTCCGCCGCGCGTAGACCTCGAACGAGGTCCCCCAGCCCGCCGCATCGATCCATCGCGCGGGCACGGTACCGAGCTGCGCCAGGACGTTCACCGCGGGATCCATTCGCGCCGAGCCGCCCAAGACAAAGCGGCGCAGGCCCCGAGAGATCGCCGCGGTGCCCAGATTCGAGAAGCTCGTCCATCGCTCGGCGCGCAACCCGTTGCGCGCGAGCAGGCGCTCGAGACCCTCGCGAGTGAACAGCTCCAGGTGATCGGGCGGCGTGATCATCGGAAAACGCCGACCGAGCACCCGCGCGGGCAGGCCCGACATGCTCGGCGTCGACAACGCCACGACGCCGCCCGGCACCAGCCACTTGCACATCTGCGCCAGCGCGACCGCCGGCTCGGGCAGATGTTCGAGGACCTCCCACAGCGCGAGCGCATCGAACGGCTCGTTGGGCTCGAACGCCTCGAGCCACAGCTTGTGCACGAGGTGCCCGCGGGCCGCCGCTTCGGCCGCTGTGCGCGCCGGATCGACACCTTCGATGTGCAACCCGCGATCGCGCGCGGCATCGAGAAAATGCCCCGGCCCACAGCCGACCTCGATCACGCGTCGCACACCCATCGCCTGGAGCACATCGATGCGTGCGTCGGCCTCGGCGCGCATGCGGGTCGCCGAGGC
>CANLQR010000576.1 GCA_947492135.1 Deltaproteobacteria bacterium | reverse complement strand
CGACAGGCTCGACACCGTCGAGATCGAGCCAGAGATGGTCGAGGGCTCGAAGTACTTCATGCCGGTGAATTACCGGGCCTACAACGACCCCCGCAGCCACATCCACTTCGACGACGCCAAGGCCTACTTCGCTTGGGCCGGCGACAAGTACGACTTCATCATCTCCGAGCCGACCAATCCCTGGGTCTCGGGCGTCTCCAGCCTCTTCACCACGGAGTTCTATCAGGAGGCCAAGCGCTACCTGAAGCCCGGCGGTGTGCTAGCGCAGTGGATTCAGGGCTACGAGTCGTCCGATGCGCTGATGACCAGCGTGCTGTCGGCGCTCGACAGCGAGTTCGAGGACTACCTCATCGTCCGCATCGGCTCCTCCGACTGGGTGATCATCGCGTCGGCCGATGAGCCGATCGGACAGCTCGATCCGGAGGTGCTCGGGTGGCCCGACGCCCAGGATGCGTTCGAGCTGCTGGGGATCCACGACATCGGCCAGATCGACGGGCTCATCACTGCGAACAAGCAGATGCTGCACCCGTACCTCGTCGACAAGGTGCCCAACCGCGACAGCCATCCGATCCTGGACACTGGTGCCGAGAAGGCTCGCTTCTTGAAGGACCGCGCAGAATTTCTCCACGAGATGCGCTGGTCGCCGGCGCCGGTGCTCGAGGTCCTGGGCGGGATCCACCGGCGGCCGTATCCGCTGGGCGGAATCGGTGACTACCGCGAGCCCCACATCTTGTTCGAGACCGAGCAAGCCGCGTTGCTCATGCGCCGCTATGAGGATCCCGAAGCCCGCGTCGCCGAGGAACTCTCGGCGGCGACGATGTCGACCTGGCGCGAGGCCGACAACACCCTGCGCCTGGTGGCCACGCCGGACTGGAAGGAGTGGCTGCGGGCAACCTACGAGGTCTACCGCGAGGTCGCGCCGCACATGGAGCTGGCCGAGATGCCGTTCTGGAAGCACATCCGCGAGGTCGTCGCGGCCGACGGCGTGCCCGCGGACGTCCGGGACGCCATCAGCCTGCTCGACGCGCTGCTGGTCAAGGATGGCGACCGGATCCTCGAGATCATCGGGCGCAAGATGGATGATCCAGGGTTCGCGATTCCCAAGAGCCTGCAGACCGTGGCCGGGGTGGTCGCGCTCGAGCTCAACGGGGCAACGCTGCAGCAGCGGCGCGCGTTCGTCGACAAGCACATGATGGAGCTCCACAAGGGCACCACCAACGAGGACACCGCGTATCGGGTGATCCGCAGCTACGCCACCCGCGAGTAGCTCGGGTCCTGCGGTCTATCTTCCGGTCTAGCCGTGCTGCGGCTCGCCGGTGTCCGCGTACGTCACCCGCGACAGTCGCAGATCGGTGCGAAACACCACCGGCTTGTGGATGCTGGTCCCGAGCAACATGCGCACGCAGTCCTGTAGCCCCTCGGTCACCGCCGGATGGGGATGCAGCAGCTCGGCGAGCTCGCGGACCGATCGGCTCGATGTCATCATGAGCGAGACGGCCTCGAGTGTGGTCGAGGCATGGACGCCAAGCGCACGCATGCCCAGGATGCGCATCTCGTCGTCGTCGGTGACGAGCAGCTTGACGAAGCCGTCGGTGGCACGCATGGCGATCGCGCGGTTGACCAGCGCGTAGCTGTAGACCGCCACGCGGTAGGGAATGCGGCGCTTCTGGGCCTCTTGCTCGTTGATGCCGATCGCGGCGACCTCGGGGTCGAGAAACATGATCGTCGAGAGGTTTTCGTACGACAGCGGTGTGGTGCACGCGCCGCAGATGCGCTCGACCGCGTGGCGACCTTCGATCTCGCCGATGCTGACCAGCGCGATGTCGAGAGTGACGTCGCCGGCGGCCCAGATGTGCGGCACGGAGGTCTGGGTGTCGTCCACGATGATCTGACCCTGGGGTCCGAGTTCGACGCCAGCGGCGGCGAGATCGAGGGAGCCGGCGTTGGGCTCGCGACCCACGGAGATGAGCGCCTTCTCGACGCGAATGGTCTCGCGGCCGCCGCCAGAATGCTCGATCGTGTACTCGACCTCGTCGCCGACGCGGTGCATGGACACCAAGCTGGCGCGGTGGTGGATCGTCACGCCTTTGCGCTCGAGATTGTTCGAGCAAAGCCGCGACACGTCGACATCCTCGAAGGGCAGGATCCGCTCGGCCCGATCGATGATGTACACCTTGGTCTGAGCAAAATTTGCGAAAATCGTCGCGTACTCGCAGCCAACCACACCCGCGCCGAGGATCACCAGGCTCTTGGGAAAGCGCGACAGTGACTCGATGTGATCGGAGTTCAGGATCGCCTCACCATCGACCTCGATGTTGGGCACCGCCCGTGGGCGCGAGCCGGTGGCGATCAAGAAGTTCGCCGAACGGATCTGCCGGACCTCGCCGTCGGCGTCCGCGACCGCGAGGGTGTTCGCATCGATGAACTTGGCGGTGCCGTGTAGCCACGTGATGGTCCCGGGGTAGCCGGGCGACGGCGCGGCGAGCTCGCGGAGCTGCCGTGCCATGTGCTCGACCTTCACCGAAGTGGCCTGCTGTACGGCCTCACACACCGCCTCGAAACGCACCTCGACGCCGGTCGCAGTGAAGCCGCGATCGCGGCGCGTTGCGCCGCGATAGTCGCGGGAAAGCTCCCACATGGTCTTCGAGGACAACGCGCCGTTGTGTACGCCGGTTCCGCCCAGCCGAGCTCGCTCGATCAGGCACACGCGCTTGCCGAAGTCCCACGCGCGCATCGCCGCGGCGTACCCCGAGGGTCCGCCCCCGATGACGGTAATGTCGAAGTCGGTCATGCGGGCCGGATCATACGGCCAAGCCCGGCGATTTTTTCCGAATCCGTCGGCCTACCCGCGCCGGGCGACCACGGCGGCCGCGAGGTCGGCCACCAGCTCGAGTTCTTCGGCCGAGGCACGTGCAAGTGTGGCCTGCAGTCGCGCGCGAGCGGACAGCTCCGCGGTCCGTCCCACGGTGGGAAGATCAGGAAGCATCGCAGCGATGTGGGTGCCCATCCCGGCCGCCAGCCGCATCAGGGTGCGCAGCCCTGGGCTGCTGTAGTGGCCATTTTCGAGTCGCGAGACCATGTCAGTGGCAATCCCGGCGGCCTGCGCCAAGGTGTGCTGGGTCAGCCCCCGTTCCTCGCGGAGCGTGCGCACTTTCTGCCCGAGGTCGTTCATGTACGCGCGCTCGTGCAGCGATCGCGGCGTCCTCTCGTCCTCGGTGTCAGGCGATATGTCACCACGGGTCGGGGCCACCATACGCAGGCCCAAGGCTATCACGGTGGTGGCAGCCCCTGTGAGGACGCCGCCCACGCGCGGTGAGGCGCCTATGGGGTCGCGTCCGGCTTCGCGTGCAGCTCGGTCGCCACCTGCGGCGGAGGTTCCGTCGTTGGGTGCACGCCACCGGCGCTCGACCCATCTGCAGGATCGGGAACCTCCGGTTGGACCCGCCATGCAGCCTGCACGCGCCCGGGCAGCAGCAGATACACCGCCGGAATCACCGCCAGCGTCAGCAACGTCGACGATGACAAGCCGCCCATGATCGAAACCGCGAGCGGCTGGCGAAGCGCCGCGCCGTCGCCCATCCCCAGCGCCATGGGGATCAGGCCCAGCACGGTGGTCAGCGTCGTCATGAGGATGGGTCGCAGGCGCACACGGCCGGCGTCGATCACGGCCTCGAACAACGGCACGCCAGCGCCGCGGCGGTCGTTGATCGCCGCGACCAGGACGATGGCGTTGTTGACGACGATGCCGCCGAGCACGATGACGCCGATGCCGACCATCGCCGACAATGGCAGCCCCGCGAGATCACAGGCCACCGCGACCCCGGCCACCGCCAACGGAACGGTCGCGAGGATCAGCAACGGATGGAGCAGATGCTCGAAGGTCGCCGCCATCACCACATAGACCAGAAACAGCGACAGCGCAGCGGTGAACACAATGCTCTGGAGCGAGCTCTCCATCTCGCCGGCTTGCCCTGCGATGATCGTGCTGACCTGGCCGCTGGGGTCGGCGTGCTGGTCGAGCACCGCGCGGATCTCGGCGGTCACCCCGCCGAGGTTGACGCCGTCGGTGCGGGCACGAATGCGAAGGCCGCGGCGCCCATTGATGCGGCGGATCTCGGCAGGTCCGCGACTCGGATCTACCGTGGCGACCGCGTCCAAGCGCATGGTCACACCGCCGGCGAGACCCACCGCGATGGCGCCGACATCGTCCACGCTGGAGCGGTCGCGAATCGGCAGTCGCACGCGGACATCGAGTTCCTTGTCCGGCAAGTGCAGCTGGGTCGCGACTTCACCGGTCAGCGCCCGCTGCACCGCCGCTGCCGCGACACTGACCGAGAGCCCAGCCCGTCCGAGCCGCTCGCGGTCGAACTTCACGCGGACCTCGGGACGACCATCGAGATCGTCGACGATCACCTCGGGCAAAGCCTCGATCGTCAGCAGATCGGGAAGCAGGCCGCGTGCCATCTCGACGGAGCCGCGGTGGTCCTCGGAGAACACCTGCACCTCGATCGGCGGTCCGAACGCGATCAGCATCGGTCGACCGAGCACCAAACGAGCGTCACCGACCGGAAGCGCAGCGTGCATCCGCTCGAGCACGCGGCGTTCGACGTCCGCACTGGGGGTCTCGCGATCGCGCGCCAGGCGAACATCGATCTGGCCGAGGTGCGTGCCTGTCACGGTGCCACCTGCGCTGCCCGCCGCGGTGATGCTCCCAACCCGGGAAAAATGGAGTTCGATCGCGCCGTCGTCCGCGAGCGCCGCACCGAGTGCACGCACGACCGATTCTGTGCGAGCCAGCGCGGTCACGGGCACCGCCGAGGTCGCAGCGTCGGTGGTCGCGTCGACGCTCACGACCGTCGCAGTGTTCCTGCCGATGGCGTT
>CANLQR010000575.1 GCA_947492135.1 Deltaproteobacteria bacterium | reverse complement strand
CATCGCCTCGCTCTCGTGGACGGCAGAGCAACCGATCACCGTGGTGTCGCGCACCACACCCGCGCGTAGCTCGGCAACCGCGGCGGCCAGGTTGCCCAGCACCTCGCCGAGATTGGCCCCAAGGCCAACCAGCGCAGTGGCGCAACCGGTCACAGTCGGACTGCGGTCCCAAGCTTCGCCGCGACCAGACGCTCGACGGTGCTCAGCAACTCGTCGCTGGTTTTCGCGGCGATCCAGCAGGCCCGGTCCGCGACAAAATCGAAGTGCCACGCGTTGAGGTCCGCAGCCATCCAGATCTGCCCTGCAGCACTGTGGGCGTTGATCACGTAGCGCGACCCGTCATCGAACGCGAGCGTCAGCACGTCGCCCGAAAGCTGCACGTCGAGCGCCTCGTGTTCGAGCGCGCCCAGCCCGCGCTCGAGGCGATCGAGAGTGCGCGACGACTGCTCGATGAAGCTGTTGCGTTCCATGGGCCGGAGCGTTGTTCAGTGCGGCTCGGTCGTCAACGGCACGGGCACTTTCGCAGCAGCCGGTGGTTCGGGTTCGTCGAGGCGCGGCAGCGGACCGAGGATGGCTTCGGCCTGCTCGGGCGTGAGTTCGACGATCTCCTGCTGGGTGCCGTCGGGCAGCACGATCATGCGCTTGTGCGGCGCGAGCTTGCGGTCGAGCTCGCTGCCGTCGTCGGGCGGTGGGTGGTGCTGCGCCCACCAGTGGTCGAACGCGCGCCACGACAAGTACGTCAGCAGCGGCACGTAGATGCACAGGCGAATGAGGATGGCCTTGCGCGGCAAACGCACGAGACGAACTCTGGCCCACCACCGAGCCGTGCGCAACCCACCGGGGCCGCGGGCGCTTGGCGGAGCTTCGGACTCGCCGCTGGATCAGGGCACCGAAGAGAAGGCGACTGCGCGTTCCACTCGGCCCTCGAGGTAGCCACCGGCGTGCAGCGCGGCGGGGTACTCGGCGCTCGCCAAGCGGGCAAAGCGGTAGGTGGCGTCGCACTTGTCGCGGGCGCCGCTGTCGATCGTGGCCGCCGGAATCTTCCAGTTGCCATCGTCCTCGATGTCGACACCCGAGAGATCCTTGTAGTTGTGGGCCTCGACCAAGGTCTCGAGGCATACCCCGTTGCCGATTTCCTCGGCGAGCGCGATCCGCATGCTCCCTCCGGGATTCGGCGGCAGCCACTCGAGTAGCAGCTCGGCCGACCTCGAAATTTCGGTGTCGGGCTGCGGCGCAGTGACCTCGAACGCCGGCGGCATCGTGATCGAGAACGTGACGGAGTCCTCGCCATCACGCACGAACTCGAACTCCACGGTCGGCGACGAGGTGACCTCGCTGGTGTACGAATAGATCACCCGGTCGGGTCGATCGACGCGCTGCGGCTCTTCACCGGCGATGATGAGTTTGTCCTCGTCGCACAGGGCGATGCTCAGCTCGCCGCTAGCGCGCACGGTGGTGAAGTCGACCTCGGCGCGCAGGGTCGGCCCGTTGTCCACAGCGGTCGCGACCAGCGAGAGTTCGCTGGTTGGAATCCCGCAACTGTTGTCTGGATCGTCGGCCTGACAGGCCGCAGCACCAGCACTCAGCAACAGCGCCCCGCAGACTCGATGCACCAGCCGAGGATAGCCCCAAAAGCTGCGGTGGTCGCAATCGATCCGTCAAGCCCACGGTTTGACGACCGCCATCAGCACGATGACCAACAACAACACGGTCGGTACCTCGTTGATCAGGCGGCACTGGCGCGAGGTCAGTCGGCAGGTTCCCGCAGCCAGCTGACGGCGCACCATACCGCTATAGAAGTGGTAGGCGAACAGCGCCACCAGGGCGACGAGCTTGATCTTGAACCACCCAGTCGCGAGGTAGCCGCTCCAGTTGTTGGCCCACAGCAGGCCGCCGAGCGTGGTGGTCGCGACCATCGCAGGCCAGCAGATGCCGCGGTAGAGGCGACGCTCCATCACGCCGAGCAGGGCGGTCACACGATCGTCCTTCGCGTTTTCGACGTGATAGACGTACAGGCGGAAGATGTAGAAGAGTCCGGCGAACCAGGTCACCTGCGCGATGATGTGAAGCGCGCGTAGCCATTGGTAGGACATCGGCGCGAGGCTACCAGCGACGGACCGCCCAAGACGCGCCACCAGCCAGGGGAGACCCACGAGCCTGGCTCGAGCCTGCGTGGCCGCCACCGGCCAGGGGTGTGGCCTGCAAGCCCCGATCGGCGCATCCCGGCGCCAAAGCGACCGCCAGGTGTCCCCCGCTGCCGCTCGATCCCGGGACAGCGGTTGGGTGTATCGTCGAACGATGGCTGGTGCGGACGAGTCGGATTCGCGACGCGCAGAGGCTCAGCGGGCCGACGCGGCGCGGCGCAACAACCCGATGAATCGGTTGGTGCCGTATCTCGATCTCTTCATGCGTCTCGACGACGCGGAGTTGTCGCGGCTCGCGGGTGTCGAGGCCGACATGGTGGCGACGCTGCGGCGCCAAGTCGTCGAGATCAGCGAGGGGCTCGCCCAGTATCACGACCTGCTGCCGCGCTTGGCCGACGAAGAACTCATCCGTCTCACGGGTGCGAGTGCGAAGACGGTCCGGTTCTGGCGGCTGTGTCAGCCGCGTTTGCCCGCGTCCCGTTCGGCCCCGTCGCGAGCGGCGGACGTGGCTTCCCGCGCCGAGATCTCCGCGATCACGCCGATCCCGAGGTCCGCACCGGCGCCAGAGCGCGAGCCGCCGGCGCCGGCACGCGACGAGGCGCCTACGTCGATGCGGCGCCGCACCACCGGCATGGACATGCAGGCGACGATGCTCGCAAGCGGGGCACCACCGCCGCCGGCCCAGCCGGTCGCGAACTGGTCGCACGATAGTGCGGGTACCAGCGCTGCAACGTCGATCACGCCGCCTCCGCATCAAGTTCCGATCGCGTCCTGGGACACCACCAGTCCGACCTCTGGAACCGAGACCATGGTGACCCCGATCGGGCAGAGTCCCGAGTCGACGTGGGGCGAGCAGGACACACCGTCGGAGACCGCGACGATGTCGGTCGCAGCCGGGCAGGGACGCCGCGCGGCGCCGCGGCCGGCGTCGCGGGTCGATCCCTCGGAAAGCCAGCAGGCGGCCGCGCGGGCGCTCGCGATCAACGGCGTTCCGTTCCCGGGCTACGAGGGCTGGCATCCCGGTATGGCCGAAGTTTCCGAGGACGATCCCGAGTTTGCGCTGGCCGATCTCGATCACTGATCGGGCCAGCCTCCCTAACGCGGCGACGGTGCGCCTACGAGGCTGGCAACAGTTCGGCGTACTTGGTTCCGGCCCCGGTGTTGAACGTCAGCACCTCCTCATCCGCGCCGATCCAGCCGGTGGCGCGCAGCGCCGCGATCGCGGCGACACACGCACCGGCCTCGGGACACGCACAGATGCCCTCGGTCGCGGCGAGCTGGGCGGTCGCAAGCATCAGGACCTCATCGTCGATGGCGATCGCAGTACCCGCGGTTGCGCGCACGACCTCCAGTATCATTCGATCGCCGACCGCCTTGGGGACGCGAAGTCCTGAGGCGCAGGTCTGCGCATCGGGGAACAACTCGGCTTCGTGTTGTCCCGCTGCGAACGCTCGGACGATGGGCGCGCAGCCGGTGGCTTGCACGACCACGAAGCGTGGCTGGCGAGCGTGACGCAACCATCCCAAGGCCGATAGCTGCTCGATCGCTGCGTACACGCCCAGCAGGCCGGTGCCGCCACCGGTCGGGTACACCACGACGTCCGGGACCCGCCACCCCAGCTGCTCGCAGATTTCGAGACCCATGGTCTTTTTGCCCTCGAGTCGATACGGCTCCTTGAGCGTCGAGACATCGAACGCGCCCAACGCCTCGCGTTGCTCCGCGACCATCCGCCCGCAGTCGTGGATCAACCCGTCGACGAGATGCAGCCTGCCGCCGTAGAGCAGCACCTCGCGCTGGTTGATGATGGGGGTGTCGGCTGGCACGAACACGTCTGCTGTGCAGCCGGCCCGCGCAGCGTAGGCTGCCAGCGCGCCACCGGCGTTGCCGGCCGACGGGATCGCGAACCCGCGCGCGCCCAGATGCGTTGCCATCGAGACCGCAGCCGAGATGCCGCGGGCCTTGAACGAACCGGTGGGCTCGAGGCTTTCGTCCTTGAACCATAGCTTGCGCACGCCGAGCGCTGCCGCGAGTCGCGGCGCATCGAGCAGAGGTGTATCGCCTTCTCCCAGCGAGACCGGCGCGGCACTTGCGGGCAGCGGAAGCAGCTCCCGCCACCGCCACATTCCGCGCGGCCGTCGCGAGACCGCGTCGCGGTCGACGTCGCCGGCGATCGACGCGAGGTCGTACTCGCACACCAGGGGCCGGCCGGCTGGCGAAAGACCATGCAGACGATCGACCTCGAACGTCGCGTTGGTGGCCGAGCAGCGCAGATGAGTGAGATAGCTGTCTCGCATGAGTCTCAGGTTCCTGGGCGGTGGCCGAACAGTGCGATGTGCAGGCGCTCGCCGAGGCGAAAACCGGTGCGCCGGCAGACGTCGAGGAGTGCCGCGTAGTGGGTGTGCAGGACCAGCGGATCGATGCACTCGGGCATCAGCAGCACCCGATCGCGCTGCGAGGTCGTGACCCCGACCGCAAGGACGATCCCCTCGAGCTCTTCGAGGTCCTGCTGTAGCGCGATGGGGTCGTCGGCGCGAACGACGAACTTGAGCTGCCACGGATGTTCCATCAGGGCAGTGATCACGTCGAGGCGTCGCCGCCGCGCATCGTGACGCGTGGCCCACACGGGGTCGCGGGAATGCGGCGTACTGTGGGCGAGCTTCGGGCTCAGCGACATCAGGTCGGCTTGGATGCCGGACAGCGTCACGGTCGCCGCGGTCTCGATGGTGACGTGGTGTCCGCGTTCGCGCA
>CANLQR010000574.1 GCA_947492135.1 Deltaproteobacteria bacterium | reverse complement strand
CCTACCCTGACGTGCAGACGCTACGCGCGGACTTCTTGCAGTGGAGCAGCTTCACGGCGTCCAACGAGCAGGTCAACGGCGGCAACAGCAACTCGACCTGGACCGAGAACAGCCTGGATGCGCTCTACCTCGCGTCCGCAGGCTTTCAGTGGCGCGCCGCCGGCAGCGATACGCTGCGCATGATCATCCACACCACCGACGACACCTTCTGGGATGGACCGACCACCGGCAACGGGGTCGCGATCGGGCATGGCTACGACGAGGTCGTCGACAGCCTGCAGCAAGCGAGCATCCGCACATTCTCCTTCGCAGGGCAGATCGGCGGCAGCTGCGAGTGCGAGGACGTCACGCCGGGGTGGTCGACGCCCTATCAGGGCAAACCGTCGATCCCCGAGGCCACCGACGGAGCCGTGTTCGATCTCGATCTCGTGCTCGCGGGGCAACTCTCGCTTTCCGCCGCGATCAGCGGCGCGATCGACGAGACGATGTGCGAGCCGTACACGCCGGTGGGTTGATCGCAAGCCGGCTTGTCCGTGATGGTCGGAAGCGCTTGAACGACGGCTCTGCGCAGAGCATGCTTGCGCACCGATGTCGCGACGAAGCTCGTTCGTTCTATGCGTTCTGGCCGCTGGCCTGTCACCCCTGGCCTGCACTTCCCAAGCTGCAGCGCCCCCGCCAGGCCGTAGTGCCGGCGCTGGCGGCAACCCGAGCTTCGATGCCAAGCCCGAGGTGGTGACGCCCGCGGTCGCACCGGTCGTCGCCGCGACGGTGGCTGCACCCACGCCGGTCGCCGCCCGAGCGGGTGGCGCTACAGGCTGCGAGGCCGCGCGCTTCGTGCTGGAGCCCGGCACGGTGGTGGCCAAGCTCGACGGTCAGGATCTGCGCGCGAGCGACCTCGGCCCTGAGCTCGCCAAGGCCGAGGCCGCAGCGCTACGCACCTATTGCGATCAGGTCGGGACGCTGCGCAAGCAGGCGCTCGACGCGACCATCGACGAGCGACTGCTCGAGGCCGCAGCGCGCAAGGCCGAGTTCACCGGCAGCGGCAGCGCATGGCTACAGTCCGAGGTGGCCAAGCAGATCAAGCCGCCGACCGACGAGGAGATCCAGGCGTTTTACGACGCCAACAAGACCGACAACGCCCCACCGATCGACCAGGTTCGCGAGCAGGTGGTCAACGCGATGGTCGAGGAGCCGACGCAAAATGCGATCCGCGGGCTGCTCAGTGGCCTGCGGCAGGGCGTCGAACTGCAGGCGATGTTGCCCGACGTCGCTGCACCACCGCTGGATCTCCACGACGAAGAGACCACGGCGGGCTTCGGACCCCGTGACGCCAAGGTGCACGTCGTCGAGTTCTCCGACTTCGAGTGCCCCTACTGCGTGCGCGCGGCGGCGGCCGTCACCGGGCTGAAAGAGCGCTACGGCGATCGCGTGCGCTTCAGCTACCGTCACTTCCCGCTGAACTTCCATCCCAGCGCGCGGCCGGCCGCCGAGATGGCCCAGTGTGCCGTCGCCCAGGACAAGTTCTGGGGATTCCACGACGCCGTGTTCGCAAGCACCGAAGGACTCGGCGCCGCCGGACTGCGCGCGGCGGCCGAGAAGGCCGGCATGGACCTCGAGGCGCTCGACGCGTGCATGCAGTCGGGGAAAGCCGCGAGTCAGGTCGACGCCGACATGCGCGTTGCCACCGAGGCCGGCGTCAGCGGCACGCCGAACTTCTTCATCAACGGGCGGCCCTTCGAGGGCGGCCCTGGGCAACTTGCCGGCGCGATCGAGGCCGAGCTGCAGCGGGCAGGTTAGGCGCCATGGGTGCACGCACCCATTTCGTCGGTGAGGTCGTCGACAACCAGCCCGGTGCCGTGCTCCGCGACGCGTTCGCCGAGGGTGAAGCCACGGTGGTCACGTTGAGTGCACCGCTCGCCCTGGGCAGCTGGGTCGAGGTCTGGCCGGGCACCGATCTCGACGCCCGCAGCGATGAGGCCGAGCCGCGGTTCGAGGTCCTCGCGGCGCCGGGCAGTGCACGCGCCGCTTTGCTGGCGCTGGTGCGGGAGCAGGGCCTCGATCCAGCGCACCCCGATGAGGTCGAGCGCGAAGCTCAGGCGTTCTTCGATGCCCCGGGCACGGATGATCCCGCGCTCGTCGACCGCACTGCGTGGGCGTTCGTGACCGTCGACGGGCCAGGCACCCGTGATCTCGACCAAGCCTTGTACGTGGCGGCCGATCCCGCCGACACCGAGGGCTTCGTGGTGCACTACGCCATCGCGGACGCCGCCTGGTACGTGCGTCCCGGCACCGCGCTGTTCGAAGAAGCCCTGCGTCGCGGCGCGAGCTTCTACATGCCCGGATTGTCGGTACCGATGCTCCCGCGCAGCCTGAGCGAAGGCGTGGTGTCGCTCAACCCTCGGGTCGACCGTCGCGCGCTGCTATTTTCGATGCACGTCAATCGCGCCGGCGAGTGCACGCGCACCGAGTTCGAGCGGGTGCGGATCCGCAGCCGCGCGCAGCTCACCTTCGGGCAGGTTCAAGGCTTGCTCGACGGCACCGCCGACCATGGGATCACGCAGCCCGAGGTCGTGGCGAGCCTGAGGCGACTTCGCGAGGTCGGCGAGGCTCGCATCCGCGCCGACACCGAGCGCGACCTCGTGCGCCACAACCACGAGGAGATCCGAGTCACGCTCGACAGCGGCGAAGGCATGGACTTCATGGTGATCTCCGAGATCCGCGACGAGGTCGAGCGCTACGGCGAGCAGCTTTCTCTGATGTGCAACATCGAGGGTGCTCGGTTGCTGCGAGAGAGTGCCCGCGACCACGACCTGGTCCAGCCGGTCTATCGCGTCCACGCCTCGCCGCAGCCCGAGCGAGTCGTCGAGTTGGTCACGATCATCGACGCCGTGGTCGCGCATCACGGCACGCCGGCGCTGCGCTGGGATCCCCAGGGCGAGAGCCTCGCGGACTACCTCGCGCGTTTGCCTCGAGAGGGTGAGCACGGCCCGATCGGCCGGGCGCTGTCGCGGCAAGCGATGATCATGAACGTGCGCTCGACCTTCAGCGCCGAGCCTGGTCCACACTTTGGCATCGGCGCCGACGTCTACGCCCGCTTCTCTGCGCCGATGCGCGAGATCGTCGGGGTGTACGTGCACAAAGAGGCATGGGAGGCGTTGCGCCGCGAACCCGCGGGGATCGACGACGATCGACTGCGCGCCAAAGTGATCGACGCGGCCAATCGCGCCAAGGAACGTCAGCGTTCCTTGACCCACGGCGCGAATCTCCTCGTGCTCGATCGAATGTTCGCCCGCGACGCGGCCATGACCGCGAGCGCCAGGCCGATTCGTCGGGGCACGGTGATGGGCGTCGCCGATCGCCGCCTGTATGTGCGCCTCGAGCAACCGGCCGTGGACGTGAAGATCTATGGCGATGGCTTTTCCGGCACCAGCCCGATCGCCCGCGTTCAGAGCGGCGGCCGCTCGATCTCTTGCGCGCTCGGGGACGTGGTCGACGTGCGTCTCACCCAGCACGACGCCAAACGGCGGCGGTGGCTGCTCGAGCTGGTGTGACTAGACCCGGCGCATCGCGATCAAGTGCTCGGACCGCCCCGGACCGCCCCGCCAGTCCATCCGGGCCTGGGCGGCGCTCGCGATGACCTGCAGGCCGTACTTGGGCGTCATCTGGCTGAGCTGAGCCGACGCATCGATGCGGTTCCCCGCGATCTCACCGTCGCCCACCAGCCACAACATCCAGGCCCCCGGGTTCAGCACCCGCGCCATTGCCCCCAAGACGTCGCCGAGTTCGCGATCCCAGCGGGCTCGCGAGCCGTCCTGCGCATAGTCGCGGCGGGCCCCGATCTCGCCACGTCGCAGTCGCCGCGGTTGCAGGCCAAGCCACGCCCAGCGTCGCGCGTGGTGATCAACATAGTCGTAGGTGCCGACGTACGGCGGCGAGCTGAACACCAGGTCGACCGAACCGACGTCGAGGTGCTTGTCGAGATCACGGACATCGCACTCGAGCCACTTGGGCGTCGACACCTTGTAGGGAAGATCGGTATCGAGTGCGGCGAAGCGCTCGATCAGCTCGTGGGCCTTGCGCGCGAAGAACCTCGTGGGCACGCCCTTGCCGATGTGTTTCTCGACGGCCTGCTCACGGGTGTCGGCGAGCTGCCGCGAAAATTTTCCCACGATCGCCGAGAACACCATCGTCAAGATCTCGCGCGCCAGCTTGTTCTTGACCGCCATGACCTCGCGGTGCAGCACGGCGAGTTCGCGAAGCACGTGGGGCTCGTAGAACGCGCGCTCGGGCGGCGACAGCGGGGCGAGGACTTGCTCGCGGGCCTTCACCGCCGCCAGAACCTCGAGCGTCATGTTGTCGACGAGCTCGCCCAGGGCAATGCGATGGGGTTCGTCGACCCGCGTGCACTTGAGCTTGGCCAACCGCACCGCCAAGGGATTGAGGTCGGCGGCCACGACCCGCGCACCGCGGGCCATCGCCTCGACCACGACCGTACCGCTGCCACAAAACGGATCGAGCACCGTCATGCCCGGCTGAACCCAGCGCGAGCACACCGCATGGGCGATGGCCGGGTGCATGCGCGCCGGATACACGTGGAAGCCGTGGGTCCAGCGATCGGGCGAACCATGGGCGGCCTGCCCCAACACCGCGACGAGGTCGGCGGCCACGTCACGGTCACCCCAAGAGGTGATGGCACCCGTGGTCTGCGAGAAGGCCTGGCGCCGCTGCGGCGTTCGCACGGGGGGATCGGTTTTCACGGGCGTCCGGGTTCTACACCGCGGGCGAGAGCCGCGCCACGCTGGGGTGCCTCGCGCAAAGATCGTCAAAGTGCGCCGGCCCACTGGCGTACGACCACAGCCGGCCTACGCTAAAGCGCCGTGACCGCACCGTGGCTACTG
>CANLQR010000573.1 GCA_947492135.1 Deltaproteobacteria bacterium | reverse complement strand
CCCAGTGGTGCCAGCGGCGCGGGCTTGGGTGACTGCACGGCCGGGAGTGGCGCTTGCCTGGCGACCGCTGGTTCTTCGGGCAGCTTGGGCACCACGCGATCGATCGCCGCCTCGATGTGGTCGACGAGCTCGGCCTCGGTGCATAGCTTGCACAGCGACACACCATCGCTGTTCGCGACCACGACCTCGCCGCGATAGGCCGCGAAGTGGCAGGTGTAGCCCGGCTCGGAGCCGATCCGCTCGATCCGGATGACGATCCGCGAGCCGGCCCCGTCGCGCGCGGGAAGCACTTCGCGCTGGCGCAGCAGCGCCTCGCCACGGACCCGCACGCGCTCGACCAGGACCGCGGAGCCGCCACCGAGCTCGGCCTCGATCACCAGCTCGGCGCGCACGGTGCCGCGCTCGCCGGGCGGAGCCTCGACGCTCGACGCGTCAGCGGTGGTCGACACCGGCGTCTCCCACGACGCCCGTCCCGTGCGCGCCCGAGCGGGAGCGGGAGCCAACGCGAGCGCCGCGAGGGCAACGGTGAAGGTGCGACCGAGGGCCATGGCGCCGCGCATGATCGACCAAACCCTGCACGTCGGCAACCACCGCAATCGGATCGACCAGCGAGCTTCACCCGTCGCGCAATCGTACCGCGCAGCCGACGGCGATCTCGCGAGCTTCGAGGTCGCTCGCCTTCGCACCTGCTTTCGCGCAATCCGCAAATCGTCCGGCTTCGAACAACGCCTTCACCCGCAACGTCACCGCAAGCTGCCGGTATGAGCCCGCCCAGCAGGCCTTGCGGCCGACGTTGGCGAGCACCGCCGACCAGTCCCCGGCGTACTTCGCCGCCTCGGCGGCGCGACGGTGCTCACGACACGCGGGTGACTCGGGACTCGACGGCGCGAGCGCAGGTGCGGGCACACCCACCACAGCAGGCTCGACGCGCTCGACGCCAAGCGGTTCGGGCGCGAGCGATTCGCTGGCGAGCGGCTCCAAAGCCTGGGGCTTCGGGTCGACTGTGGTGGGTTCGGGCCCTCCCGGGACGACCGGGTCGAGCCGCGGCTTGGCGTCGGCGATGGGCGGCTCCACCGAGGCCGCGACGATCTCCGGTTCGACCACGCGCGGGTCGGACACCGCGATCGGTTCGTCGGCCGAGGTGCCCAATCGCCAGACCCCGAGCCCGACCAGAATCACGACTGCGAGCCCGAGCAGCGCCGAGGCACCCAGGAACCACGGCCGGCCCGAGCGCGGCGCCGCGGCTCGTCTGGGCGCGCGAAGGACCACCAGGCCGTCGACGCGAGTCTGGGCCGGCACATCGATCGGCACCAGCGCTGTCGAATCGGCACCATCGAGCGCCGCAAGCAACGCGGCGACGCTCACTGGTCGTCGGGCTGGATCGATCTCGAGGCACGCTTGGCACAGCGCCACCAGAGCCGGCGGAAGATCGGCGCGCAGCGTCTCGAGCCGCGGCGCGGGCTCGGTCATCTTGCGCGTGAGGACCTCGACGTAGTTTTCCCCGACGAAGGGCGGCTCGCCCACGAGCATCTCGAAGAGCATTGCCCCGAGCGCGTAGATGTCCACGCTCTGGGTCGGGTCACGGCCCTTGGCCTGCTCTGGCGCCATGTATTCGGGCGTGCCCAGCGTGTGTCCGGGCTGCGTGAGTCGGTCGTCGGCGCCTCGATCGGCGCTGGCCGCGATGCCAAAATCCAGCAACTTGATCGCCGTCTCGGCGCCGCGCGGCACCAGCATCACGTTGTCGGGCTTGAGGTCGCGGTGGATGATGCCCACTGCGTGCGCGGCCATGATGCCGCGGGCAATCTCGCGAACGACCGTGACCGCCCGATCGATCGGCAGCGGCCCGGTGGCGCACAGTTCGTCGTACAGCGTGCGCCCCTGCAGGTGCTCCATCACCAGGTACAGCCGCCCGTCGGGCAGGGTCCCGGCGTCGAACACCTCGACGATGTTGGGATGTCCGACCGCACTGGCGGCCCGCGCCTCCTCGCGGAACCGTCGCGCGACCGTCTGGTGCCCACTCCATTCGCGCGTGAGCACCTTGACCGCGACCTTGCGACCGACGGTGACGTGTTCGGCGAGGTAGACCGTGCCCATCCCACCCCGACCGAGCTCCGACTCGATGCGATAGCGCTCGCCAACCACCATCCCGATCGTGAGGTCCTCGAGCTGCAGCACCGGCAGCACGTCGCGCGTGGGCCGATCGGTGTCCCCGCGGCGGAACACGTCGGTGGTCGGCCCCGCCACCCCCGCGAGCAGCTCGCCGTAGGCTGCATGATCGCGGACCTGGGCGTCGGGGAACAGCCCGCGCATGAACTCGGCGAGGGATTCTTGGTCAGTGGTCGGCGCGTTTCGTCCCAACCACTCCGACAGTGCGCGCATGAATGCGGCCGCGTCCGCGAAACGATCCTGCGGATCCGCAGCGAGTGCGTTCATCACCAGATCGTCGAGGGCGGGATCGACCCGCCGACTCAACGTCGATGGTCGAACTGCAGAGAATCCGGCGACTGCGTTGGTGTCGAGACCGGCCTCGCGCAGCGGCCGTCCGGTGAGCAGCTCCCACAGGACCACGCCGCAGCTGTAGACATCGGTCCGGCCATCGAGCTCGCGACGCGTCGCCTGCTCGGGGGCCATATAGCCGACCTTGCCGAAGACCATGCCCGGCATCGTCGCGGTCGCCTTCAGAACGCTGGTCGCGAGCCCGAAGTCGGCGACCCGAACCGCACCGGCCCAATCGATCAAGAGATTCGACGGCGAGATGTCGCGGTGAACCAGCGAAAGCCCACCAAACGTGTGCGCATAGTGAAGCCCACGCAGGGCCTCACGGACCAGATAGACCGACAGCGGCACGGGAAACGCTCGCCCGATCGTCGCGCAGCGATCCCAGAGATCGGCGAGGTCCCTACCCTCGCACAGCTCCATGACGATGAAGAGCTGGCCGGCCAGCTCGCCGGCCTCGCGGACGTCGACGACATTGTTGTGGTGCAGGCGCACCACCAAGGTCGCCTCGTCGAGAAATCGCCGACGGTAGTCGGGGTCGGCAACGTCGGCACGCAGCAGCTTCACCGCGCACATCCGCGCCAGCGGGCCGCGACCCATCGCGGCCACATAGACCGTCGCCATCCCGCCCTCGCCGAGACGCGCGAGCAGCGTGAGCTTGCCGAGCGCCTGCGGCGGATCGAGCCGCTGGAGCGACTCCATCACCATGGCGGGGACACTACCACGAACGCGCCGAGTTTGAGTATGCTGGGGCGTACAGATGAGCACGGCGGACCAACACCGGCTGGGTAGCGCCGGGCCAATGGGCACGGCCAGTCCCGGAGAGTCGTCGTCGTCGATGGCGGCCATCACGGCCAGCGGCGCTGCGGTGCTGTACTTCGACCCCAACCCGACGGCGGCCAAGCTCGCCAGCGCAGGGCTACGATTGGCGGGCTACCGGGTGTTGCACGCCGCGAGCCTCGATCAGGCGGTCGAGCTGTGTCGATCTCACGGCCCCACGGGTGACCAATCGATCGCGGCGCTGCTGCTCGACACCGCCACTGCGCCGGCGGTCAGTGCGGCAGTGCTGCGCGCGCTGCTCGAAATCCCCGGGGCCTCGTCGATGCCGGGGATGCTGCTGGTCTCACGCGCGAACCCTGTGCCGTTTCCTGGGGCCGAGACGCTGCCCGCACTCAAGCGCCCGTTCACGACGCCAGCGCTACTCAAATTTCTCCGCGACGCGATCGACGTGGTGCCGGTGGCGAAGCCGGTGCGCACGCGGGCAACCCCGGACGACGCGGTTCTACGCCTGGAGATCGCGCTCCAGCAGTTCTTCCCCGAGATCGAGCCCGAGACCGAGACCCTGCGGCGTTTCGCCGCCACGCTCAACACCATGGCCGAACTGCCGACGCTCGCGTCGGGCGTCACCCTCCAGGCCGCGTTGGGGCCCAATCGTCTGGAGTCCGTGCTCGAGTTGCTCGATGCCGATGGTGCCCGCGGTGTGCTGACGGTCGAGCGCAACGAGCCTGGCATTCGTGCCGTCGCTCGCCTGCATCTCGATCGCGGACGCCTGCGGATGGCCGAGGCGGCGATTGACGGCGAAGACCTCCGACTCGAGCGGTTCCTGCTCGAGCTCGAGGCGCTCACGCCAGCCCAGGTCGAGGCGATCACCAACGCCGACGATCCGCAGCAGCGCGGCCTCGCACTGCAGCTGCTCGACAGCGGCCAACTCCGCGTCGACGAGGTCGCCACGGCGCTGGCCAACCAGGCCCGCGAAATCGCCTGCCACGCCCTGACGTGGACCGCGGGCCGCTTGAGCTTCGCACCGGCCGAGCAACTCCACCCCGTCGTGGCCAGACTCGGCCGTGGCAATACCGCGGTCCGCGTCGCCGAGGTCCTGATGGTCGGGCTGCGACGCACCGACGAGCGCGCCGAGATGGGCCCGCACATGGCCGGGCTCGACGAGGTCTACGTGCGGGTCGACGAGGAGGTCGCCAAGCTCGGGCGTCACGCCTTCGCCCGCGACGAACTCGCGGTACTCGAGCTGCTCAACGGTCGCAACAGCATCAAGGACGTGGCACGCAAGACCAAGACCGGCGCATTCGCGGTGACCAAGGTGCTGTATCGCCTCAGCCGCAGCGGCCTCGCACGCAAGGCCGCGCCGCCGGTCCGCGCGTGACCGCGGCGCGACCCGATAGCCCCCTCGAGGCCAGCGAACGGCCGCCGCTGCGGGCCTTGGTCGTCGAGCCCCACGCCGAGACCCGCGCGCGAATCGTCGGGCTGGTCGCGGCCATCGGCGATATCGACCTCGAACTCGAAATCGAAATCGACGAGGCCGGCGACGGCACCACGGCGCTGGCGTCGTGGAGCGAGCGCCGGCATCGTCTGGTCATCACGGAGGTCGTGCTCGAGGGAACCAGTGGTCTGGGGCTGTT
>CANLQR010000572.1 GCA_947492135.1 Deltaproteobacteria bacterium | reverse complement strand
GTACGGAACCCGCCCGGTCTTCGCGATCACGAGCAACTCGCCGCGAGCAGGCGCGTCGGCCAACGCAGGCCATGGGGAAGTCGTCGGCAACGAAGCCAGCTCAACCTGCGCAGTGCCGGGTCGCTGGACCGGCGGCGTGCTGTCGCCGGGGTCGGTGGGCACGGCTTGGGGTCCGGCGGGTGGAGGCGCAACGGGATCCGCCGCGGGCGCTGGTGTCGGGGTTGCCGGTTCCTGCGGAAGGTAGTCCTTGATCCGCTCGCCTCGATAACTGCCACGGGCGGCGAGGCGCTCGATCGGTGCCCGCAGACTCGCGAACTCGCGCTCCTGCAGCGCCTCATCATAGTAGCGCAACGCCTCGTCAGCTTGGCCCAGCTGCTCGAACACGAACCCAGCCACGTAGGAGCCGAACGCGTTGTGCTCGTGCTCGGGGTCGTAGTCGCGCATGTAGTTGCGCATGACCGTGAACCGCTTGGCCTCGATCCGCGCGCCCTGGAGGTCACCGCGAACCAGGTAGTTGCACAGATTCATGGCGTTGATCGACAGCTTCTCGGTCGGCGAAGTCTTGAACTTCGTCGCGCTGTCGCTGTAGATGTACTTGCCGAGCTTGCCTGCACCGTCGCGGGCGAGGTCGAGCAGCTCGAGCTGTTTGTCGGCCAGCTCGAAGTCGCGTGCGCTGGTCTCGTAGTCGCGCGCGGCCTGCAACATTGTGGCGCGCTCGAGCACGACCAGCTCGAAGTCCTTCTTCCACTTTGTCGGTAGCTCCGCGGAGCTACCGACCTTGAGGAACCGGTTGAGCTGCTTGACCGCCCCCGCCGGATCGCCGCGCTGAAGGGAATCGCGCGCCGCCTCGGTGCGATCCGAATAGGTGGCGCACGACGATGCGGCCAGCGCCAGGGCCAGCGCCCATGACATCTTCACGGTCGGGCGCAACATGTGGGCACGGCGCCTCAGCGGCTGATCGCTTTGCTGCGCTCAGACTTGGTCTGGAACTTGATGATCGAGGTCTCGACCTCGAGCACCTGCAAGAACAGCGTGTACTGCACGCGGCGTTCCTTGTTGAGGCGCTCATCGACCGCCTGGAGCTTGCCGGAGATGAAGTACTGCGCGCCGATCTGCTTGCCGATCTGCGCGGCCACGGCCGGGTTGAAATCGGCCGACTGCTGCAGATTGGCCTCGGCGATGGTCTCAGCCTGACGCTCACGACTCACGACCGAAACCACGCCACCGTTGATCAGCTCGGTCTCCATGTCCGAGAGCAAGGTGAGCATCTGATCATCCAGATGCTCGCTGGTGTCGTTCTTGATCGGCCAGATCGCGATCACCGGCTGCTTGCCGTTACGCCATCCTGCCCACACCGGCGAGGCCATGAGCGCCGTCATGTTGGTCTTCATCAGATCGTCGAGGTCCTTGCGATCGAGCCCGGTGCCCATCGCGCCCTCATCGAGATCCGGGTTCTCGGTACCCTCGCCTCCGCGAATCGCCTTGGGCTTGCAGGCGCCGAGAAGGACCGGCGCGGCGAGGGAGAAGACAAGAGTGATGCGGGCAAAGCTCGTTCGGCGCATGGATGTACTTTCACTTCGACGTGTAGGGGCAAAGATGCCGGCATCGCGAGATTCGCCGCAGTGATCTCGCTCACAATAGCATGAGAAGTCCGTCGACTTCGGCGATTCGGTGGTAGACCGCGGTCACGTCGTCCACGGTCTCGACTGCGAGCAAGAGCGTGATGCACATGCGCCGAGCACTCTTGGTGGAGCGCTCTGTGGATCGCACGCGTCCCGCACCGACCACTGCGGCGGCGGCGGCGTGGACTGCCGCGCGAAACTCATCAGTACCGGGACCGAAGGCCTTGACCATATACTCGCCGGGGAACACGTGGACGGCGAGCAAGAGTTCGCGCGACGGTGCCGAGGATGCACGCTCCGCCATCGGATGATCATGACAACAACCACGCAGGACGTGAAGCAGCAATCGTCGCCGCCGAGCCAGCGGTCGGCGCCGCGGGCGGCGCGCGTCTGGTTGGTGTGGGCGACGCTGGCCGGGGCCGTGGGGCTGGCATCCGCGTGTGGCGGCCCTGGCTCCAAGAGCTGGGCCGCAGAGGGCAAACGCGATGGCGACGGGACGCTCAAGGTCGGCACCGTGTCGTTGGTGCCGCGGGCGATCGAACGCCAATACGCGACGTCGGGAACGCTGCGGGCTCGACGATCGGCTGATCTGGTCGCATCCCAGCCGGCGCTCGTCGTGGCGTTGTTGTTCGAGGAGGGCGATCACGTGAAAGAAGGCGACGTGCTCGCTCGGCTCGACTCGCGCGGCGTCGCCTTGCAGGCCGCGGCAGGCGGCGTACAGCTACAAAATCTCGAGCGTGAGCTCGAGCGCCTGAAATCCGCCCAGGGCGTCATCTCCAAGGAGGAGATCGACAAGCAGGCGTACCTCGTCGCCGAGGCTCGCGCCGCCGTCAAGCTCCAGCGCCACCAGATCGGACTGACGGTCGTGCGCGCACCGTTCTCCGGCACGCTCACGGCCCGCTACGTCGATGTGGGCGCGTTGGCAGGCACCGCCACCGCCTTGTTCGCGATCGCAGACCTCACGGTCATCGAGCTCGATCTGCACCTGCCCGAGCGCGACGCCGCGACGGTCAAGATCGACGCCGAGGTGGAGATGGAGCTGGTCGATGGCAGCCGCTTCATGGGCAAGATCGTGCGACGCGCACCGGTTGTCGACGCGAGCACCGGCACCGTGAAGTTCACGGTCCGCGCAACCGAGTTTCCGGCGACGGCCGCGCCCGGCGGCTTTGCCCGGGCCCAGGTCTTGGTCGACGCCCGCCCCGCAGCGCCGAGCCTGCCGCGCTCCGCGGTGTTCGAGATCGAGGGTGCGCCCCACGTGTACGTCATCGAAGAGGGCAAGGCCCGGCGTCGCTCGGTCGAGCTCGGCATTGCGGGCACAGACGCCGTCGAGATCCTGTCGGGCGTGCGTGTCGAAGACGTCGTTGTCGCCGACGGCAACGCCGGAATCACCGAGGGCATGCCGCTGGCGGCAGCAACCGCGGATCCGAACGCCGCGAGCAGCGATGGCAAGGCCGACGCCAAGGGCTGACACCGCGATGGTTGGTGGCCCGAAACGAGACCGCCGACCATGCTGAGGTCGTGGATCGCCACCATCGTGCTTCGGCCGGTCACCACGACGATGGTGACCGTCACGTTGCTGTTGTTCGGACTGGTGGCCGCGTTTCGCCTCCCCGTCGAGCTGCTGCCCGAGCTGTCGTACCCGACCATCACGGTGCGCACCACGGATGCCGATGCCGCGCCTTCGGAGATCGAAGACCTCATCACCCGACCGATCGAAGAGCGCGTTGGCGCGGTGCCCGGGGTGGTCAAGGTCGAATCCATCTCCCGCGAAGGCACCTCCGACGTCGTGCTCGACTTCGCCTGGGGTACGCCCATGGACCAGGCGATGGCGGACGTGCGCGAGAAACTCGACCGCGTCACGCTACCGACGACCGCGACCCGCCCGCTGCTGCTGCGCTACGACCCCTCGCAAGAGCCGATCATGCGCTTGGCGTTGCGGTCGACCGAGCCCTCGCAGGCTTCGGCGGGTGACCTCGCGGTGTTGCGGAAGATCGCCGATGACGTGGTCAAGCGCGAGCTCGAGAAGATCGCCGGCGTCGCCGCGGTTCAGGTCCACGGTGGCGAGCTCGAGGAGATCGCCGTCGACCTCGACGCCGCGCGCCTCGCCGCACTCGGGGTCGGCGCCGAGGAGATCGTCGCGGCGCTCCAGGGCGACAACGTCAATCGGCCAGGCGGCGCGGTCGACGAGCGCGACGACCGCTATCTGGTGCGGACCCTCAACGAGGCCCACTCGCCCGAGGACCTCGCGGCCATCGTCGTGCGCAGCAGCTCGGGCCGCGACCTCCACGTGCGCGACGTCGCCCACGTCGCTCGTCGACCACGCGAGCGCGATGAGCTCTCTCTGGTCGGCGGCAGCGAGGCCGTCGAGCTCGCGGTGTATCGCGAGGGCGATGCGAATCTCGTCGCGGTCGCTCGGGCCGTGGAGGCCGCGCTACCCCGGATGCGCCTGGCCAAGGGCTACGAGGTCGTCGTGCTCGCCGACCAGGCCGAGTTCATCGAGTCTTCGGTCGACGAGGTGTTGTCCAACACCCTGATCGGAGGCGTGCTCGCGATCCTGGTGCTGCTGTTCTTCCTGCGCGATCTGGGCTCGACGTTGGTGATCGCGGTCGCGATTCCGATCTCGCTGCTGGCGACCTTCGTGCCGCTGCAAGCACTCGACGTGTCGCTCAACGTCATGAGCCTCGGTGGGCTCGCGCTCGGCGTGGGCATGCTGGTCGACAACAGCATCGTGGTGCTCGAGGCGGTCGCACGGGTCCGTGGGAGCACAGGTGGGCTGGGCGACGCCACCAGCCGCAGGGCCAGCGCGGTCACGGGCACCGCCGAGGTCGCAGCGTCGGTGGTCGCGTCGACGCTCACGACCGTCGCAGTGTTCCTGCCGATGGCGTTCGTGGAGGGCATCGCCGGCCAGCTGGTGCGCGACCTCAGCCTCGCGGTCAGCTTCAGCATCCTCTCGTCGATGCTCGTCAGTTTGACCCTGGTACCGGTGCTGATGTCGCTTGGGGGTGCCGAGATCGAGGACGCATCGGTGACACGCCGCGGCTCGGTACTCGCCCTGCTCATCATCCCATTCGCGTTGCTCTACCGCCTGCTGAGCGCGCTCGTGAGTCTCGTCGCGGCGATTCTCAGCGTGCTCGCACGCCCGTTGACCGCCTTGTGGGACGCGCTCGAGCGCGTGTATCCGTGGTTGCTGCGACGGGCGCTGACCCGGCCCGGCGTGGTCGCGTTGCTCGGGGTTTTGATCTGTGTCGTCACGGTCCCATTGATCGACCGTCATGGCCGCACCCTGATACCCGAGGTCGCGCAGCACGAGTTCTACG
>CANLQR010000571.1 GCA_947492135.1 Deltaproteobacteria bacterium | reverse complement strand
CACCGGCCGCTGCGTGACCGACCCCGAGCTCGCGGCCGGCCTGCAACAGTCGCCCGAGTCGAGGGTGCAGCGGATACCGCAGCAATCCGCGACCCCGCGCGGTCAGTCGGCCCTGGTCATCGATTGCACCCAGCCGCACCAAGAGCTCGTCGGCACCACGCACCGCGCTGGTCGGCGGGAGCTCGAACCACGGCACGTCCTCGAACCGGTCGAAGCCCGCAGCCCGCACCGTCAGGGCGGTGCCGGCGAGATCGAGGCGATGGATCTCGGGGATCTCGAAGGCCGGGCGGCGCTCGAACTCATGGCGTGGGAACAGCCGCAAGCATCGACCCGGACGGGTGCGTCCGGCCCGGCCCGCCCGCTGCTCGGCGGAGGCCTTCGAGGTTCGCGTCAGCACCAGCGAGCTCAACCCCGACCACGGATCGTGACTTGCTTGCCGGACCAGACCGCTGTCGATCACGCACGAGATCCCCTCGATCGTGATCGACGTCTCGGCGACGTTGGTCGCGAGCACGAGCTTGGCGCGGCTGCCGGGCTGCACCGCGCGGTCTTGCTGCTCCGGCGGAAGCTCACCGTGCAACACGACGATCTCGAGGCCGAGCTGGCTTGCGATCGCCGCACACGCCTCGGACGACTCGCGGATCTCGCGGGCACCGGGCAGAAACACCAGCACACTGCCGCCATCGATGCCCGCGCTGCCGAGCTCGCGCAAGGCGTGGGCGATCTGCACACCGATCGGGCGATCGCTGGCCGCAAGGACGTGCTCGATCGTCACCGGAAATGCGCGACCCGAGCACCGCAGAGGCGCCGCGTCGAGGTAGGCCGCGACCGGTTCGGGTTCGAGCGTCGCCGACATGACCGCGACCCGCAGCTCGGGCCGGGCACCGCGTTGTAGCGCGCGCACCAGCGCCAGCGCGGTGTCAGCATCGAGGTGACGCTCGTGGAACTCGTCGAACACCACCGCGGCAACCCCCGGCAGCAAGGGGTCCTCGACCAGTCGTCGCACGAGGATGCCCTCGGTGACAAAACGGATGCGGGTGGCGGCGGAGACCTTGGTGTCGAAGCGGACCTGATAGCCGATGGTGCGCCCCACGGGCTCACCGAGCTGTGCCGCGACCCTGTGCGCTGCAAGTCGGGCAGCGATGCGTCGGGGTTGGGTGACCCAGATCTCGCCATGCTCGGCCCAGCCCGCGTCGCGCATGACCTCGGGCAAACGTGTGGTCTTGCCTGCACCGGGTTCCGCTTGCACGACCAGGTTGCGCCCCGCGTGGAGCTCGGCGAGCACGCGGGGCACGATCGCGTCGATCGGTAGCGCGGTGCTCGAATCCTCTCCCACGATCGATCGATCGCCGCGCAAGCGGTGCTACCAGCGGCCTTGGATGCGGGCCATGAAATCGTACGGGTAGCCCAGATCGAACGCCGAAACCTCGTCGAGCCTGCGCACCATCTCATCGGGCAGGCGTACCGCGCTGGCTTCGAGGTTGTCGTCGAGCTGCGCGAGACTGCGAGCACCGAAAACCACCGAGGTGACCGCCGGCTTGCGTAGCAGCCACGCCAGCGCAACCTGGGCCGGGGTGGCCCCGAGCTCGGCCGCGACCATCACGAGCGCGTCGACGATCTTCCAGTTGCGCTCGCTGTCGAGTCGCCCCCAACGATCCTTCCACTGATCGAGGCGGCTCCCCGGGGGTGGACGGTGGCTGCCGCGGTACTTGCCCGACAACAGTCCGGCAGCCAGAGGCGACCACGGCAGAATCGCCAGACCATGCTCGCGGCACAACGGAACGTGCTCACGCTCGATCTCCCGCGAGATGAGGCTGTACTGCGCCTGCAGCGACGCGAAGCGAGCGAGTCCTTGGGTCCGGCTGGTCCAGACACTGTCGGCAAGTCGATACGCCGCGTAGTTGCTGGCGCCGATGTACATCACCTTGCCCTGCTTGATGAGATCGTCGAGCGCACGAAGCGTCTCTTCCTCGGGCGTATCCACGTCTTGCATGTGGATCTGATAGAGGTCGATGCGGTCGGTCCGCAGCCGACGAAGGCTGTCCTCGCATGAGCGCATGATCCGGTGTCGCGACGCGCCCGAGCCATTGGGCCCGCGACTCATGCGAAAGCGGACCTTGGTCGCGAGCACCACATCGTCGCGACGCTTGTCACGATCGAACCACTTGCCGATCACCCGCTCGGTCAGGCCGTCTTGGCCGTAGACGTCGGCGGTGTCGAAGAAGTTGATCCCGCCGTCGAGCGCACGGTTCATGATCGCGAACGCGGTGTCCTCGTCGCAACCGACCTTGTGCATGAACGAGGTCGGATCGGCCTCACCAAAGGTCATCGTGCCCAGACACAGCGTCGAGACCCGCAGACCAGTTCGACCGAGCGTGCGATATTCCATGGAAGGTTCCTCCTCGTTCGCGCCGGCTCGCAGCTTGCGAGCGTGGACGCGGAGGGTAACAGCAAGGCGGCGGGTCGCGCGCTCGACGGGCGTGACCCTGCTCGCGGGTGCCCTCGTCGATCCTGGCGACGACAAGCGCCAAGCGGCTTGACCCCGGTCGCCCCATCGCTCGATGCTGCGGGCGGTGGCCCCGCGCGATCTCGGCACGCTTGGTGTGGGCGAATCCGGCGACATCGTGGGCATCACCGGCGACGGCGCTCTGGTGGTCCGCCTGAGCGAGATGGGGTTTGTCGCGGGTACCCGTGTACGGCTCGTCAAGGTCGCACCGTTGGGCGACCCATTGCAGTTCACCTTGCGTGGCTATCACGTCTCTTTGCGCAGGGCCGAAGCGGCGAGGATCCGCATCACGTGACCGACGGCCCCGCGCGACTCGTGGCGTTGGTCGGAAATCCCAACGTCGGCAAGACCAGTCTCTTCAATGTCCTGACGAACTCGCGGCATCGCGTCGGCAACTACGCCGGGGTGACTGTCGAGCGCCGCGACGGCGACGTGGCCGCCAGGTTCGGCGCAGCCCGACCGATCACGTTGGTGGATCTCCCCGGCTGCTACAGCTTGACTGCGACCTCGGCCGACGAGGCGGCCGCGCACGACATGCTCGCGGGCGTCGGCGGCCCGCCGCCCACCGCGATCGTCATGGTCGTCGATGCGACCAACCTGTCTCGCAACCTGTACCTCGTGCTGCAGATCCGCGAGCTCGGGATCCCCATGGTGGTCGCGCTGAACATGAGCGACACGGCGCGCGAGCTGGGGCTGTGGGCCGACGCCGTTTCACTCGCCGACCGCCTCGGGGTCGAGGTGATCCCGACCTCGGGCAGCACTGGCGATGGCGCCCGCGCCTTGGTGAGCGCGATCGATCGCCTACCGGCGACCGCAGCGGCCGCGCTCGTCGCTCCCGAGGCGTCGATGACTGCGCTTCGCGACCTGCTGCGGCAGCTCGGTGGAGATGGCGCGCGCAACCGCTGGGTGATCGCGACCGCCGCTGCCGGAGGCCTCGCCGAGTTCGGTGGGTCCCCCGAAGAGCTCGCCGCGATCGCGTCCATCGATCCCGCCACGGTCCTGGCGGCAGCGGTGCAGCTGGTCGAGCTGCGCTACCACGAGGTCGATCGCGTGCTCACGAGCGTGGTCGACGAGACCCAAGGCGACGCGCCCGCGATGGCCATGTCGGAGCGCATCGACGGGCTCCTCACCCATCGGCTCTGGGGCATGGTCGCGTTCGCGCTGGTGATGACCACGATCTTCACGGCCGTGTTCACGTGGGCGCAGCCGTTCATGGACGCCATCGAGTGGGTCATCGGACGCGCCTCCGAGGCGCTGACCGAGGCCCTGGGCCCCGGTCTGCTGACCGAGTTGCTCACCCAGGGCGTACTGGCGGGCGCCGGCAACGTCCTGGTGTTCGTGCCGCAGATCGCGATGCTCTTCGGGTTTCTCGGCCTGCTCGAGGACAGCGGCTATCTGGCGCGCGCGGCCTTCCTGATGGATCGCATGATGTCCGGCCTGGGCCTCCACGGTCGGGCCTTCATCCCGCTGCTGTCCGGCTTCGCCTGCGCGGTGCCGTCGATCCTGGGCACCCGAGCCATCTCGAGCTTCAAGGATCGGCTGGTCACGATCCTGATGATTCCGTACATGAGCTGTTCGGCCCGCCTGCCGATCTACAGCCTGGTCATCGGCGCGCTGTTCGTGTCCGACCCCGACGCGCAGGGTGCCAACCTTCAGCGTGCGGGGATCTTGCTGGGCATGTACGTGCTGTCGACCCTCTCGGCGCTGGCGGTTGGATACCTCGCCAAGCGCACGCTGCTGCGCAGTCCCACGCCGCCGCTGGTGCTGGAGTTGCC
Source organism: Deltaproteobacteria bacterium (assembly GCA_947492135.1). Classification (GTDB taxonomy): domain Bacteria; phylum Myxococcota_A; class Polyangia; order Nannocystales; family Nannocystaceae; genus Xiheibacterium. The sequence continues at coordinate 662 of CANLQR010000571.1, read as the reverse complement.
ACCGTATCGAATGCCCCGCGCCCGCAACACCGTGCTGATGGTCTACGACCGCACGATGGATTTCGTGCGCAACGCCGGCACCGTGATCTTGGCGATGACGATCGTGCTGTGGGCGGTGCTGAGCTTTCCCCGCGACGCAACTGGCGCGGGCGGCGACGGCCCGACGCAGATCGCCCAGAGTTATGGTGGCCGCGCCGCCCAGACGATGGAGCCGGTGCTCGCACCGATTGGACAAGACTGGCGCATGGGCATCGGAATCCTCGGCAGCTTCGCCGCACGGGAGGTTCTCGTGGGCACGCTCGGGCTGGTCTACGGCATGGAAGCCGACGACGACGACCCCGCGGAGCTCCGTGACGCCATCCGCAACGACGTCGACGAACAGACCGGCAAGCCCCGCCACACCCGGCTGTCTGGCTTGGCGCTGATGGTGTTCTTCGTCTACGCGTGTCAGTGCATGTCGACCCTCGCGGTGGTCCGCCGGGAGACCCGGTCGTGGGGCTGGACGCTGTTCATGTTCGTCAGCATGACGACCATCGCGTATCTCGCGGCGTTGCTGGTGTTCCAGGGCGGGCGCGCGTTGGGGTTGGGCTAGATCCTGACTTGACAACCATAGGAGGCGCCCGTACCGTGAAAAAGTGCCGGCGAGTGCCGGCGAGTGCCGG
>CANLQR010000570.1 GCA_947492135.1 Deltaproteobacteria bacterium | reverse complement strand
TGCGACCAGCCGATCACGATCTCCTTGCGGGCGTTGGGCGCGATCGGAAAGACGCGGGCCTCGAAGCGATTGCCTGCGCCGTTCTCGAGCAGCGCGGGATCCTGCCGCCTGTGGAGGAAGTCCTCGTAGGCAACGCGGGCAGCCTGACGCTCGACCATCTCGCCCTCTTGCCACTTGTCACCGATCGCCATCGCAAAGCGACTCAGCGCGGCCCCGGGCGGCAGCTGGATCGAGAAACGGCCTTCGAGTTGTCGGCCCTCGGGGTTGTCGAACGACAGCTGCAGCTCGGTGTACGCCAGCGGCCCCTCGACCACGCCCTTGGCGGCGAACGAAGCCAGCCGCAGCCCGGTGCCATCCGATGCGGTCAGCGACAACGGGCTGGCGTCGGCACAGCTGTTCGCGCGAACCCACGCCAGCGCGACCTCGGGCGGCGCTGGGCGCACGACGGTGGGCTGATCGGGGACCGACGGCGCGACCACAGACCCACCCACCGGGATTCCCGAGGGTTTTGCCGCGGGCTCGATCGGCGTGTCGGCGACCTTGGCTTGGGTCGCGGGTGGCGACTCGCGACCAGTGCAGGCCAGCGGTGCGAACAGGACGAGGATCGACAGCGCACGGGCACGGACCATGGTTGGGCCATCAACGCACAGATCATCGTTCGGGTTCACGCCGCCGGAGATCCGGGCCAGATCCGGGCAGATCCGGGGCTCAAAGTGGCCCTATCACCCAACCGAACCCAACCGAACCCGGCCGAACCCAACCGAACCCGCGCGGGGCAGCGGGCCGATGCGCGATCGGGCCGGTTCAAGCTCCGTCCGGCGGTGGTCGATGGCGAGAGGTCGACCATGGCCGCGCAACGCATCCGCATCGAGCTCTCCGAGGACCGAATGCGTGCGTCCGTGACGGTCGTTGCCGGCGAGGCGCTCGAGCGTGAGGCCTTGACCGCGGCTCTGGCCACCGCCGGAGTCACGTTCGGCATCGACGCCGCGGCCCTGGATACCGTGGCGACGCACCTATCCGACCCGGGGTTCGCGTGCGAGGAATCGATCGCGACCGGACGACCGATGCGCAGCGAGTCGAATGACGCGTGCGAGCTCGCGATTGCGGTGGGCCTGCAGTCCGGACACCAGCTCGACGACGGCAGTTTCGACTATCGCGAGCGAGGCCTGCTCACGCCGGTCAAACGCGGTCAGATCGTGGCCCATTGCCAGCCGGCCGTGGTCGGCATCGAAGGCCGCACGGTTACCGGCGACGCGATCCCTTTCGTTCATTCGCCGCCACGACCCACCGCCACATTTGGCGAGGGACTCGAGCGTCAGGCCAGCGGCGATGTCGTCGCGACTCGCGACGGGGTTGCCCGACGGGTCGACAAAGCCGCGATCGCGGTCGGTGATCACTACCTTCACAACGGCGATGTCGATCTGCGCTCGGGCCACCTCGAGATGCGCGGGAGCCTGACTGTGACCGGTGACGTCACTGCGAAGTTCGAGGTTCAGGCCTCCGGCGATGTCGAGATCGCCAAAGCCGTGCTCCGCGGCACGGTGTACTCCGGCGGCACGATCTGTGTCCGCGGCGGCGTGGTTGGCACCGGAGGTGGACAGCTCCTCGCCGAGCGTGACGTCGCGGCCGAGCATGGGCAGGGCGCCGTGATCCACTGCGGCGGCACCCTGCATCTGCGCAAGGCCGCGATCCACTGCGAGCTACGGGCGAGCGTCATCCACGTCGATGGCCCCGTGCGGGGCGGGACGGTGCACGCAGAACACCAGGTGGTGGTCGGAGCCGTGGGCGCGCTGATGGGCGGCGAGACCGAGCTGGCCGTCGCAGTCGAGCTCGAGCGACCGCTGCACCTGCGATTCATCGAGGATCGACGTGAGCGGCACCTGGTCGACCGGCTCGGCGCACAGCTGATCCACCTGCGGGCCCCGACCCAACGCGTCCGAACTGGCGCCGCCGCCGGCTCGTCCGCTGAAGCAGATCGTGAACTCCGCGTCGCTGCGCTGGCATCGACCGCTCGCATCGATGTGCTCGGCACCATCCACGCCGGATCGGTGATCGTGATCGGATCCCACCGAGTCGTGCTCGACGAGAGTCACCGCCGCTGCCGCTTCACGCTGGATCGCGAGACCCAAACCATTCGACACGATCCACTGCCGTAGACGGGTCCCAGCGGCACATTGCGCAACTAGCCCGCCACCTTGGCAACTTGCCAAGCCGAGAAAGTGCATCGTGCGCCGTCGATTGCCATACGCGGCGACATTCTCGCAGCGGTAGCATTCGACGATGGCGTGCTCATCGATCTCCCTGGGGTGTGCTTCGTTGCTCGCGGTTTTCTCGGCCTCGCTGTGGCCACGCAGCGCCGTCGCGAATCCCACTGATCTCGCGCGCGATGATCGGCCTCGCGGGAGCTACGTGCGCATGCCGGCGGTGCTGACCCCCGAGTTGCCGGCGCAGCGGGCTGGGGGACCCCACATCATCTTCCTCAATCGCTGCGTTGGTGGCATCAGCATCGATGCGGGATGGCCGGACGACAACACGGTGAATCGCTCGGGCATCCTCAATGGGACCACCCAGTTTCCCGAGTACCCCTTTGGTGATGGTTCGTGGAACCAGGTGGTGTTGGAGGCGAAAGAGATCTTCGCGCCATTCAACGTCCTGATCACCGACGTCGATCCCTCACCGATGCCCCACGACGAGGCGCTGGTTTGCGGCAGCGGGGCGCTCGCGGGTTTCAGCGGGGCCGGCGGGGTCTCGCCGTTCACCTGCGACGTCATCCCGGCACCGATCACCTTCACGTTTCCCGAGTCGCTCGGTGACGACCCCCGCAACATCGCCGAGGTCATCGCGCAAGAAGCCGCGCATGCGTGGGGCCTCGAGCACGAGTTCAAGTGCGAAGATCCGATGTCGTACCTGTATGGGTGCGGCGAGAAGAGCTTCCAGGACGGCGACTACCAGTGTGGTGAGTACGAGGGGCGAGCCTGCGAGTGCGGCGGAGCCACGCAGAACGCATTCGCTGCCATCACCGAACTGTTCGGCTCTGCGGTGCCCGACACCGAGGCACCGACGGCATCGATCGTGTCGCCGACCGACGGCCAGGTCTTCGCCGCCGGTGACAACTTCGACGTTGCCGTCGACGTCTCGGACGATGGCGAGATCGCCCGCGTCGATCTGTACCTCGATGGTGAGCCGTCGAGCGCAGACATGTCCGATCCCTTTGGCCCATGGCCGGTCATCGATGCCGTCGCCGGCAGCTTCGAGATCTACATCGTCGCCACCGACGCTGCGGGCAAGGAGACCGTGAGCGCGGTGGTCCACTTCGACGTCACCGAGGATGGCGTTCCCCCGCATGATCCCAGTGACGGGAGCGATGGCGGTGAAGGCACCGACGGCGGTGGGGGCGATGGCGATGGCGATGGTGATGGCAATGGCGATGGCGGCGGCGGCGACGGCGGTGGCGGCGAGGGCGAGCCCGGTGCGCTTCCGCCGGGTTTTGGCTTGGGCGCAGAGGCAGCCGGCTGCGGGTGCACGGCTGATCCGCTTGCCCCTGTACAGGCGTGGTGGACGGGCGGCTTGCTGGTGCTGTGGCAGACGTCTCGACGGCGTCGTGCTGCGACCCGTGCTTGACCAACGCCGCGCGTGAGCGCCAGGCTTTGGCCTGTGCATGCCGTGGTGATCGATCGGGTCGTCGGCGATCCCGCAGTGCTGGCGCAACGCGCAGCGGTGGCGCTCGGCATGACCGCCTTCGATGTGCGGGCAAGTCTGCAGGTGCCCGGGGGAGGCCCGGCGATCATCGCGGTGCACGCCGACGCGGCCGACGCGACGACGACGGCCAGCGCGCTCGCCCAGGCCGGCTTCGCCGTCGAGACGATCGACGTGGAAGCCCAGCGCCACGTGCCCGGCGGCTTCGTGGGTCGGTGGTTCGAGTTTGGCGAGCAGGCGATCGCGCTCGACACCCGCGACGCTCGCCGTGCAGCGGTACCCTACGCGAGCGTCGACTTGGTGCTTCTGGTCATGGCGATCACGACCGACGAGCGCAACGAGGTCGTCCGCGAGAAGGTATTTTCTCCGGGGCGCGCGTTGCTCTCGGGCGGACTGGTCAACACCCGAACCCGTGAGACGGCGCAGCGCAGCACGAGCATGGACAGCGAGGAGATCGCCTTCGTCTTTGCCGCGGACGGCGTGTTCCGACTCGCCGAAAAATCGCTGGTGTATCAGGGCCTCGCCGGCGCGTTGCAACCCGCTCGAACCGCGAATTTTCAGTACCTCGTGGCCGAGCTGCGACGGCGCTGCCCCCAGGCGATCTTCGACGACCGTCTGCGCAAGCGCTCGTTGCAGGCCCAGGTTCTGGGGCGCGTGCTCTCGCCCGATGATTATCTCGAGCTGGCGGTCACGATGTTCGCGACCAGCCTGCGGCGGTCCCGGGCGCAGCCGTAGCGGCACGTGGGGACCACAGGCGGCTAGCCCGCCATCAACTTGGTCATGCACTCCGCCAGTCGCGTCGTCGCCTCTTCGATGGCTTTGGTCTGGGCCTCGCTGGGCTTGCCTTCGTCCTTGCCCTCGTACTTCTTCGCCATCGCCTGGCCCCACGTGGTCATCTCGTTGGTGATCTTCTCGGCACAGGCTGCGTCCTTACAGGCACACATCTGATCGGAGTACGTCTTGATCTTGATGACGGCGGCGGCGATATCGGCGTCGGTCGCCGCATCGTTCGGCTTGCTCGGCTCGGCCGCCGCGGGCTCGGCGACGGCGGGCTCGCCCGCCGCGGGCGCGGCCTTGATCTCATCGGGCTTGGTCGGCTCGACCTTCGCAGGCTCGGCCTTGATGTCGCTCGACTTGGTGGGCTCGGCCTTCGCAGGCTCGGCCTTCGCAGGCTCGGCCTTCGCAGGCTCGGCCTTCGCAGGCGCAGCGGAGTCACAGGCCGTGAGCAGGAAAACCCCGAGGAGAACGCCCATGCGGAAGCTGATTTGCACCGCGGG
>CANLQR010000569.1 GCA_947492135.1 Deltaproteobacteria bacterium | reverse complement strand
CGGCGCGCCCAAGCTGCGGCTCGCCGGGGCGAGTACGGTCCTCGACCGCACCGGTCTGGTCGCACTGTGGATCTTCGATCGGAAGGCGCCACTTGGCGATCTCCGGGTGCTGCTACGGAGCCCGGTGGACAGTTTTATCGAGATGGATGGGCCGGAGCCGGGTACGATCACGAAGGTGTCGCCGGCCAAGCACGACACGATGCTGCCGAAGGCACGGGCACGACTGCATCCACTCGCGAAACTGCTGCGTCTGCACGAACAGCCCGGCGAGCAGGGAGGCCAACGAGGCGTGCTCGCGAAGCTGCTACCGACCGCCGCGCAGATGCCCGCCCGCATCCGCGTGCCGATCGATGTGCTCGTCGAGCTGCGCCTCGTGCTGCACAACCCCGTGACGGGTAGCCCGATGCCGATCCCTGCAGGTGTCGAGGTTGTTCTCACCGACGCGCGCAACGCTTCGCTGACCGCTGCACGCACCGCGGAGGACGGCCGTGTGAGCCTGTTCGCGCCGCCCGGTAGTCGTGATATCGGCATCGAGATCGCATTCGCGGACGCGCCGTATCTCGATCTCGTCGCCGCCACTTTCGCGGCCGCGGCCGACGCCGAGCCGAACACCACGCGCCGCCTCGTACGGCTGCCTGATCGCTGGCGGAGCATCGAGCAGTCGCGGCTTTCCGATGATCGTGGCGGCAAGTTGACCAAAGGACGCACAGCTGCGCTCGCGGCGGGTGAATTCGGGACGCTCGACCAGCCGTGGGAACTCGATCTCGGGCACGCGTGGCAACGTACCGAACTCGTCTTTCAGTACTACGATGTCACGGCGCTCGCGGTCCGGCCCGTGGTCTTTGGTCCGCTGGTGGAGGCGTTCGATGACGTGCGCCTTCGCGATCGGGACCGCGTTGCCGCCTCGACGATTCTCGACGCCACGGGTCGCGTGTACTTGATGTTTTTTCGCGCGGTGGACCCCGAGAAGCTGCGGCTCCGCCTGCGTACTGCGATTGGCAGCGCGGTGGTGACCGGTGAGGCGGATCCGGAACTGCGCGTCCGTGTGCTCGGCGACGCTGCTTTGGCCGCGCTACCGCTCGACGAACGCCAGCGACACTACCGACTGCCAAGCGTGTGGCTGTCGCGCGGGCAAGCCTGTCGCGCTGCGAACGGCACTTCCGCGGCGGCATTGCCCTTCGAGGATGCCATCGGCAAAGCGGTGAACACTGCAGTCGCGCCGCCGCGACTGCATTTCGATCTCGACGATTTCGTGCTGGTCAACGCGTTCGGGGTGCCACTGGGGTTCGTGCGGGCACTTGATCTGACGATCTTCCACCACGACATGTCGATTCGTGCAGCGAAGACCGCGACGCCCTATTTTAGTGGGATCTCGGGTGAGATCAACCACTTTTCGGGCAGTGAGGGATTCTACACGGTGGGCAAGGGCGCGGAGCAGACCGCTCGCGTGGTGCGGCGCGGTAAGACGTTTTACGATCTGACCGACCAGCGGACGCTCCGTGGGCGCATCGTCGGGGCCCGTGCCGCGGTGGCCGAGAACCACCCGCACGAGCGGATCTTTCTAAAGCACCAGCCCGGTACGAGTCCAAATCTTGCGAACTGCGACCTCCACTACTTTGAGGACGTCGCCGCAGATCCCACGGCGCCCGGGCGATCGATCTCGGTGCTCATGGTGTTCTTCTCGGTGAGGATCCGGAACCTGGTGATACCGAAACCGAAAGCCGTGATACCGGATCCGAAGGCGGCGCTTCAGGACGCGCTGGCGCGGGCGGCCGAGCGTTGGAGTGGTGCAGCGCTGGCCGGGGCGCTGGCGGGTGTGACCCCGGATATACCCGACGTGCGGCTGCGTACGGATGACGCGCTCCACGACGTAAAGTTCGTGTTTCACTTCCCAGCGTTCGACGACCGCGAGGGACACGCGGTGATATGGATTCGGCCCAACCCTCGCGCGTTCTCGCTGTCGACGTTCGGCCTGATGGTCATCGACGATTTGGACACACAAGCGAAGCCGCTCGGGGCCCCGCTGACTCTGAGCGACATCGAGTACGGGCACGGGTACAAGAACGAAACGGTTGCACACGAGATTGGCCACTCCATGGGTCTCGGGGACGAGTACTTCGAATCGTTGAAGACGACGACCATTCCGAAACTCGCTCAGTTCCCCTGGGACTTTCTGCACTTGTCGTTCGACCCGCTTAGCATGATGAACGGCGAGCGCGGCCCTCGCCTACGGCACTATTGGGTGTTCTCGCGATGGTTGGAGCGAAGTGCCGATATTGCACGAATCCAGCCGGGTGGGTACGCGATCGCATGCGACACTGCTGCAGTCACGGCGCCGATCAAAGGTCGCAAACATGCATTGCGTCTGCCCCCGGAGCACAATTGGCCGTACGCGTCGGCTCGCGATGAAAAGCGGTTTCGTCCAGGAGTCAACGGTCGAGGTCGCCTTGGATTGTTCCTGCTCGGCGACGACTTCGACGCATTTGTGAGGCCCGCGAGTGGAGTAGTTAGCGGCATTGATGCGGTGCTCCACTGGGATCTGTCGATATACGTGCGGAGCCGCCAGAATGCCGAAGGAACGTCTCTGACCGCCACCGATAGGCGCCTCTGTGTAGAGAGCCTCTACAGATGCATTGTCCCGGCGACAACGCATTCGGGGAGTGGGCGCCTCGTCGTCGCCGAACTCGAGCCCGCGGCGGCCGCGACGCCGCTTGCACAGCGCCACGCGGCGAAGGTATTGATCTACGTGCTGCCCCGCTTCACGTTCTCGAATCCAGCCGCAGCCGATTTTCGACTGCACGTGCGCCCACGCTCGGGGGTGGCTGGAGCTGACATTACGGACCTCCACCGTCCGACGTTTCTCGGTCGCAAGCTTGAGATCCACAACGAGGTGCCCAGCGAGGCGGTGATTCGCTACATGATGGGTGTGGGGGCAGCCGACGCCCACCCCGGGGCCACCATCACGATCGCGACGACGCCACTGCCCATCGGCCCGTCCTTCGCGATTGGCACGAATAACGTTGCCGCCAAGACGCTTCGTGTCGTTCACGGAAGTCGGACATCCGGTGCCAATGATTTTGACGGGAGCGGGAGTCCTGCGCAGGTCGCGGCCGACCTTGCGGCAGCGGTCAACGATCCGCACAATCGATATGCAGCGCATGTGGCCGCAACGCCGCACGCAAACGTACTTTCATTGCTGGGGCGGCCGGCGGGTGCCGATGTCCTGCTGAGCGCCGCGCCGCCAGGGACTTCGATCCGCGATGAGTGGAGGGGACTCCTCGAAGCCACAGAGTTTGACCCGCTCGCCGACTGGTTGGGTCAACAACTTGGCGCAACGTACCGGATCAAGGTGTATGTGTAGAAAGCTCCGAGTCTGCTTCGCAAGAGCATGTGCGACGGCGGCGATGGTCGCGAGCTTCGCATGCATGAGGCCGCCGCCTGCCGGGTTGCAGACGCCCGAGGTCGTGGCGACTCGCGCGTCCGCGGCGCCCACGGTGACCCGCGTTGCGTTTCGGGTCGAGGACGCCGCGCAAGCGCGACTCAAGATGGCCCAGTTTGAGTCCGATTCGGACGGCTGGGACGGCAAGGGGTTCAATCCAGAGCGTGTGTTTGACACGGTGCCTGTCGGGGTAGGCTACCTCTACGACGCCGCCAATGAGAGATTCTGGCTACCCGGAAGTCACTACGTCGACCGGCACGGAAATGTGACATTTGAGGGCGAGCCGCTTGCCGGGCCGCACGGTGCACGAGTCCGCACGATGGGCGAGCGCCAGGCGATGGAGATCTCTAAGACGCGCGACAGCCGAGACGTGCTCCCGCTCGCGGCTTGGTACGGTCCAGACTCGACCTCCGTCTTGTACCAAGTCTTTCGCCCTGCCAAGTACCGGCCACATGGCTGGAATTCGAGGCCGAACGCGCCGGTTTTGATTGTCGAGCGTTTCGATGCGCGAACGCTGCGCCTGCTGGATGATGCTGTACTGCCACTGCAGGAGGGCTGGAACGCGCACGGTACGCTCGCCGGGTTCTTGCGCGACGGGAGCGTGGTTGTCGGCCTGGACGCGTCGGTCTACGAACGAATCAGTGCTGAAGAGAAGGGAGTCCCGCACATACGCGGCGCTCGCTATGCGACAATCCGCATCGACTCCAACGGCGAAACCAAACTGCTGCGTCGCGGCCCTTGGATCACCGCCGGCGTCACGGCAAGGGGTGATGTTTTCGGAATCCCGCGACCGGGCAGGCGGCCCGTCCTTCTTGGAATCAACGCCGACGGCAAGCGCATCTTCCGAAAGGTCTTCAGCAACGGCGGTCTAGCCGGTGTCATGGCCCTGGCATACGAGCACGGCGTGTGCACGCTCCGCACAGAGTGGAGTTCGGAGTACCTTCTGTTGTCGTGTTTCGACCGAGCGGCAAATCTCAGGTGGCAACACATGGTCGCATCCGGGTTCAATGACTGGCTCATCGATGAGTCAGGCTGGGTCTATGTATCCACAATAGCGGACGATCAGGAGACGGTCATTGCGATTGATCCTGCTGGTCAGATCGCGTGGCAGCTGCCGGTCAGACTCAGGGACGCAAAGCAGGGGCTGGGGACGAACCAGATGATCGCCGTCGGTGCCGACGATTTGTGTTTCCTGCACTTCGTCCACTACTGTTCGGAGAGCTTGGCGAGAGCATGCAGATCCGATCTTATATGCGTAGAATCACGGCACGGACGGCAGTCAGGCGAACCACCTGCTTGAAGGACATCATCCCCCAAGATTCTGAGGGTTCCTCTCATGCGCCCGCAGAAATCGATCGCGTCGTCACCGAACCGCACCATATCGTCCCGGGAGGAAAACATGCCCGGCCCGCGGGCCACCGGAGTCCGTCGACTCCGCACGCTGGCTCGACGACGAGCCGTCTGCGCCGGACGACGATGCCAGCCAACCAGCGGACTTCGGGTAGATCGTGGGCTGCACCGCGACGGGAGCGTACGTCTCGAGATCGACCTG
>CANLQR010000568.1 GCA_947492135.1 Deltaproteobacteria bacterium | reverse complement strand
GGCTGTGCCATCGCGAGATCACCGGGGTCGACGCGTCATTGTCGTGGTCCCACTCGTTGGTCATGCTCCGCGACTTGTCGAGCACGAGCATCACGTTGGGCGGCGTCGGGACGAGCGCGAAGTCGTAGTCGGCCTGCTTGCACGACTCGCCTCCACTTGTGCTCGACGAGCCCTCGTCGCCTTCCGAGGAACTCTCGCTGATGTCGCCGCTCGAGCTCTCGTCACCCTGGGACGCGGAGGCCTCGGTCGTCGGCTCGGGCTCCGCCGCCGTGGTCTCCGCCGAGCCGATCGAGCCGGATTGGGTTTCGTCGTCGCCATTGTTGGCGCCGCCACAGGCCATCGAAAAACCGAGCGCGAGTAGAGAATACTTTTGCATACATGCCCCCTGATGAACGCTCTTGTCTTACGGCGTCCGACCTGCGTTGGAAAGTGGCTAGAACGTTTCACCTTGTTGTGGTCAAGCGATCTACGGAGAGGCGCGTGTTCGGCGCCTTGCCACACCCAGCGGCCAGCCCGGCGGTGTCGCTCGCAAGACGCAAGAAAGGCCGGGCGACCCCTGGGGATCGACCGGCCTTCGCGTGCTCCCGCGGCCGCTCCCGCGAGGAGGTCTTACTCCTGCGAACCGATGAGCCGGAAGTTCGAGCTCGGCGCCCAGCCCCGGACCATCACGTGCACCTGCGCGGCAGTGTTGAGGGTCAGGCTGCAGGCTTCGCTGGAGCCGGACTTGAACGGGCGACACTCGAAGCTCTGCTCGGTTGGTGCGGCGCCGGTGCGGACGTACAGATCCGCATCGGCGGTGCCCGTCATCTCGAAGACGTAGCGACCGGCCGCAAGCTGCGGCGTCTGGAAGCGGCGCTCTTGATTGCGCGTCACGGTCCCGGACTCGTCGAGACCGATCCAGTTCGGTTCGCCACCACCACCACCGCCACCGCCGGGCACGAACGTGTTGTCCTGCTCGCCCGAGACCAAGACGACCTCATCGGAGTCGATGTTGGCCATGATTTGCTCGAAGGTCTGCGGATCCTGATAGTTCATCAGACCGCGGAAGATCGCCATGGTGGCGTTGGACATCTCGGCGAAGAACGACGGCATGCCATTGGTCATGATGTCGAGGTACTTGGTCCCAGCTGGATCGTCGGCGTTGACGTCGGCGTGGGCATCGAACAAAGCGGAGTCGACATACGCGTAGGTGTCGCAGCCGTTCATGAAGACGATGGCGTATTGCCCCTCGATCCACTCACCCATCTGCGCGAGCGCGCGGATGTTCGCACCCAGGCCTGCGTGGCCGTTGTAGACCACGAAGTCGGCTCGGCTCGAGAGTTCGGCGTAGCGCGCCTCGAAGGCAGGGCCACCCTCGCGGACGTTGTCGACCAACAGCGCGGTCACTTGCACCTTGCGGCCGTCGGCCAGCGTCGCGTTCCAGGTGACATCAGGCATCGCCACGCCGGGGCTGGTCGGCACACTACTCGGGCTCGAGGTCCGGGACAGGCCCGCGAGCTCGGCCTTGATCGCCCGGTTGAACTTGTTGTACGCCGAGATGCCTGCGTCGCTCGAGGTCTTGGCTCCGTCTTCGTACTTGCCGAACACCGCCACGACCTGCAGCACGTCGTCTTCCCAGACCTTGTCGTACTCGGGGTACTTGCCGGTGGTGTTCACGTCGCTGACGCTGACCATCGCGGTGCTGCGAACGACATCACCGGCAGCGAGCGCACAGCCTGAGCGGCCGGGACGATAGTAGTACCACATGTTCCCCGACGACACGTCGTGAGCGCCGGCGTCGATGCACTTGGTGCTGTAGCTCGTGGTGAAGCGCTCGAGTCCGGCGAAGCTGTTGTCCTGCGGCAGACGCAGCTCGTAGGTCGCTGGAACTGCCGACCGGTTGCCCCACGCAACCGGAAGCTTCGCGTGGTAGCTGATACGAAACAGGTCTCCCTCACGCACCGACTTGACGTTGCTCAACTCGAGTTGGTCGAGACGACCCACGGAGTTTTCTCCGTTCAAGTGACCGATGGTGTAGAGCAGCTGGCTGTTGATCGTCTGGCTCGCACCGAACGACGAGGTCGCGAGCAGTGAGCCGTCGAACTCGAAGTCGAGAATGATCGCCTCGACGCTCGAATCGGCTTTGCCGGAGATGCCGCCTTTCTGATAGTCACCCTCGCCGATGTCCAGCGTGGCCTCGTCCTCGAGGTCGGCGCAGGCGGGGGTCAGCGACAGAGCCAGAGATGCGGTGAGAATCGTGCGGTTCATCGGTGCGGCTTCCGGTGGAGTCGAGGCCCCGCCTTCCACACTCGATGCCACATGTAGGCGGCTGTCCCGCTCTAGTATTTTCAGCCATTTAGCAGCGTCGCGAGCGCGGCGCTGTCCCTTTTGGGAGGCCACTTCGGGCGCGGCCACTGGCTAGTGCGGTGGCCACGTGGTCAGTCTGGCGTCTCGGGCTTGCGAAACACCGGCCTGGTGCGCGGCGGCTTTCCGATCACGACATCGGCTTTGAACATGACGTCTTCGGTGCGCTTGCCGGCCTCGTCGAAGAATCCCCAACGGCCCTCTTTCTTGTCCGCGAGCCACTGGCCGGTCATCTTGCGCTGACCGTTGCCGTGCCAGTACTCGGCCTTGCCGTCGCGGAGGTCGTCTTTGAAGAGCTCCTTCGATTCGCGGACGCCGTCGGGAAAAAACGCTTCCCACTCGCCCTGCTTGTCGCCGCGCTTGTACTCGCCCTCGAGCTTGCGCTGGCCGTCGTCGTACCACCAGCTCCACACCCCCTGGCGGTGGTTGGCCCAGTACTCGCCCTCGACCCGCTTCTGCCCGTTTCGCCACCAACCGGCGAACTCCCCTTCGCGCTTGTCGTCGCGCCAGTCGACCTCCTCTTTGGGGTCTCCCGTGCTGTAGAACTCCTGCCATCGTCCAGACTTCTTGCCAGCCGTGTGCTCACCCTGCAGCGCCACGCGTGCCGTCGCCGTTGAGTCGTGCCACTTGCGATAGGTGCCCTCACGCTTGCCCGCCGCGTTGGTGCACCACGCCTCCGAACCGACGGGTGGCGCCGCACCGGCGACGGTGAGCCCATCGGGACACGTGAAGCCAGCGGCGGCACTCGGTCCGACTTCCTTGACGCCCGCGAGCCACTTCTCGTTGCCGAGTTCCTTGCCGGTCGTGTCGAACGTCACCCAGCTGCCGTTCTTCTTGCCAGCTTGATACTCCCCGGTCTGCGCGCGCTGGCCGTTGTCGTGATAGGCGACGTAGCTTCCGTCCTCGAGGTCATCGCGAAACTCGACCTCCTCGCGAGCCTTACCGCTGGGCCAGAAGTCGGTCCAGCGGCCCTGCTTCTTGCCCTTTCGATAGTCGCCCTCTTCGGTCTTGGTGCCGTCCTCGGTCCAGCTGGTCCAGCGACCGTCTTTCTCATCGTCCTGGTATTCGCCCTCCTCAGAGGTCTTGCCGTTCTCGAACCAAGACAGCGCGTGACCATGGCGTTTGCCCTGGCGGAACTCCTGCTCGTGCCACTTCTGCGCGCCCTTGTCGTACCAACGCGTCCAGCGACCGTGTCGAACAGGACTGCCGTCCACGACCAACTCGCACCACACCTCCTGACCCACCGGCGGTGCTGCGCCCTTGGCGACGCCACCATCGGGGCACACGATCGTGGGGGTGGACTCCGCCTTTGGGTCCGGCACGGCAGCCTTGGCATCGGGCTTCACCTCGCTCGCGCCGACGTCCGCCGCCTTTGCGGGCGGCTCGTCCTTCGCGGCCACCGGCGTGGCCTTGTCCTCGGGCTTGTCTCCGCTGAGACGATCGCACCCGCCATTGCTCGCGATCGCGAACAGCAGCACGCAACCACGAGTGACCGTCCGCATGGTGTTCAGCCTCCGCACGTCGTGGGCACATTCGGCAACGCGAGCGCCGAGAACCCGATGGTCAGGTCGTAGGCATTGGCACCGAGCAAGTCGGTGCACCGCGGGGACGCGTTGATTCCCTGCAGAAGGCTGCGCAAGGGCACACCGCCGGCGGGGCAACCACCGCAGTTCTCGTTCATCGTCTCCGGATTGCAGGCGCCCAGACACGAGCACAACGCCTCGGCTTCGGTCTCGAGCAAGCAGCCGGTGAGCTGCCCCGCGACCTCGGTGCCGTCGGCCGACGTCGTCAACTCGGCCTCGACCCCACGGATCGGCACCGCATCGGGCACGCCGGTATCGGCGGTGCAATTGAACGTCGTGCCGTCGGTGTCCTGGGCGTAGATGTACACCAGCACGTCGGGCCCCAGCGTCATCGTGTAGCTACCCGCGGTGGCCGTGCCGGCGTCGGCGGGCGCGCTACAGGCCCCATCGCCCGTGGCGGGGGACCACAGTGCGGTGGTCGGGGAGTAGTCCACCGCGATGACCTCGCTCTGCGAGGTCTGCTCTGCGCACAGATCAGCGGCTCCGGTCCCGATGCCCGAGCGGATCGCCACCTCCCCGGTCGCGGCTGCCGCATCGCGACTCGCCACCTCGAAGATGATGTTGAGCTTGTAGTCGTCGACGTCCGAGCTCCACGTATCCTCGAGCAGACTGGCCTGGAAAGCGGTCCCGTCGGCATCGCCGAGCGCCTGGATATCGATGCACTCGAAGCGGTAGGCCACCGGCAGCGGCAGCTCGCCGCCTGTGCCGCCCGTCGAGTCGGCGCTGGTCATCGTCATCGTCATCGTCGTGGGCGCAGCGGTCGAGCCGCTGTCGTCCTCGGTCGCGCCCTGGGTGGGAAGGACATTGCTGTCGGTCTCTGCAGGATCGCTGCTTCCGCAGGCAGAGGTTGCGGCGACGAGCATCGCCGCAAGCAACCGCGCTGAGCCGGCGAGCCGGTGCGATCTCCGAGACCCGAACAGAAACTTGCGTGCGACGAAAGACATGTCTGGCGAGGGTACCTCAGCGCCCCGCGCCCCGCCAACCGCAGGTGGTTGTGTTAAGGTCTCCGGCGATGCTCAGCCCTCCGCGTCGCCCTCGTAGTCACCGCACGTTGCGCCGGCGGATCCCGATCGGCACCACCGCATTGGGCGTGGCGCTGGGGTCCGCGGTGCTGGCGA
>CANLQR010000567.1 GCA_947492135.1 Deltaproteobacteria bacterium | reverse complement strand
TCGCAGCTGGTCGGCTATGAGTTCCATCGCGGTTGCATCGCGTTGGTCCCCCGGCCCCAGGACGCCAGCGATGCTTGGCGGCACGCGGTTGCGGCGGTCCTCGCCCGCCCGCACGGCCGTATCGTCGCGCTCGATCGCATTGCCGACGCCGAGAACGTCGGTGCCGTGATCCGCAGCGCGCGGGTGCTGGGTGTCGATCTGGTGCTGCTCGGACGTGGCTGCGCCGATCCGTGGTCACGTCGCGCCGTGCGAGCGTCGATGGGGCACTCGCTCGCACAGCCGCTGTTCGCGAACCTCGAGCTGGTCGACGTGCTCGCCGTCAGCGCCTCGGCGTTTCCTGGTCTGTCCTGGTGGTCGACCGGGTCGGTCGGCGAGACGACTCCGCTGCGGCCGTGGATGCCCCCCGAGGAGCTGCCGTCTCATCTGGGCCTGGTGCTCGGCAACGAGGGTGACGGGGTTGCGGCTGCTGTTGCCGCGGGTTGTCGCCGCCGGATTGGCATCGGCACCGCGGCGGCCACGGACTCGCTCAACGTCGCGGCTGCTGCGGCGATCCTGTTGTGGTCGCTCGCGGCACCCTAGCCCAGAAGCCACCGATACCCCGCCCGTAGCGCCTCGCGACCACCGGTTTCCAGCACGGCGCCGTGGGCCACCACGATCCGATCGAAGTCCCACGCCAGGATCCGCTCGATCGATCCGCGCGCGGCGATCCCATCGCGGATCATCAGGCGCTCGACCATGGTCGGGCCGAGGCGGCCGTAGCCGCCGAGCAAGCGGAACGCGACGCGCGTGACGAGCGGAGCCTCGGGCCCGAGATTGAAGGCCAGGTCGCAGGTCAGCAACGTGCGGCTCGCACGGTGGCAAAATGCGACCTCGTTCATCATCGAGAAGCCCTTGAACCACTCTTGATCGAGGAACTCGGCCCAAGCCGAGGGCGCTTGGTCGCCGAGCACCGCGTCAAAGCGCAGATCCGGTCGCTTCTCGGGCAGCCCTGGTGCGGCGAACAGCTCGATCGCGGGGAACGCCTCGCGGTACTGCCCGATGAACAGGTGATGGAAGCGGTTCGGTGCCACGGCCCACTGCGGCGTGCCTACCGCGAGCAGCGCCTCGCGCAGCGCGCCGTCGAGCGCCACCGGCGAGTGTAGAAACAGCCGACCGCCGGGCAGCCGCACGACCGTCATCCGCGTACCCAGCGGCAAGCCACCGAACCGCAGGGGCCGATCGACGACCCAGAGATCCTCCGCGAGCTGTTGCATGGGTGCCACGTAGGACGGACGGATGCGACACGTGGAATGTCACAACGCGCGTCGCGATCAGCCCGCCAAATCAGCCAGCCAAATCAGCTACGAAAGTACGCGCGACTCGACAGCAGGCTCATCACTCCGCGCGCGCGCGGCTGTGACGTCGTGGGCAACCGCAGGATGTCCTCGGGGCCGCTGGCGTGGACATTCTCGATCTGGAACTGCACCTGCGGGAAGGGTTCGATGCTGCGCAGGTACTCGAGCGAGTACTCGCGGGCCTCGGCCTCGGTGGTCGCGAGCACGGTGAATCCCGTCGTGTAGCCGTCGGCGTCCGAAGGCCAGTGTTCGGGGGCCTGCGGCGACTCGGCGCCGTTGGCCGAGGCGAGCGCACGCGCGGTGACCATGAACGTCGTCATCGCCGAGGTGCGGCCATGATCAGCCTCGTTGAGGGTCTCGAGCATGTGCGCGGTGATCCAGTCGCGTTGTCCCGCGACCCGGGCGACCTCGCGGGCCTCGGCGTGGCGGGACTTCGACCACAACGCGTCGAACACCTCTTCACAAACCAGGCTGGCGTAGCTCGATGACAGATGCGCGCTGTCGATCGCCGCGAGCCGGTCGATGGCGCCGTAGAGCAGGCCCAGCGACTTGTCGAGGTCGGGTTCGGGCTGCGCGAGCATCCACGAGCCGAGCACAGCCAGCGTCAGCGGGATCTTCGGATCGGCCTCGTGCGCCCGCTGCATCGAGGTAAACGCCTCGTCGGGCTGACCCATCCGATACTGCGTGATCGCGAGGTTGTACCAGGCGCCGCCATGCTCGGCGTCGAGCGAAAGCGCGGTACGGAAGCGGTCGACCGCCTGGTCGAACTCATCGAGGTCGGACAGGCAGATGCCATGTTCGACCAGGATCTCGACGTTCAGCGGATCTTCGTCGAGATAGGCGTCGTAGATCTCTTCGGCCTCTTCGAGCCGATCGGTCCGACGCAGCAGAGCGCCGAGCGCCGCATTGGCCTCGAACAGCGTGGGGCCACCATCGTCGACCTCGAGCGCCTCGCGGTAGCACTGCTCTGCACTGGTCTCGTCGCCCAGACGCTCGAGCACCGCGCCGAGGTTGTAGTGCTGCAGCGCGCCGCCAGCCTCGACCGCGATGGCCCGGGTGAAGGCATCCCGTGCGTCTTCGAGCCGACCGCGCAGATCGAACACGTTGCCGAGCGCGATCAGAACGTCGGCCTCGCCGGGCAGCTCGTCGGCGGCGCGCTCGGCCAACACCATTGCGTGCTCGAGATCCCCGGTGTCGCATAGACCCCGAATCCACATGCAGTACAACGGGATTCGATCTTCGTGCGGCAGCTCGGGCTCCCAGGAGCTGCGGAGCATCCGGACCGCCGATCGAGCAGCACCTTCATCGAGAAGGGTGGCCGCTGCGTCTAGCTGAGCGCGAATCGACATCGTTGGGCGGCTATACTGATTTGTTGCACGCCTGCGCACGGGTGGCAATTGCCTTGGCAGGATCTTCGAGCGGTCGCGAGCGGTCGGCCGCGGTGTGCGGTCGTCCACAGTCTCGCTGCACTGCGAGCGTTTTGGAGGTGGCTCCATGCTCGGCGCGGTCGAGGGTCCGTGTGCGGCCGGCCTAGAGGCCGTAGCGCCGCGGGCGCCCGCGAACGCGTGCCTCCGGCGGCGGCAGCGACCGGTGGCTCGAGACGCGCGAGATCGGCCGCGCGAGATCGGGCGGCCCGAGATCGGCCGCGCGCCAACCGGACTTCGGGCGCTAGCCGACGGTCATCCACAGCACCCACACCGCGGCGCCGACAACCAACGGGATCGTCACGCCGGTGGTCAGCTGGACCCCGGGCGCGCGACCAAGGGTGCCTTCGCGATGGTAGCCCCACCAGTAGACCAGTCGACCCACGACGAACACACCGGTCACGATCGGCAGCAGCGCAAGGTGTTCGCGGGGTAGCAGAGTCGCCAGAGCGAGGGTCGCGACGACGAACGCCACCGACTGTTCGAGGTGGTTCTGCATCACCCGACAGTCGATCTTCAACGAGGAACTCTCGGTGTGGGAAAGCGGATCGTGCGCGCCCTCGAGGAACCGCGTCAGCATGATCTTCATGCACACGGCAAAGTACGGCACGATGGCCACCGCGTCGCACCGGGCGGCATAGGCGAGCCGATCGGCCATCGCTTCCACGTTCGGCGACGGCACCACCCACAGGTGTAGCGCAGGGATGCCCAAGAGGATCGTCGCTGCGGTCCACCAGATCGAGCCCGCAATCACTCGCTGGCGCCGGCGCACCCCGACAACGAGAGGCTCGGCGTCGACGTCGGACATCCCCGCGAGCGTATCGTGCTAACGTGCCCATGGTGCGCGTGCGTCTGGCGTTCTTGCTCGGGGCTTTGGTGGCCGGCTGTGCCGGCGGGGCGAGCTCGCCCGCAGGCCCCAACGTCGCCAGCATCGGCTCGGCCGGATCGGTGTCGGCGAATCCCAGTGAAACCTCCGGGACCAGCGAAGACAGCGGCGAGACCACCGTGGTGTCCGACCCGAGCGAGGGCGACTCGAGCGGCCCAGGCGAGCCCGGATCGAGCAGTGGCGAGCCCGAGTCCACCTCGACCACCGCCGACCCCAGCAGCGCCGAAGTCTCCAGCGATGGCGGCGACGACTCCTCCCCGCCGCCCGATTGCCCCAACCTCGCCACGTGCAACAACGCCGAGGTGATCGGCATGGTCAGCGGCGATGAGGGCTCGCCCATGCTGGAGGCGTCGGGCGCCGACGCTACCTGGCTCACGTTCCAGGTCACCGAAGACAACGACTCGGTCCTGGGCGAGGGGCTCTCCTTCACGGCGACACTGACGAGTCCCCCCGGCGTGGACTTCGATCTGTTCGTCTATCGCGGCGCCGTGGGTGGACCCAGCGGGTGCAACGGGGTGATGGATTCCTCGCGGTCAGCGGGCGCGAACGACGTCGTGCACGCGACGTGGGGCGAGGCCGCCGTGGCCAACGGGGTCGACGATCGGGCGTGGGTCGCGGTCGAGATCGTGCCCAAGGGCGAGGTCTGCGGCGACGGATCGGAGTGGACGCTCACGATCGACGGCGACTCCTGACGAGCGAACTGCAGCGATCACGAGCCGACGTAGGTCGCGAGATGCTTGCCGGTGAGGGTGGAGCCGTCGGTGACGAGCCCGGCCGGTGTGCCCTCGAAGACGATCCGGCCGCCGCCGTGGCCGGCGCCAGGACCAAGATCGATGATCCAATCGGCGTGCGCCACGACAGCGAGGTGGTGTTCGACCACGATGACCGACTTGCCGGCGTCGACCAGCCGGTCGAGCAGGCCGAGCAGCTGCGCGACGTCGGCGAGGTGCAGGCCGCAGGTCGGTTCGTCCAGCACGTAAATGCCGCCGGT
Source organism: Deltaproteobacteria bacterium (assembly GCA_947492135.1). Classification (GTDB taxonomy): domain Bacteria; phylum Myxococcota_A; class Polyangia; order Nannocystales; family Nannocystaceae; genus Xiheibacterium. The sequence continues at coordinate 415 of CANLQR010000567.1, read as the reverse complement.
CTCGGCCAGGTGAGTGGCAAGCTTGAGCCGCTGTTGTTCGCCGCCGGACAGCGTCGTGAGCGGCTGGCCGAGGCTGAGGTAGCCAAGCCCGACGTCCTCGAGCCGATCGAGGATCGCGAGCGCGGCCGGCGTGCGGGCCGTGCCGGTGGCGAAGAACACCTTGGCCTCGGTCACCGACATCGCGAGCACCTCGCTGATGTTGCGACCGCCGAGCTGATACTTCAGCACTGCCGCACCGAACCGCTTGCCCTCGCACTCCTCGCACGTCGTCGCGACGCCGGCCATCATCGCCAGGTCCGTGTAGATGACGCCCGCGCCGTTGCAGTTGGGGCAGGCGCCCTCGGAGTTGGCGCTGAACAGCGCCGGCTTCACGTTGTTGGCCTTCGCGAACGCCTTGCGGATCGGCTCGAGTAGA
>CANLQR010000566.1 GCA_947492135.1 Deltaproteobacteria bacterium | reverse complement strand
CTCGGGCGCCAACAAGACCTTTGTCGACGAGTGCCACAAGATCGTCTCGGACACCCAGCTCAACGAGTCCAACGGCTACTGCAATCAGGTCCACACCCAGTTCTGTGACTCCGGCTGGCAAAATAGCTATCGCGAGCTGCTGCTGGTGTTCGGCGAGTCCGTGGCGGATGTCACCGCGCCAACCCTGTCGATCACGGCTCCCGAGGATGGCGCCAGTGTCGAAGGGACGTTCGATCTGGTGATCGACATTGCCGACGATCAGTCCCCGGTGGTGATCGCAACGACGATCACGATCACCGGACCGGTTTCGCCGCCCCCGGTGGAAAACGCCTTCGCGGGCCCGACCTCACTCAACTTCCCGATCGACGGCCTGCCCGACGGCGACTACACGATCCGCGTCGACGGGCTCGATGAGTCCGGCAATGCTGCGAGCGACGAGATCGCGATCACCGTGGAGTCCACCGCGGGTGACGGATCCACGTCCGCCGCCAGCGGAACGGCGGACGACACCTCGGCAGGCGATTCGGGCGATCCCACGATGCCCGAGGGTGACGACACCGGGCCCGACGCCGCCACCTCGGGCGACGAAGGGACCAGTTCTGGTCCCGGCATCGACGAAGCCAAGTCAGGGTGCGCATGTTCCACGACGCCCTTGTCCGGCGGCCCCAGAATGCTGGTCGGGCCGCTGTTCGGGCTGCTGTGGCTCAGGCGCCGACGTCCCGCTGCTACTCGCGTTTGTTCGCGGAAGAAGATTTCCCGATGATCGACCTCTCGCCACGCACCGCCGCTGTTGTCACCGCCCTGTTGCTGTCGCCGGCCGCGGCCGCCGCCAAGACCCCGGTCGACACCGACCTCGCCGAGTCTCGGCGCGTCGTGTACGCGCCGCGGCCCGTCGCCGAGCCCCCGATCACCAACGACTCCCGGCCCCAGCGTTTGGGCGCCAAGGTGCTGTTCGTCAACTTCGACGGCGGCAATCTCAACGCCTGCGGGAACAACAGTCCGATCAACAACTGCACGACGATCTTTCCCGGCACCGTGCTGCCCTACTCGGGCGATCAGGCCAACCGTGCCGCGATCATCCAGGTCGTGCGCAAGCGCGTCGAAGAGTTCGGCATGACGATCACCGACGAGCGCCCCGGGCAGGGCGACTACGACATGGAGATGGTCGGGAACTGGCAGGGCAGCAACCCCGATTTTGCGGGCATCGCTCCCGCCGGTGACTGCTGGGACAACTACGGAGGCGAGACCTCGTTCACGCTCGAGGGCAGCACCTCCGCCGACGCGATGGCCGAGGTCATGCTCCAAGAGCTGGCCCACACCTGGGGCCTCGACCATGTCGACGAGCAGCAGGATCTGCTGTTCCCGACCACCCAGGGCACCAACAAGACCTTCCGCGACGAGTGCTATCAGATCGTCGACGACGTCGAGCTCACGCCCACCTCGGGATTCTGCAACCACCATCAACAGGCGTGCGGCACCAACAGCCGGCAAAACAGTCACGACGAGATGATGCTGATCTTCGGGCCTTCGGTCCCCGACACTGCGGTTCCGACCGCTGTGATCCTCGCGCCCCAGAACGACGCGACGATCGATGGCGGGGCGTTCGACCTCGAAATTGGACTCGCCGATGACCAACGACCAGCGGTGATCAACACCACGATCACGATCGACGGCCCAGGACTGTCCGAGCCCATCGAGAGCGACGGCGCCTTCGCGAGCCCAGCCGAGCTGAAGTTCCCGATCATGGGGCTCCCCGACGGCGAGTACACCATCCGCGTCGACGCGTTCGACGAGTCCGACAACCCCGCGGGCGACGAGATCACGATCAGAATCATAGGCTCGAACGTCGAGCCACCGGATAGCGGCGACGCGGACAGCGGCGGCGCAGACTCTGGCGGCACCGACGCGACCGATGCGACCGACGCGACCAGTAACGACGGCGAAGACGACGGCACCGGCGTCGGCACCGGCGACCCGGGCGCCGTCGACGGCGACAGCGCCGACGAAGGCTGCCAGTGCAGCGCCGGCGAGCCCAGCGGCACGTACCGCGCGACCCACAACAATGCCTGGGTCCTACTTGCGGCGCCGTTGCTCGCGGGCCGCCGCCGTCGGCGGACGTGCTAGCCTCTGCGTTGAATGTGGCTTCCCATTCTTGTGCTCGCGGCCGCTAGCGAGCTTGTCCCTGGGGCTGGACCGCGCTCGACGTCCACGCCGCCGTTGCCACCGGCGCCGCTGGTCGCAGACCCAATCCCGCGGGCCGCGGGCACACCGGAGCTGTTGTACGTCAACTTCGACGGGGGGGTGCTCCTCGACGGCTGCGGCAACGAAGCCCGCTACAACTGCAGCACGCTGGCGAGTCTGTTCGACGGCTATGTCGGGCCGTTCGGAGGCAACGAGACCCAGCGGATCTCGATTCTCCAGGCGACCCGCAAGACCCTCGCCGATTTCGGCGTCCGCGTCGTCGTCAGCCGCCCGCCCGACGACGTCGACTACACGATGGTGATGTACGGCGACCTTGGGCCGCAGGACTTCGCCGGCGTCGCGCCCTACATCGACTGCGAGGACATTCACCCCAACGACACCAGCTTCACGGGCGCGTTCGACACCTCGAACACCGGCTCCACCGTCATCTTGCAGGAAGCCGCACACACCTGGGGCCTCGAACACGTGGACGCCGAGTTCGACGTGCTCAACCCGTTCAAGAGTTCGGGCATCCATCAGTCCTTCACCGATGAGTGCCACCGCATCGTGGCCAACACCGACCTGCAGGCGACGGCCGGGTCGTGCAATCAGATCCACACGATGTTCTGCGAATCGGGATTCCAGAACAGCTGGCAGGAAATGCGGTGGCTGTTTGGTCCGCCAATCGCGGATACCACCGCTCCCAAGCTCGAGATCGTGGCGCCGCTGCCCGACGAGGTGTTTGTGCTCCCGGCAACGATACCGTTGGTGGGCGCGATCACGGACGACCTCGACCCGCAGTTTTACCACATCGAGGTCTACTACGCCGACCAGAAGCTCTACGACAACAACAACATCGAGCTGAATCTGTTGCTGGAGGATCCGCCCGAGGGCGAGATCGAGTTGCGGGTCGTCATTCGCGACGAGGCTGGCAACGAAGATGAACAGACGATCGCGTTCGAGATCCTTCCCAAGGGCAGCGAACTCCCAGCCGACAACGATCTGGTCCTCGAAGACCTGCCCAGCGAGGGCTGTGCTGTCGGCTCGCGTCGATCTGGTTCGTATGCAGGATTGTGGGCGGTGCTCGCCGCAGGACTGGTGCGGCGCCGACGGAGACGATCGGTGTGATCGGGGTGCTCGGCGTGTCGGGCCTCGCGGGGTTCTGGCTCGCCTGGGGCCCGCGATACGCCCAGGACGCTCCGATCCCGCCGCAGCCGCCGGCATTCGGCGCGCAGGACTCCAGCTTTCGCGCCCGCGAGGTGGGCACGCCGATCACATTGTTCGTGAACTTCGATGGTGTCGAACTGGGCTCGTGCAGCCCGAGTAACAGCAAGAAAGACTGTCACTGGTACAACAACGAGCCCATCGCGGCGTTCTCGGGCGACCTGCAGGCGAAGGTGGCGATTCTCGACGCGATGCGCCGCCACACCGACCACTACGGCGTGCAGATCACGGCCACGCGACCCGACCATGGCGACTACGCGATGGTCGTCTACGGCGGCACCGAGGAGGAGTTCGGCGCACTGGGCAGCGCGCCCTCCGGGGATTGCTTCGACTCGCGACCCAACGAGATCGCCTTCGTCCACCTCGACGGCGAGTTCGCCTCGTGGATCGTCGCCGGCTCGACCACCGCGCTCCACGAGGCCGCGCACACTTGGGGCCTCGACCACATCGACCTCGAGTCGGAGATCATGTTCCCTGCCGGCGACAACTCGCCAACCTCGTTCGACGATCGCTGCCACCGCATCGTGGGTGACACCGACCTCACGGACGGCGAGCCATCGTGCGCGGAGATCAACACGTCGTCGTGCGGTTCGGCGGGTCAACAGAACTCGCACTTGGTGCTCTCCGAGCTGTTTGGTCCGGCTTATGTCGATGTCAGCCCGCCGGTGCTCGAGCTCACCGCCCCGCGCGATGGCGAGTACTTCCAGGGGCCGGCGAGCTTCGACGTCGTGCTCGAGATTCGCGATGATCTCCACCCGCAGTCGTACACGATGTGGACCTGGTACGGGGATGGCCCGCGGCCCGCGGACTCGACCACGACCTTGTCGCCAGGATTTCGCGTCGAAGCTCTGCCGATCGGGACCTGGTCGTTCCACGTCGCTGTCGCCGACGAGGCCGGCCACGAGGCGCAGCTCGACTTCGAGATCGAGGTTGGGGTCGACCCACCTCCCGATCCTGAGCCGGACGGCTGCCGGTCGGGCGGGGCTGGGCCGCGCTCGCCGATGGCCACGATCCTTCCCGTGCTGCTGGCCTGGCGTCGGAGAAGGCGCTAATTGTCTGCCTCGGGTCCGCCTGAACCGCGAAGTGAACAGCGATGTCTGCGAGTCCAAACCCCTCGAGTTTGCGCGTCACCACGACAACAGGCCTTGGTGGGATCTGGCTGCTGCTGAGCGCGCTGCTCGTCACGGCGTGCCCGGCCGAGGTCACGATTCCAGCCCCGACCAAGGCCGGCCCCGTCCTGGTCGACGACAGCGACCCGCGGGTCGTGCGTGACGGAAAAGACCTCTATCCCGCCAAGGTGATCGAGCGCGCCGAACAAGCGGAGCCGCCACCGACAACCGCGGGTCTTGGATCAGGCAAGCCCGACGAGAGCAACGGCGAGTGCCGCCTCTACGCGCCGCGTCTGCCCGAACCTGAGTGCTGCAAGGGTGAGTACGGCCTCGACGCCGAGTTCGCACGCGAGCAGTGCGGTCTCGAGCTGTACCTGGGCGAGTCGTTTCAAGGCACCTGCGGCTACTACTTCCACAAGACCGGCGCCGCACCGTTGTGGTTGCGCGCGTCGTTCGTCGACGGCGACACGGTGGCCGCCGCCACAGCGACGCACGACGCGAAGATGAAGCGGGTCGCCAAGAACGAGCAGTTCGCCTCCAGCCC
>CANLQR010000565.1 GCA_947492135.1 Deltaproteobacteria bacterium | reverse complement strand
GTTGCTCAGCGGCGAGGTGAAGACCATCGTCCAGGAGCGGGTTGCCGAGGCCCTCACGCGACTCGATGAGCGCGAACAGGTCATCGTGCACCACCGGCTGATCGGCGGCGAGCGGCAGACCTTGTCGGAGATCGGTAAACAGCTCGGGCTCTCGCGCGAGCGCGTGCGCCAGCTCGAACAGCGGGTCAAGACCAAGCTGCGACGCTCGCTCGCCGACCTCGCACCCGACGGCGCGGTGATGGCCGAGGCCGCCTGAGACCGCGTTAGTGCTCGAGATCGAAGCGCAGGTTGTCGAACGCTGCGCGGACCTCGTCGTGGTGGTCGCGCAGCGCCTCGAGCTCGGAGACGAACTCTCGGCCTCGTAGCGCATCGGCGAGTGCGTGGGCGTCCTCGGTGAAGTCACCGAGGGCCGCGTCGAAGCTCGGCCACCAGAACACACGCTGGGCTTCGCTGTCGTGGCCCTGCGCCCATCCGCGCAGCTCGGCCACTCGTCCGTCGAGAGTCGAAAGGGCGCCATCGCAGACTCCGACGGCCAGCGGGTCGCGTCGCGAGCAGCGCTCGAAGCCCTTGGCGGCAAGCATCGCGCGATGGCAATGCCAACGCATGCTCGGACCCTGTTCCGATCCGGCCTGGGCGAGGCGCAGTTCGTCGAGGCCGTCGCGGACTTGCTCGATCTCGCCGGTGAGCGTGAGCTGTGCCGCCTGCCAGGCGTCGAACGCCGCAGTGAAGTCGGGTGCAAGCTGCTTGCCCTTGGCCCACGCGTCCTGCTTGAACGCCTCGGCGCCGTAGTACTCGTCGAGCGTGCCTGCGAGCGTCGCGAAGCTCGAGGCGGTGTTCAGGTACTCGGTCATCGCGTCCTCGATCGCGGGTAGCCTCGGGCTCTGCAGCGTGCCCTCGTTGGTGGCGCGCCGGCAGGGTTGGAGCTCCGCGTCGACCGGGTAGACCAGCGGCCGGGCGCCGCCACGCTTGGCTCCGCCGGTCTTGACGTCGACCCCGCGAGTCCAGCGGCCATAGCTCTCGACGATGTGCGAACGGGAGCGGCGCAGGCACTCCTGATACAGCGCGAGCTTGTCGGCCAGCCGATCCTGTTCGGTTGGCTGTGGGGTCGCCAGCGTGCCCGGCATCTGCGCGTCGCCCACGTGCACTCGCGCCTCGACCTCGGCCTGCACACGGTCCTGGATCACCTCGCCGACGCGGCCGCACGCACTCGCCGAGACTGCGAGCAGCACAGCGGCGCATCGCAGTGGGGTCCGGAACGTCACGCGCGAGATCACAGGCTCGGTGGAAAACCTGCCACAGCCCTACCCCAGGGGCAACCGTGCGCGGTCGCGAGGGGGACCGCAGCTGCTGGCGGGCCACCAGGCTCAGACCCAGTGGGAGTCTTCGGGGACGATGATGCGAAGGTAATGGAACAGGTTTTCGATCCGGTAGTGGCCGGCAGTCACGAATTCCTCGCCGTCGATCTGGGCGTCGATGCGCGCCCGCCGGCTCGGGGTGATCCGGATGTCGATCAAGCGGCCACGCGGTACCTCGCGGCGCGGCAGGCCCATGACCGCGAGGTCGTCGCCAGTCACCGGGTTGCGCTTGTGGCCGCCCAACGCGGCAGCGGCCCAGTCGGCGTGCCCGCGGAGCACTACGACCTCGAACTTGCCGTCGTCGGGCTTCGCGGTCGGATCGAAGATCCAGTCGCCGGCATAGACGATGGTGCCCTGGACCATGATGTCGGTGACCGACTCGAACTGTGCACTCGCGTCGTCGATCGTGATCTCGGCATCGAAGTTGGCACCACCGAAGGCGCCGAACACCAGCGTCCGTAGCGTCGCGCTGGTGTAGACCAGCTTGTCGCGGTACAGCGCGCGCAGCACCGGGACTTTCTCGACCCACTCGCGCTCGCGGTTGCGCTTGGCCAGCACCCGGGCGGACAGCCCCATGCCGCAGCTGTCGAACCACAGGTCCTTGGCGACGGCCTCGCCGGCGGCGTCGAACGCTTCGATCCGGCCGACGTCGAGCCACTGCTCGACACCCGCGGCGACGACCTCGACGTTGCGCCGCATCGCTCGGACCCCAGAGGTGATGCCGAAGCTGCGGCCCTGATCGTTGGCCGTGCCCATCGGCAGCATCCCCAGCGGCACATCGATTCCCGTGCGCTCGCGGGCGAGGATGATGGCCTTGGCGGCCTCGGCAAAGGTTCCGTCGCCTCCCATGTAGACGATCCGGGCGGCGTCCTCACGCTCGATCCGACTCGCGAGCGCGGCGACGGTCGCGCCCGCGGGCAAGGTGGCGAAGAACTCGGGAAACAACCCAGCGTCGTCGAGCACCGCCATGGCGTCGTCGATGTAGCGCTTGGCCTTACCGCTTCGGGCGGTGGGGTTGGCCACGAGCAAAGTGCGGCGCGGGCGTGGCAACGGCTACCCCAAGCGTAGCGAAGCCTTGGCCCGATTGGCGAGTCCGGCTCGAGCAGGACCTGCACCCTCGTTGCGGCGGCTGTGCGATTCCGGAGCCCGCGTGCGCCACCGCTCGGCGCAGGCACACACCGGGCCGATGAAACCCACCCTACCTCTGGGTGGATCTGTTACCCATGCTGCCGATGTCTGTGGGTGCTCGTACTGTTGTCGTTGTCGCCGGTTTTCTCGCGCTCGGGCCGTCGTGCAAGCCGACGACGGTCGCGCCACCCGTGGTCGCCCCCGTCGCTGTCGCGCCGGAGTACGAGAACCCCGGCGGCATGTGGATGCCGGCCCAGATGGTCACGCACTCCGACACGCTCAAGACACTCGGCCTCGGCTACGATCCAGCGTCGTTGGGCGATCCCACGGCTTTCCCGCTCGGGGCCGTGGTCAGCCTCGGTGGGTGTTCGGCGTCTTTTGTGTCGCCCAAGGGGCTGGTCGTCACCAATCACCACTGCGTGATCGGGGCGCTGCAGAACAACTCGACCGCCGAACACAATCTGCTCGAGGACGGGTTCGTGGCCGCAACGCTCGCCGACGAGCGCCCCGCGGGCGCCGGACAGCGGATCTTCGTGACTCAGGCGATCCGCGAGGTCACCTCCGAGATGACCTCGGGAATGGACCAGATCACGGATGCACGCGAGCGGTTCGCCGAGATCCAGAAACGCACTCGCGACCTCGAGCAAACCTGCGAGGCCGCGCATTCGGGCCACGCCTGCTCGGTGCGTTCGTTCTTCGAGGGCGCCGAGTACTATTTGATCGACGCCCTGGAGATCCGCGACGTTCGCCTGGTGTACGCGCCCGACGCGGGCATCGGTGTGTTCGGCGGTGAAGTCGACAACTGGCGCTGGCCGCGACACACCGGCGATTTCTCGTTCTTGCGGGCCTATGTAGGAAAAGACGGCCAGCCCGCGGATCCCTCGCCGGACAACGTGCCGTACGTGCCGCCCCATCATCTCCGCATCGCAAGCGAGCCGCTCGAGGCCGGCGACTTCGTGATGGTCGCCGGCTACCCCGGGCGCACCAACCGGCTCAGCACGGCGGACGAGGTCCGCGATGCCATCAGCTGGAGGTACCCCCGCGACATCGAACGCTACGGCGAGACCATCGCGTTGCTCGAGACCCTCGGCAAGCAGCGCCCCGAGCTCGCGATCAAGTCGGCGAGCCGCATGCGCCGCCTGGCGAACTACCACACGAATTTTCAGGGAATGCTCGATGGTCTGACCAAGGGCGCGCTCGCCGACCAGAAGGCCAAGCTCGAGACTGAGCTGCAGGCGTGGATCGCTGCGGATCCAGCCCGCACGGCCAAGTACGGCGGTGTGTTCGAGCAGCTTGCAGCGCTCGACGTCGAGCAACGCAAGGTTCGCGATCGCGATGCGGCGCTGCGTGAGATCGTCGAGGGCAGCCAGCTCTTTGGCGCGGCACTGGGCGTGGCAGTGGCCGCCCATGATGGCAAGGCCGGTGGCATGAGCCCGGCCGAGGTCACCGCGGCGATCGAGGGCGCGCTCAAGATCTACGATCCCGAGCTCGATCGGGCGCTGTTGCGGCTGGCGCTCGAGCGGGCGACGCGGTTGCCCAGCGAGCACCGGCCTGTCGATGCGCTCGTTGCCCTGCTTGGCAAACCCAAGGGCGACAACTGGGATGCCGCGGCCATCGATGCGGGACTCGACAAGCTCTACGCCAAGACCAAGCTCGGCGATCGCAAGTTTCGCGAGAAGGTCGCGGCCGCGAAGACCACAGCCGCGCTGGGCAAGCTGCGCGACCCCTTCGTGAAGGCGGCCATCGTCCTGGCTCCCGCCTTGGCCGAAGTGCAGGTCCGCGAAGAGACCCGCGCCGGCTCGATGGCCGCCCTGCGGCCGAAGTTCGTGGCTGCGCTGCGTGAGTTCGTCAAGACCCCGCTCGCGCCCGATGCCAACAGCACGCTGCGGATCACCTACGGCACGGTGCGCGGGTACAAGCCCACGCCCGAGGCCAAGACGTTCGACCCGTTCACGACCTTGTCACAGATGCTCGTGAAGCACACCGGCACGGCACCGTTCGACCTACCGCCGAAGCTGCGGGCCGCGGCCGCCGGAGACAAGGGCCCGTGGACAGCCGCGGGTCTTGGTGACGTCCCGCTCGACTTCCTCGCCGACCTCGACATCACGGGGGGCAACTCCGGTTCGGCGACCCTCAATGCCAAGGGCGAGCTCGTCGGGCTCGCGTTCGACGGCAACTACGAGGCCATCGCCTCCAACTGGATCTTCATCCCCGGTATCACGCGGTCGATCCACGTGGACGTCCGTTTCATCCTGTGGGTACTCGATGCCCTCGATGAGGGTGACCATCTCTTGACCGAGATGGGCGTGACGCCACAGATCACCGTGGCCAAGTCCGACGATGCGGCCAAGCCCGGTGACGCTGCAAAGCCCGCCGCGGCGCCGGCTGTCCCCCCACCGCCGACCGCGGCTGCGGCGGCCGCCGCGGCCGCAGTGGTCGCGGGCTAGTCGCGGGCTTTCGTCACCCGCCTGCGCGGCCCGCCCGCGCCGGCGCGGCGGACTGCATTGGGCCGTTGCCCTTGCGGACGAGCGCGGCCGCCGTACGGCCATGTCATGGACATCGGACCGGACAATGTCCCCAAGGTCATCGCCGAGAT
>CANLQR010000564.1 GCA_947492135.1 Deltaproteobacteria bacterium | reverse complement strand
GAGGCAGTGCGATGCGACGCTGCGTGGCCGAAGCCGCCGCGCATCGGGATGGACAGCCGCCACAGCTCGAACCCGTCAACTCGCATGGAATCGCTCGAGGACTTCGAACTGATCGCCGAAACCCGCGTCGCGGGTCAAATGCGTCGGCTTGATCTGACTGTCGCTGACGCCCCCGGCCAGGCGCTGGCGGCGACGCGCGTCGAAGCTGCCGGGCTTGACCTGCGCGAGCTCGGGCGCGGCGAGTCGCTCCGAGCTGCGCTTGCCGCCATACTCGATGTTGTGCTGCTCGAGCGCGTCATCGAGCCGCCCTGCAAAGCTCGCGAGTGCCTTGCGCAGGACCGGCTCGGCGAATTCGACGTAGGCGATGTACCGCGGAAACCCGCCTCTTGCCGGCGCCAGCGTGAATCCGACGATGTTCACCTCGAGCGCCCGCGCGACGTCCGCGACCGCCGTCGTCACCTGGTCCTCGGTCAATTTTTCGCCCGTGAGCGAACAGGTCGAACCGGCCCGGTGCAGGAACTCGATGCACGGGGTGCGCTCGACGAAGCCGCGTACGCGCACGACGTCCCCGATGTTGTAACGGTACAGCCCACTGCCGTTGGTGAGCAGCAAGACGTACGTCTCTCCATCGGTGAGCTGATGCGGGAGCAGGACGTCGGGGTCGGCGCGGTCGATCTGATCCTCAGGAATGAACTCGTACAGGTGGACGCCGATCGCCAGCGGGCCACCGCTACGTTCATCGTCGATCGGGATCGCCATGACGCCTTCTGAAGCCATGAGGATGTAGTCACGACCCGCCACGCCATCGAGCTGCGGTGCGAGCAGATCGAGGTACGGCTGCAGCATCGGGCTTCGCCAGCAGATCGCCATGCGGAGGCCCGGCCACACCCGATAGGCGAGAAGCCCCGGGCCGTTGCGAAGCTCGGCCAACTGATCGGCGCGCGCGGGGTTGCCGGGATAGCGATCGGCCACGTACTGCCGCACGGTGTCTCCGCAGCGCACGTGCGGCGCCAATCCCCCACGAGCGACATCCTCGATGAGAGCCGCGCCGTACTGCGCGATCTTCTGGAACAGCAGCACAATCGTGCTGGGGTTGAGCGTCATGATGACGCGGAAATCCTCCTCGAGCAGGATGCGTGCGATCGCGTAGTAGCGGCTGTCACTGTCGCCGATCTGCGCCACCGACTTGGGGATGATCGGTGTCTGTGACAGCGAGGTTCCGCGGGTGACACCGGCCCAGTACGCGCTCTCAGAGGTGCACGCGAGGTTCGACCCCGGCGCGCGCACCGGGTTGCCCGAGTCGGAGAAGTTGGTGACCATCCGACCGGCCTTGACGTCGGGATGGCGCGAAAACACCTCGGACCAGTACACGCCGAACGCCCGCGACTTCGCGCGCACGAACGTATTGGTCACCGGGATGTACTTGGATTTCGCGGTCGATCCAGAGGTCAGAAAGAAGCGCTTGACCGGCTCGCAGGTGAGCACATTGGACTCACCGGCCACCACACGATCGATGCGAGACTCGAACCCCTCGTACGTGCGGATCGGCACCGCACGCTGATATTCGGCCAAGCTGCCGAGCTTCGCGAAGCCGTGCTCACGGCCGAACTCGGACTCGGCGTTGGCGTCGACGATGGTGCGCAGCAATTCGTCCTGGACGGCCTCGGGCCGCGCCAGACCGGCCAAAAAATTCTGGGCTTCGCGAGAACGGAATTCACCGGTCATGGGTCTCCTGCACTCACATCGAGTGGCCGCCACACACGTTGAGCGCCTGGCCATGGATCCCGCGGGCATCGTGCGACATTAGAAACACCGCGAGTGCGGCGATCTCTCGCGCCGTGATCAGGCGCTGCTGCGGGCTTTCGGCGATGAGTCCCGCCAGGTAGTCCTCGGTCGACTTGCCGAACATCTTGGCACGCGCGGCCATCGCGTCGTTGCTGTCGTCGGCCTCGACGAACCACGGGCGGATCGAGTTGACGGTGATCCCCAGCTTCGCGACCTCGCGCGCCAGCGAGCGCGTGAAGCCATCCACCGCCGCCTTGCTGGAGGCGTAGGCGCTGTAGTAGCTGGCACCGAGCGGCGCGGACACCGAACTTATATTGATGATGCGCCCACGCTTCGCGCGGATCATGTGCTTGAGCACAGCTTGGGTGCAGCTCACCAGCGCAAAGACGTTGAGTTCGTAGACGGCACGCCACCGATCGGGCTTGGCCATCACGAGGTTCGCGAGGTAGCTGGTCGCAGCGTTGTTGACCAAGCCGTCGATGCGTCCGAACCGCTTGGCCACGCCCGCGACCAGCTCGGCGACCGCCGCCGCGTCGGTGATATCGGCGGGCCACGCACTTGCCTTGGCGCCGGTGGCATCGATCTCGGCAGCCGCGCGCTCGACGTCGACGGCCGTCCTCGCGACGAGCACCACGTGGGCACCAGCAGCCGCGGTCACCCGCGCGATTTCTCTGCCGATACCCCGCCCCGCGCCGGTCACGATGACTATCTGGTCGCTGAGATCGACGATCACGGAAGGGCCAAGATGAGCGTGAGCGTGCGTGGGTTGTCAACGTGAGATGACTCAATCCCCTGGGTTGCCAGGATTGGCACCTGGCTCTTATTCCACCCCTCGCGTCCTGGGCGCGCCGACCCCGGCCGGTCCACGGTGCGCCCAGGTTGCTGTGATCGCGATCGGCCGCCGGTCTGTCACCCACGCACGCCGGGTCGGCTCGGGTATGGTCACGGCGCGTCCATGCGAGAAACCCTGTTCAACACCGCCCCGTCCGATGTCCACTCCGTGCTGGGCCAGTGGATGCTCGTCGATGGTTTCTCGATCGTCTACGACACCGCGCGCAGTCACGACGTCCACCTCGTCGATGCTGCGACCGGCACCGAGTACCTCGACCTGTTCTCGTTCTTCGCGAGCATGCCGATCGGGCACAACCATCCCAAGCTCCGCGAGCCCGAGTTTCTCGCGCGACTGATGGCGGCAACCCTGACGAAGGTCTCCAACTCGGACGTTTACACGCCCGCGATGGCCGACTGGGTCGCAGCCTTCGGACGGACGATGCCGGCCTCGTTCAAGCACCTGTTCTTCATCGAAGGTGGCGCCCTCGCCGTGGAGAACGCGCTCAAGGTCGCCTTCGACTGGAAGGTCCGCAAGAATATCGCCCGTGGCCTGTGCACGGGCGCTGACGACGACCTGCTGGGCACCCAGGTGATCCACTTCCGCAACGCGTTTCACGGCCGCTCGGGCTACACGCTGTCGCTGACCAATGGGTTCGCGCGCGAGAAGACCCAGTACTTTCCCAAGTTTCGGTGGCCACGGATCGACACCCCCGCGATGCGGTTTCCGTTCGACGAGGCGGCCAGCGCCGCCACCATCGCCGCCGAGCAGCACACGGTTGGCCAGATCGAAACGGCGATCCGGACCCACGGCCACGACATCGCGGCCATGATCATCGAGACGATCCAGGCCGAGGGAGGCGACAATCACTTCCGCCCGGAGTTTCTGCGGACCCTACGACGGCTCTGCGATGAGCATGAGATCTTGCTGATCTTCGACGAGATCCAGTGCGGCATGGGGATCACTGGCAAGTGGTGGGCGTTCGAACACACTGGCGTCGAACCCGACGTTTTCTCGTTCGGCAAGAAGGCCCAGGTCTGCGGGATCGCCAGCAACGGTCGCGTCAACGAGATCGACTCGTGTTTCAAGGTCTCCAGCCGCATCAACTCCACGTGGGGCGGCAACATCGTCGACATGGTGCGGGCCACGCGATACATCGAGATCATCGAGCAGGACGACCTGTTGACCCGTTGCCGGGAGAACGGAGAGTATCTGCTGGAGCGCCTGCGCGGACTTGCGGGACGGTTCCCGAGCATCACCAACGTGCGTGGGCGCGGGTTGATGTGTGCGTTCGACCTGGCCACCTCGACCCAACGCGCGGCGTGCGTCCACGCCGCGATGCGAGACGAACATCTGCTCATCCTGCCATGCGGCGCCCAGAGCATCCGGTTCCGTCCGGTCCTCGACATCTCGCGGCCGGATATCGATGAGGCCATCGTTCGGCTCGCGCGCGTGGTCGCCAAGCTCGGGTAGATTCGAACGGACATCTGCCATGCGCCTGCTCGTCCTCGTCCCCGATTTCGTCCACGGACCCATGCGGCGGCTCACCGCGTTTTTTCAAGCCCACCCCAGGGCAGCCCTTGCGCCGGTGCGCAAGCTCCTGGTCCACCCCACGCTGCACACCGCCGTGGCTTGGGGCGGCACGCTCAACAACATGCGGCACGCTGCGATCGCCAAGTCGCTGGGCGTCGATGCCCGCCTGGTTTCCCCCAGTGGTCGCGACACCTACGGCGACTTCAACGTCGTCGACCTACCCTTCGTTCGCTGGGCCGACCGACGGGACGACGATGTCGTCCTGGTGCCTGACTTCTGCTCCGAGCTCGCGGACGACGTCCGCGGACCGACCATCGTGTATCTGCAGGTGCCGATCCAGCTGCGCCGCGACTTCGACTACATGGCCCCGCGGGTGACGCTCTGGACCGACTCGCCGCACATGCTCGGGCTGTGCAACAAGGTGTTCCCGGGAAAAGCCATCCCGATCGTACCGAACGTCGTCGACGATCGGAGCTTTCCTTTCATCGCGCAGTCCGAGCGCGAGCCCGGGCTGATCCTCGCGTTTCCGCGCAAAGGCCCCGACTACATCAAGGCCACCCAGGCCCACTACGCGGCGCTCGGCGGCAAGTACTGGCGGTTCGAGCTGATCGACGGGATTCCCCTCAAAGAGCTCGCCGGGCGCATGCGAAGGCCTCAGGCGTTTCTGGCCTCGGCGGATATCGAGGGCTGCGCCCTGCCGCCACAAGAGTCCATGGCGTGCGGGATGATCGTGGTCGGCAAGTCGGCCAGTGGTGCCAACTTCGCGATGGAGCATCGCAAGACGGCGATGGTTGCCGAGACTCCCGAAGCGGCGGCCGCGTCCCTGCGTGAGCTCGAGGACGAGGTGCTTCGCGACTCCATCTCGAAGAATGCGCATGCGTTCATCAGTCGCTACTTCCCGACCGGGGAGCCGCGCACGCTGTGGCGCGAGA
>CANLQR010000563.1 GCA_947492135.1 Deltaproteobacteria bacterium | reverse complement strand
CCCGGCGGAGCCCTGCCCACCGAAGGCACCGAGTTTCGCGTGAACGCGCAGCTGTTCGTCAAGAACATCGTGCCGGTGCCGTCGGCCTGCCGCGTCGTGGTCTCACTGCGCGACAAGACGGCGACCCCGGTGGTGCGTGGCTCGACGAGCTTGTGCTGGAAACCCGGCAGCAAGACCCCGAGCCCGTGTCCCCGGCCCGCGAACGAAGTCCCGCTCGCGTGGTCGGTTCGTGAGGTGCAGATCCTCCCGACCGTCGAGCTCGGCTTCGCCGTGATGGCCGGTACCGCCGCGCCACCCGATCGGCTCGGCGTGCGCTCGACGTGTCACGTCGGCGACAAGCACTTCGTCGAGTTCCAGTATCTCGACGCGCGCCTCCATGCGCTCGAGCCCGGCGATGTGCAACGCCATCATCTTCAGCTCACCTCGGCGTGGGAATACATGCGCACGGCGCAGTGCGATGTCGAGATCCAGGCCGTGAACTTCGACGTCGAGTCGAACAAGCTTCTGGGCGTCACCGAGATCGGCCGGCGTTGTTTCCGTCCGGCGGGCGTCCGCGAGGGCCGTTGCAGCACGGCTGCGATTGAACTCGCGCCGATCGATGCTGGCGGTACGCCGGTGGAGGCGACCATCCAGAACGCGAACTTCAGCGCCTACAATGGCTGGTTCAGCGGCTACTCGATGGCCGAGTTGACCCTGCGTGCGCCGTTGTCCAAAGACGCGCGGGTCGAGTTCGTCGCGGTGTGTGGCAAGCGAACCGAGCGGGCAGCGGTCGCCTTCGCGACCCCGCTCGAGCTGGTCTACCCCGGCCAGAGCCTGCGGGCACAAGGCGGGGTCAACGGGCGTGGCCGGCCCAAGCTCCAGTCGTGCACCACCGAGTTCGTGCTCCACACCAAGGACGAGGTCGGCCTCGAGCGCGAGTGGCCGCTGGGCAAGCAGTGCTATTCGAGCGACGGGACTGGCGTCCCGTGTGCGGGCGCGCCACCAAGCCCGGGCTCGGGAGGCCTTGGGGCTGTGGGCATCGGCGGCTACGGACACGGCCTGGGCAAGCGCTACCGGCGGTCTAAGCCGGTTCTTCGCTGATCTGCCAGCGGTCGAACACCGCTGGCGGTGCATCGATCTCGGCCAAGAATCGACTGGGGCGCAGCAGCGTCGACGGCCCGTCTTTGCCGTGTTCGATGGTCGGATAGCACAGGTAGAGTTCGTCGGCCGCGCGGGTCACCGCGACGTAGAACAACCGCCGCTCCTCCTCGAGCGCCGCGGCGATTCGCATCGATTGCGCGGTGGGAAAGCGACCGTCGACCAGCCAGAGCACGAACGCGATCGGCCACTCGAGGCCTTTGGCCTGGTGGATGGTCGACAGCACGAGCTTGTCGTCGGGCGCCTCGGCGCCGACCACACTCTCGGCGGCCATGCCCTCGAACAGTGCGAGGTCGGCGAGGAACTCCTGCGCGCTCGGGTAGCGCTCGGCGTAGGCCGCGAGGTGTTCGATATCCTCTTTGCGTACCGAGGCGTTGGTGAACGACCGATCGGCGTACTCGCCGTAGTGCGACTCCACCACCCGCCGCAGGGCGTCGCCGGGGGCCTCGCGGGCGACCTTGTCGAGCAGGCCGAACAAGGTGCCCAGGCGGGTCAGCGCATCGGCTGCCCGGCCCTTGGCGCCGCCCGCGAGCGCGGTCAGCTGCGCGGCGACCTGCCCGACGTCGACCACGCCACCGAGCTGCGTGGCGTATTGCTCGGCGGTCTGCGCCCCGATCCCCGGCCACTGTTTGAGCAGGCGCACCCATGCCATCGCGTCGCGTGGGTTGTCGTGGGCCCGCAGGTACGCGACCACGTCCTTGATGTGGGCTTGCTCGAAGAACCGCACGCCGCTGCGAACGGCGTAGGGGATCTGGCGCCGGGTCAGCTCGACCTGGAGCTCGAGGCTGTGGCTGTGATTGCGGTACAGCACCGCCATCTTCGACAGCGGGAGGTTCTGCTCGTGGTGGAGCTCGAGCACGCGCTGGGCCACGAACTCCGCCTGTTGATAGACGTCGCGCAACGGCAGCACCGCGGGGCGCATGCCGCTGCCCTTGATGGCCCGCAGTTCCTTGACGTGGCCGTGCACGTTGCGTGCGATCGAGCGGTTGGCCAGCTCGAGGACCTCGGGCGTGCTGCGGTAGTTGATCGTCAGCTTGAGCACGCGGGTGTCGGGGTGCCGCTTGGTGAATCCGGCGATCTGTTCGAAGTCGGCGCCGCGAAACGAGTAGATCGACTGCGCGTCGTCACCGACGCAGGTGAGACTGCCGCAGCGCGCGGCCATCAGATCACACAGCGTGCCTTGGAGCGCGCTGGTGTCCTGGTACTCGTCGCACAGCACGTGATCGAACGCGGCCTGGAGCTCGGTGGCGACCCCGGCGTGCTCGGGGGCCGTCAGCAGCGTGTGCCAGTGGACGAGCAGGTCGTCGAAATCGACGACGTTCATCTCCTGCTTGCGCTGCGCATAGCGGGCGCAGACGTCGAGGATCGCCGGCAGCTGCGGTGCGAGCTGGGGCGCGCGGGCACCGATGAGCTCTGGCAAAGGCGTCCCGGTGCCCTGGGCCAGGCCGATGTACGCGTGCAGCACCTTGGGCTCGGGAAACCGCCGGGCCGACAGCGCCTTGAGGCCCAGCTGCGCGATGACCCCGGCGAGGATCGCCCGCGAGTCCTCGCTGTCGAGGATGCCGAAGTCGCTGGCCAGACCGAGGTGCTCGCCGTGGCGGCGCAGCAGCCGGTTGCCGACGTGATGGAACGTACCCGCCCAGCACCGCGCCATGTCGATCGCCAGCAGAGCTTCGACGCGCGCGACCATCTCGCGGGCCGAGCGATTGGTGAACGTGCACAGCAAGATCCGGTCGGGCGCGCAGCCCGATGCGACCAGCTGCGCGACGCGATACGTGAGCGTGCGGGTCTTGCCGG
This sequence comes from Deltaproteobacteria bacterium, assembly GCA_947492135.1. Classification (GTDB taxonomy): domain Bacteria; phylum Myxococcota_A; class Polyangia; order Nannocystales; family Nannocystaceae; genus Xiheibacterium. The sequence continues at coordinate 2,148 of CANLQR010000563.1, read as the reverse complement.
TGCCGGCCCCCGCGATCACCAACAGCTCGCCGGGCTCGGCCTCGACCACCGCGCGTTGCTCGGGGTTGAGGTCGCGGGCCGCGTCGAAGCCCGGGTGGCGCGGCCGCTCGGTCTTGATGACGTACTTCACAGATGGGCGCCGAAGAAATCCCGGATCCGCTCCTCCATGTACACGCGATCCGCTTCGGCGCGTGGCATGTGGCGCTCGCCGGGGAAGAGCAGCAGTTCGTAGGGCTTGCGGGCCTTGTTCAGGGCGTCGACGATCCGCGCGCTGTGGCGAAAGTGGACGTTCTCATCGATCAACCCGTGGACGATCATCAAGTGCCCGCGCAGGCCCTCGATGTGGGTCATCACGCTGCTGTCGCGGTAGCCGTCAGGGTTGCCGAGCGGCGTGCCCATGTAGCGCTCGGTGTAGTGGGTGTCGTAGCCATCCCAGGAGGACACCATGGCGCCGGCAACCCCGACCTTGAAGGTCTCGGGCGCACGCGCCAGCGCCATGCCGGCCATGTAGCCGCCATAGCTCCAGCCATAGATGCCCACGCGCGCGGGATCGGCCAGACCCTGCGCCGCCAACCACTGCACGCCATCGACTTGGTCCTGGATCTCGAGATTGCCTAGGTCGTGCCGGATCGCGCCCTCGAACGCGAGTCCGCGGCGCGCCGACCCGCGGTTGTCGAGCTTGAACACCAGATACCCGAGCCCGCGCAGGTACTGCGCACGCATGTCGACCGTCATGTCCCAGCCATTGGTCACGCGCTGGGCGTGGGGACCGCCATAGACGCTGACGATCACCGGCCACGGCCCCGGACCGGCCTCGGGCCCCGGGCGATAGATCGCGCCATGCAGCGTCACGCCGTCGCGCGACGGCAGGGTCACCAGCTCTGGTGGGGCCAGCGACAGCGCGGCCACGCGAGGGTCCGTCGGGATCGCGATGCGATGATGTAATCCGCCGTCGTCGGCGAGTCGGATCGACACTGAGGGCGGGGCCTCGATCGAGCTGTGGGTGTCGACGAAGACGGTGAACGTGGGATCCATCGTCACGCCGTGCATCCCTGGTTCTTGGGTGATGCGAACGAGTTCGCCGCCAGCGAGCGGGACGCGATACAGATGCTGCTCGGTCGGCGTGTCCTTGCTGGCGGTGAAGTAGACCAGCCCGCGAAGCTCGTCGACGCCGACCAGGCTATCGACCACCCACTCGCCCGAGGTCAGTGCGCGGATGACCTTGCCGGCTTTGTCCATCAGATAGAGGTGGCGGTAGCCGGTGCGCTCAGAACCCCACACGAACGCGCCAGCGAGCTCTCCGGTGGCTTTCTCGAGCGGTTCGAAGGCGTGGTGCAGATTGATCCAGACGTCGCTGCTCTCCTCGACCAGCACGGTGGGTTCACCCGTGACCAAGTCGAAACGCACCAGCTGCAGTCGGGTCTGCGCACGGTTCTCGAGCTCGGCCAGCAGCTCGCCGGTGGGCGTCCAGTGCACGCGCGCGAGGTAGACCTCGGGCTCTTGGGCCATGCTCAAGTTCATCCACGTCGTCTCACCAGCGCTGCGGCCGATGACACCGAGCTTCACCTTGGCATTGTCGGCCCCGGCAAAGGGATACCGATGGTCTTCCCAGGTCGGCGTCGCTGCGCCCTCGTGGGTGATGCGCCAGATTGGGATGTGGGTCTCGTCGACCTCTTGGTAGGCGAGCGTGTCGCCCGCGTGATTCCACCAGAACCCGTGGTGGCGATCCATCTCTTCTTGCGCAATGTACTCGGCGAGTCCGTGCGTGCGACCGGTCCCGCGAGCGCCGGTGGTCCGCTGCACGGGCGCGGGGCCCTTGGCTTCGGCCGACGCGACGTACAGTTCGTCGTCCTGTACATACGCGACCCAGGCACCGTCGCGCGTGAGCTGGGGATCGATGCACGGATGGTCGCCGCCGGCGGCGACCCGGCGCGCCGTGCCATGCAGGCCATCTTGCACCCAGACGTCGCCGCGCACGGGCACGAGCACGCGGTTGGCATGCTTGGCCCAGGCATAGCTGGTCACGCCCAGGCCGCGCTCGCGGGTGCGCTCGCGTCGGAGCTTCTCCTCGGGAGAGAGGTTCTCCTCGGTCGCGCCGCCATCTTGCGGGGCGAACATCGTCTTGCGCTCGCCGGTGACCGGGTCGTG
>CANLQR010000562.1 GCA_947492135.1 Deltaproteobacteria bacterium | reverse complement strand
ACCCCCGAGGGCCGCAGCCCGACGTCGCTCGAGCGGCGGATGCTCACCCGAGCCCTGGCACCGCTTTTCGATGCCCTCAACCACACACTCGAACCGGCGGGATTTTTTCAGTTCGAGGTCCGCAGCGTCGAAAGCCGCCTCGACCTGATTCCCGGGTTTGGCCCGGACACCACCGCGCTACACATCCCGTTCACACTCAACATCGGCGAGCAGATCGCGAGCTTCTCGCTGGCTTTGCCGGCGACTCTGCTGGAACCCCTGCGCGGCAAGGTGGGACCTGCCGCGACCGACACCGCCTGCAGTCGCGAGATGCCGCGACTCGTCGCCGAGGTGCCGGTGTCGGTGTCCGTCTCACTCGGGCAGATCGAGATGCCCCTGCGACAGCTGTTGCGTCTGCAACCTGGCACGGTGCTCGCACTGAATCAGGGACGCAGCGACGAACTGGCGGTCGCCGTCGAGGGCGTCGTCAAGTGGCATGGCACGCCGGTCCAGCAGGACGGAATGATCGCCATCGAGATCACCCGGAGAGAACCATGAACAAGCCCATCGACGACCTCAGCCTCGTGCTCGACGTTCCGGTTCAAGTGACGGTCGAACTGGGGCGCAAGACCCTGTCGATCGGTGTGCTCATGCAGCTCGGCCCCGGCTCGGTGATCGAGCTGGGCAAGGCCGCTGGCGACAGCCTCGATGTGCTGGTCAACGGCAAGCTGGTGGCCCGCGGTGAGGCCGTGGTCGTGGGAGAAAAATACGGGATCCGCATCACCGAGGTGGTGGGCGGAAGCGAGACAGGGACCGCCGCCAATGACGGTGACAGCAGGAAAGGCCAGGTGAGGAGTGATGCCGCATGAATCGACTCGTTGGTGGAGCGCGCTCGCGTTTGCAGGCGTGCTTGGTGTTCCGACCGCAGCCCTAGCCGACGACGTCAGCGTCACTCTCGCGGAGGATGCCACCGGCGTGACGGTGCGGATCCGCGGGGTCGAACCCGGTGCCGCGGCCGACCACATCGTGACGTCCAAGCTCGGCGCGTTGTTGTTCGTGCCAGGCGACGAGGCGACGCCGCAGCGGCTGCGTCCGCTGGCGCGCCACCGCCTCGACTACGTTCAGGTCGGTCGCGCCGGCGAGCGCGTGGCGGTCCGCGTGGTCCAGCGCAAGCGGGCCAAAGGTACGCTGTCGAAGTCGATGCGCACGACCGAGGTCGCGGGCGGCTTCGACGTACGGGTCGAGGACCTCAGCGGCCGCCCCGCGGCGCTGGTTCCACTGCCCGCGGCGGCCCTCGATCGCACCGCCGCGCTCGCGCGCATCGCCGGCGAGCCGGTGCCCCAGGCGGCGGCCGCACTCCAAGCGGTGCCAGCGACGACCGGCGCACCGAGCCCGGCCCGCGAACCCACGGCCGCCATCGCTGGTGTCCCTGCGCCGGTTGCCGCGGCCGAGCCCGAACCGACCGCCGCCGCGCCGCCCGACGACGCGAGCCCGCGCTGGGCCGCAGCGACCGCCCAGCAGACGCCGCTCGAGCTCGGCCGCAGCGCGCCGCAGATCGGCGTGGCGTGGCTTGCGACTGCGTTGCTGGCATTTTCTGGCCTTGGCCTGTTGTGGTGGCGGAGGCGGCGTCCAGGCTTCGAGAGCCCGCAGCCGCTGCGCGTGATCGCCAGGGTCGGCATCGGCCCCAAGCAGCAGATCGTGTGGATCTCGGCCGGCGGTCGCGCGCTGCTGGTTGGAGCGACCGAGCAGCGCATCGATCTGCTCGCCGACCTCACCGCGAGCGCCGCCACAGCCGAGGCCGCGGTCGAACTACCCGCGCCCGCAGTTCCGACGCCGGCGACCGATGGTCGCATCGCCGCCTTCAAGCAGCGCCTGCGCGCCGCACTGGGTGACGAGCTCGCGGGTCGCGGCGAAGAACCGGTCCTGCCTCCGCACCTCGAGATGCTCACCGGTGATCCCCGCTGGGTCGGCCGAAGGGACACCGCATGATTCCGGCAAGCGCGCCTCGATGGTTTCGCCGCATCGCGATGGTCGCCGGCCTGCTGGGCACGCTCGCCGTCGCACCGAGTCTCCAGGCGGCCCCAGCGCCCGCCCCCGTCGCGGCGACGACCGCCGCCGGGGGACCGACGACCCCGATCTCGCAGGCGCTGACCGAGGCACTCGATCCCAGCACGCCCGCGGCCGGCGGAGCCCAGTCGTCCGAACCCGGAGCCCCGGCTTCGGGTGCCAAGAGCGCCCTGCAGATCCTGGTGTTGATGACCGTGCTTTCGCTGCTGCCAGCGATTGCACTGACGATGACGTGCTTCACCCGCATCATCATCGTGTTTTCCTTTCTGCGCCAAGCCCTCGGCCTGCCCGGTGCGCCGCCCAACCAGGTCCTCACCGGCATGGCGCTGTTCCTGACGCTCTTCGTGATGGCACCGGTGCTGGGCGAGATCAACACCCGCGCGATCGAGCCGTTGCAGCGCGAGGAAATCTCGACGACCGAAGCCATCACCCGGGGCAGCCAACCACTCGCACAGTTCATGCTGCGGCACACCGCCGACGAAGACCTCCGCATGATGTACGACATTTCCCAGCGCCCGAGACCGGCGTCCCGCGATGACGTCTCGCTGGTGGTGTTGATCCCCGCGTATTCGCTGAGCGAGGTCCGCACTGCCTTCACGATGGGGTTCTTGGTACTGATACCCTTTTTGGTGATCGATCTGGTGGTGTCCAGCGTCCTGATGGCCATGGGCATGGTCATGCTGCCGCCCGCGCTGGTGACCTTGCCACTGAAGGTCTTGGTGTTCGTACTCGCCGACGGCTGGGGTTTGGTGGTCGAGTCACTGGTCAGGAGCCTGACCTCGTGACCCCCGAAGCGGTCATGGACGTGATGATGCGGGCGATGGCGACCACGGTCGAGGTCGCCGGTCCCCTGCTCGCAGTGGGGCTCGCGGTCGGCCTGGTCATGGGGCTGATTCAGGCCGCGACGCAGCTGAGCGAGCCCGCGATCGGCTTTGTCCCCAAGCTGCTCGCGATGGGCTCGGCCTTGGTGTTCATGGGCGGCTGGCTGCTCGAGCGACTCACGTCCTTTGGCCGAGAGATGCTCGGCGCCATCGGCCAGATTCATCCCTGAAGGTCGTGCGATGGACCTCGCCGTCCTGCTCCCGGTGCTCGAGCCCTTGGCCATCATGGCCGTGCTGGCGATGGCCCGCGCTGGCGGACTACTCCTGGCCCTGCCCCACAGCTCGAGCGCAGCCGTACCGCGGCAGGTTCGGGCGATTCTCGTCGTCGCACTGTCGTTGTCACTGATCGGCGTAGCCACGCCGCCGGCCCTGCCGCAGCTCGATGTGATCGCTCTGGTGCTCGCAGTCGCCGGCGAGGTCATGATCGGCCTGGCACTCGGCTTTGTCGTCCACCTCGCGCTGGCGGGTATTCGCATGGCGGGCGAGCTGATCGGCGTCGAGATCGGTCTGTCGTTCTCAGCGGTCGCCGATCCCGCGAACCCCGGGGCGTCGACCGCAACGGCGTCGCTGCTCGGCCACCTCGGCATGCAGTTGTTCTTCGCGCTCGGGATCGACCGGGCGCTGGTTGGCGGACTCGCGCACAGCATGCGCAGCGTGCCCCTGGGCAGCGGTGCGATCGGTGGTGCGACCGTCGCGAGCTTGACGGAGCAGTCGTCCAACGCCTTGGCGGTGGCGCTTCACCTCGCGTTGCCGGTGCTCGCGACCGGACTCGCCGTGAAGTTGGCGCTCGCCGTGCTCGCGCGCTTCGTGCCCAAGCTACAGATCTTCGGTCTGGCGTTCGCGATCACGCTCACCGCGGGGCTACTGGCGCTGCAACAGGCCCTGCCGGGGCTCGGCCAAGCCGTGGCCGGTCACTTGTGGGCCGCGGTCTCGGCCTTTGATCGGACCGTCGCCACGATCGCGGCGCCTTGAAGCCCGCGACGGCCCAGGGGTTGCAGACCACCGCCGGCAGTGTCCGACGACCGCACGGAGGAGCCGACCGCGAAGAAGCGCAAGAAGTTCCGCGAGGACGGTCGCGTGCCCCAGAGCCGCGACGTGGTCGCAGTCGTCTTGAGCGCCGCGGTGCTCGTCGGCGTCATCTACGGCGGCGCCCCGGCGGCGCGCGAGGCCTTCGGCGTCATGACGCGATCACTGGCTCGGATCGCCAACGTCCGTGGCAATGAAAGTGGCGTCTTGTGGGAGGTACTGCGCGACGCCGGTGGCGCCCTCGCGCAGGTGGTCGTCACGGCTTGCGTGGCGCTGCTGGCCTGCAGCGCGGCGGTGGGCATCGCACAGACCGGCGGGTTGTGGTCGGGAAAGCTGCTCCGATTTCGCCTCGATCGCCTCGGCCTGATCTCAGGCCTCAAGCGCGCGCTCGCAAGCCAAGAGTCCCTCACCCAGCTCGGGCTCACGATCGCCAAGGCTACGGCCATCGGCACTGCGCTGTGGATGATCCTCGAGGACGAGCTCGCTCGGCTGCCGGGCCTGCTCCACGTCGCCCCTGACGTCGCCATCGCGCAGATCGGAGTTCTGCTGCTGCGGGTCGCCACCGCGGCGCTCGCCATCACCGCCCTGCTCGCAGCCGCCGAATACATCTTCTCGTATCGCCGAATCCACGCCGATCTGAAGATGTCCAAGCAAGAGGTCAAGGACGAGCTCAAGCAGCAAGAAGGTGACCCCCACGTCCGTCAACGCATGCGCGCGCGGATGCGTCAGATCGGCCGCAACCGCATGATCGCCGCGGTGCAGAGCGCCGACGTGGTGATCGTCAACCCGACCCACTACGCGGTGGCGCTGAGCTACAAGGCGACCGACGGTGGCGCCCCGAAACTCGTGGCCAAGGGCGTCGATCATCTCGCCGCCAAGATTCGCGAGGTCGCCCGCAAGCACCAGGTTCCGATCGTCGCCAATCCGCCCGTCGCACGCGCGATCTATGCCTCCGGCAAGGTCGGCCGGGAGATTCCCGCGGAGCTCTACGAGGTCGTGGCCCGGGTGCTCGCCTACGTCTACCGCATGACCCGCTGGAGAAACGCAGCATGAGCAACGCCCCCTCGAACCGCACCGGGCGCACCGTCGCATTCGGCTTGGTCGGCATCGTCCTGATGCTGATCGTCCCTTT
>CANLQR010000561.1 GCA_947492135.1 Deltaproteobacteria bacterium | reverse complement strand
CGCGTGCTGGGGCGAAGGTGGTGGCGGTCAGCTCGGCGACACCAAGAAGAACGATCGGCGTCTGGCCGCCCAGGTGCCAGGGCTCGTCGACGCGGTCGAGGTCGCCGCCGGGCGGGCCCACACCTGCGCACTGCGTCAGGGTGGTCGCGTGAGCTGCTGGGGCGAAGGGACGTTGGGCCAGGCCGGCGTCGTGTCACCCGATCGCGCCGTCGCACCCACCGAGATCGCAGGCCTGCGCGATGCCATCGCGATCGCAGCTGGCGGCGGACACTCGTGCGCCGTACGCAGCAGTGGCAAGGTCGTATGCTGGGGTAGCAACACGTCGGGCCAGCTCGGCAACGGCGCGCCGGCGGCAACGCTGTCCACGCCACAGCCGGTGCCGGTCAATGTTGCCAAGCTCGACGATGCGGTGCAGGTCATCGCTGGGGAGCTCCATAGCTGTGCGCGCCGCCGCACAGGTCAGGTCGCGTGCTGGGGACACAACGACCACGGCCAGCTCGGCGCCGGTGTCGAGAGCAGCTGGTCGACCCGGGTCCCCGTCAGAGACCTGACCGATAGCACCGCGATCGCGAGCAGCCTGCACCACGTGTGCGCGACCCGGAGTGCAGGGACCGTGGCCTGCTGGGGCCGCAACGATCACGGCCAGCTTGGCGGCAGCAGCAGTGACGAGCAGCGCGTCCCGGTGGGTGTCATGGGCATCGACGCCGCGCGCGACCTCAGCACCGGCGGGATGCACACCTGTGTCCGCCGACAGTCTGGCGACGCGGTGTGTTGGGGCGAGAACGACGACGGCCAGCTCGGCGACGGGGCCACCGCATTCGTCGCCGTGCCGACCACCATCCAAGGACTGTGAGCGGCTGCGCTAGAAGCCGATCCCGAGCTTGAACGCCACGCGATCGTACGACAGCGTGCGCGTGGGCCATACGAACGTGGGGCGAATCCACCCGACCGCCGCGTGCACGAAGACTGACCGCCCCAGGGCCCACTGGGCGCCGACATCGAGGCCCAAGGCATAGAGCAGTGCGACGTCGTTACGCCCGAAGAGTTCGATGCGCGCACCCCCGACCCCACCCTGGAACTCGAGAAACGGGGTGACGACGTGGGGATACTGCATGCCCAGACCCAGGCGCTGCATCAGCAAGATGTCGGCGCGGTCGCCCCGGGTCGCCGCTTCGCCGCCTTCGACACCGAACTCCGTGAGCAGATTCAGTCGCACGTAGCGACGCATCGGGGTGACCTCGATCGAGGCCAGGTGCCAATCCTGGGCCCGACCGAGCGCATCCTGGATGCGGAAGTACCGGTAGCCCAGAACGACGGTCGCCGAGCGATCGGGTGGATGGGGCGGCCGCACGAACCGCGGGCGCGTATCGGAGGTCTCCGGTGTTGCGGTCCGCACGATCGTCGTGTCGGCCGCGGCCGCGAGCGCAGGCGTGCGCTTGCCTGCCGTGGGCCGAGCTGCGGCCGCGTCCTGCCGATCCCACTGCGAGAGTTCGTCGGACGACACCAACCGCAGCCCCGGCAGCGTCGTGGATGCCGATTCAACCCGCGTACCCGACGGACTGGATCGCACCGGTGTCCCCGAGCCAGCGGACAACCGTGGCGTGGTGGGCGGAGTACTCGAGGGGCCGTTCGCGAGAACCTCCGGGCCTGGTGGATCGGTCGGAGCCCCGTTCGCCACGGTCTGGGCACTCGAAGCACTCGGAGACTCGGGCGAGGCGTTCGGTTGCGGCGTCGCGGGTGCCGGCGGTGGTGTCGGCGCGGGCTGGGGCTGTGGTTCGACCACAACGGCCGGCTCGACGGGTGCCGGCACGGCACGACCGCCGATGGGCGGCAGTTTCGGCGGACCGAACAGCGCAAGCATGACCATCAGCTCGATCATTGCGATTTGCCACCCACCGTGATCGTGGCCGCCATCGTGGACACGTCGCCGTCGGTCAGCGTGAACAACGACGCGAACACGGCGCGGATCGTCCGCTCGCCCTCGCGATAGTAGTACGCGCGAACGAACAGGCCGGGCGCAATCACGACCTCATACGTCCACGGCGCCGTCGGACCGCCAACACGTCCCAACTCGAGGATGAGATCTGCGTGCTCGTGGACGATGAGCCGGTCGAGTTCTGCGAGGGCGACCTGCTGCGGACTACCGAGATCGATATCCGTCCACGAGCTGCTGTCGTCGCCCGAGTCTTGGGCGCTGTCGGCCGGCGCCATCCCCGTGGTGTCGAAGTCGAACGCGGTATCGGTCTCGGCATCGGCGAGACCTTGCGGCAGCAGATCTTCGATGGCGCGTTCGGGATCGACTTCGCCGATCGAAAATACGTGGGTCGGAGGCGAGCCTTCGAGCCCGACGCCGAACAGCTCTGCCGAGATCCGCAGCCTCAGCTCGACGCCGTCGTCGCTTTCCACTTCCCACGGGGGAGTCACGTACTGCAGGCCATACTGGCCGTCACGGCTGTCCCAGCGCACGACGCCCTCGATGTAGTTCGCCTGGTCGCAAGCGGCGGTCGAGGCGAGTACCGTGCCGAGCACGGCGCACAAGCGGTGGCGCTGGTGAAGCAAGACCCCCGAAGATTCGGCGACTCTGGGCTCGGCCTTGAGGCCGGGCCGTCCGCAGTTTCAGTCGGGACCATCGCCGCGGCAGCGCGGCCCCAACCGAGCCCGCCTCGGGGGCGCCATGACCCGACCGGCTGCAGTTTGTGGGACGGCGCGCTCGCGGAGCCGACCGTTTTGGCGTCACTCGATGCGGGCGACCTCGGTGAGAAACCCAGCGTCGCGACGATCGAGCGTGACCACCGAGATCGAATCGTCACGGGTGTTCACGACGTACGCCCGCTGGGTGACGCGATCGACCTCGATCTCGTTGGCACCCGCGCCCAGGGCGATCGTGCGCAACACCCGAAAGCTCGAGAGCCCGACGACGGCCAGCAGGCCTTCGCCAAAGCACGTCACCAGCGCCAGCGGTTCTTCATCGGCGGGTCGATGGATCGCCAGCAGGTTGGGTTGCTCGCACAACGACACCGTCCCCAGCACCTGATCGCCGGGGTCGCCATCGACATCGACGGTCGTGTCGACCCTCACCAGCGCCGCGGGCGTCGTCTGCACCACGAGCAGCGGCGACTCGGCCTCGGGATTCTCGAACGCGAGATCGGCCATGAACGGCTGCGAGGCCACGATCTCGGGGTTCACCACGGCCAGCGACGACTCGTCGCCGGGCAGGACGACATCGAGCCCGGGTGCGACCGCAAACCGACGGACCGACGGAAAAAAGCGCTGACTCGAGTACAGCACCGGTCGCGTGCAGTCGCGACTCCCGCTCGGTGCGTTGGCGAGATCGCAGGGCCGTGACGCCACGCCGAAGCCACCCGCGTACTCGGTGTCTTCAAACGGGTCGCTGCGAAAAAAATCGCCCGCGACATCGACCAGTTCGGGACCCGCAGCACCATCGAGCGCGAGCAAGGAGATCGAGCCACCGAGCAGATGCGGCACGTAGCCGAATCGGTACCCTTGGTCGTCGAGCACGATCCGCGAGGGGTCCCCGGGAAGCTCGATCTCTGGGCGATCGAGGGCCGCGACGATCGTGTGGACCTCGTCGCAGCCACCGTCGAAGCCGACGCCACAGTCGAGCACCGGTCCTTCGTCGGTCATGTTGACGTCGAACCACACCACCGCGGCGGGAATGCGCTGCACCGTCAGCACTCGGGTCGCACCGCCCTGGCCGCTGGGCCGATCGACGACCAGGTTCCCGACCGCGCTGCCGATCCCGAGGCCCGCGGCCGGAACGATCATGTGCTCGGCGCTGCAGGACAAGCGCGCGCCCTCGGCATGACATGGCATCGTGCGGGTCGGATCGCCGGCCGTCGGCGCGCTCTCCAGTGCTCGGTCGAGACCCCGGAGGTCGAGCACGAGCACACTGCCGCCCAGCTCGCTCCGATCCCAGTTGCCATTGCTGACAAACGCATAGCGGGACTCAGGCGAGAGTCGAAAGCCCGTGGGTTGGCGCAACCGATCAAGCGTCGGCGAGGCAAGATCCTCGCTGCAGGACATCACGAACGCGACAAGCACCATTGCCCAGGTCGGTCGCACCCACGCAGCATCGCATATCCGTCGCGTGAAGCCACCAGGCCGTGGCCGCGCTCACGGGCCCGCAGGCGACAATCGATCGACGCCTGCGTCGACGCTCGGCAAGGCCGGTTGCGCCCAGCGCGGGAGGTCGATCGCCCACGACGCTCCGAGTGCCACGAGCACCGCACCGAGTCGAGCCGTGGCCACGAACGCCTGCGCGAGGGCTGGCGCGGCACCCGGACCCCTGGCGATCGCCGCGCCCGCGACCTCCACGGCAGCCCCTACGAGCAATGCAGGGGTCGCCAATGCCAGGGCGAGCACCGTCATGCCCGCAAGCCACGCCGGCAGTCGCGAGGACAGCGTCGACGCGTCGCTCAACCACGCTCGCCCATCGCCCACAGCGAAGGCCTGCTGTAGGGCCGCGCTCGACTGCAGGGCCGCGTGGTGCAGGCCGAGCTCGAACGCCGCAACCAGCACCATCGAGGCCACCAGCGCCGCCCAGGGACCCAGCGGGATTCGCAACAGCATCGCGGACACGTTGCTCGCGCCGAGCACCGCGTGGGCACCGAGCGAAAGACACACGCCAAGCGTGAGGCCAAGCAGCGCCTCCGCGCCCAGGGCGAACAGCAGCGCTGCGGTCTCGACCGGGGCTGCCGGTGCTCCCGCGAGCGTGGCATCCCCGAGGGCGAGCACCAGCGCAAAGACTCCCGCGGTCGACCACCACTGCAGCCCGACACCGATGCGCAGCAGCGGCTGCACGCCGAGCAACACCACCCACCGCACCCAGGCCAGCGCGAGGCCTTGCAGAGCGGCCGCCGACAGGACGATCACGGCAGCTGCCCGACATTCGCGAGGGTTGCCCACGAGCTCGCGGCGAAGCTGCGCACTTGATCGGCCCACGCCGTTCCCAGCACCGCGAGCGCGACGAGCATCGCTGCGGCTCTCACGACCGCAGAGCTCGCGGCATCTTGCACACCGAGCATCCGCGCCAGCACCGCGGCGACGAGCACGCCCGCGAGCGCCGCTG
>CANLQR010000560.1 GCA_947492135.1 Deltaproteobacteria bacterium | reverse complement strand
TCGGCTACACGCGGATCAACGTGACCACCAACGGTCGGATGTGCGCATACCCGGAGTTCGCCGATCGACTGGTCCACAGCGGCGTGACCTCGCTGTTGTTCTCGGTCCACGGTGCCGACGCACGCACCCACGCCGCCCAGGTCGGCGTGGCCGAGGCCTTCGAGCAAACCCTGGGTGGGCTGCGCAACTGCGTGCGGGCTGCCGCAGGTGCGCTCGAGCTGGGCATGAACGTCACGCTGACCAAAGGCAACCACCAGCAGCTGGCCGACATCGCCCAGCTCGCGCTCGACGAGGGGTTGCCATGGTTGAACATCCAATTTCTCACGCCGTTCGGTCGGGCCACGCGGATGGTGTCCCCCGATACGGCGGTCGCGGCCGAGATCGCGATGCGCGTGATCGACCGGTTCGCCGACCGCATGAAGCTGCAGGTCATCAACCTGCCCTACTGCTTCATGCCCGGCTACGAAGCCTACATGACCGGCGATCTGGGCAAGCGCTCGCGCGACATGGTGTTCGTGAACAACGACAGCGTGAACCTGGCCGAGTACCTGGCCGAGCGGCGCGTGCGTAAGCCGGTTTGCAACGCGTGCCCCCATGCATGCTTCTGCGCCGGCTTCTATGAGCTCGATGATGTTCCCGAGCCGCCGTGGTTGGTGCGCGCCGAGGATCTGGTCCGGCGCATCGAGCCCTGACGCGCTTTTCGCCCGCGGCCGCTCGCAGCCTAGTCGCAGCCGATCGGCTCGGTCGAGATGACCAGGTCGTCCACCGCACGCTCGAGATCCCCTGGCGCGCCGCCGGGCCAGAGATTCTCGAGCGTGACGAGGTTGAGGCCGTAGTCGGCCCAGGTGCCGCGCCAGTCGAGATCGTACGCGCCGTTCTCGAGCGCGCCATCGACCCAGAATTCGAAGACACCGTCGCTCGCACCCACGGTGTTCAGCGCGACATGAGCCTCGACGCAGTGCCACTGGTCGGCGGCCTCGGCGGCGAAGATCGGGGTCGCACCGCTGAGACCACCGAGGCCTTTTTGGCCCGCCACGTCCTCGTACCCTGCGCAGGCGACCGAGTCAGCCGCGACGCAGGTGATCGGATCGGCGAACAGCACGACGCTGTCCTGGTCGGATCGCAGCCGCGCGACCATGGCCTGCGTCCAGTCCGATGTCGCGAGCACGGTGGCGCTGGTGAGATGCCCGAATCCGACGTCCGGCCAGCCGGCTTGAGTCTTCACGCGAAAGCGCCAATAGATCGCCTGAAAATCATCCTCGGCCGCCGCGTTGGGCCGGTCGCCGTAGACGACCGGGTTCTCGCCGATCGCCACGCTCAGCCACCCGCCGCCTTCGACGCCGCTGCGATACTTGGTCCGCATCGATCGCTCGCCCGAGGCCGCGTCTCCGATGCCGAGTACGAAGGCACCGTCGCCGTCTTGGTACTCGAAGAACACCTTGGCGGGATCGTCGACGTGCTCGAAGTCCTCGCACAGCACCCATGATGCGGGCAACGACTCGGGACACACTGCGAAACCCGCCGATGGTGGAGGTGCGCCGCCGGTCGTGGCGTCGCCACCGGTGGACACCTCTGCGTCGCCGGCCTCGCCACTCGATCCACTCTGGGCACCGACCTCGTCGTCGCCGCCTTGGTTCGAGTCCGACGAGGCCGCACCCGACGAATCGTCCTGACTCCCGGTCGCCCCGTCGGGGGCGAGGGCCGTCGAGCTGCAGGAGAGCAACAGCAGCAGGGGCGCGGCGCGAAGGCCGAACCGAGGTCGAAAGGCAGTCATCGCAAGTCAGTCAAGAAGTGAGCGTTCAAGATAGCAGCGATCACCCGGTCAGCGCCAACCGCATCAGCGCTTGCGACGTCACCCGACCTTTTCTTCGCCGCGTTCGGCGAGCAATCGCGTGACCATGTCGCGAAGCTCGGCGTAGTCCGCGCGACACTGAACATGATCCTCGGGTCCGTCGGGATGGTACTCGGGCCCCGGGTGAACCCAGCGGATCACACCGCGCGCATCGATGAGGATCGTCGCGCTCGTGGCGCTCGTCCCGTTGGGCGCCGCGTGATCGAGCCACCAGGCCTGCAGCGTGTGCCACTGCCAGTCGAGGCCGATGGCGAAGCGAAACCCGTAGGACGCGGCGACCTCGGCGATCCGCTGGCTTTGGCGCTCGACGTCCACCGGTGCGTTGTCGGCGGGTCTGGGCTTGGGATGATGCAGCCCGAGCACCACCAGGCCTTGGTCGCGAAAGTCGCGATCGAGCGCCACCAAGGCCGGCGCAGTGGCCTTGCAGTAGGGGCAGGTGTCGGTCCAAAAGCGCACGAGCACGACCTGTCCGTGGAGCGCAGCCAGGGAAGCAGGGCCGGTGGCCAAGCGCGGATCCACGATCCACGCCGCGACATCGAAGTCAGGGGGGTGCTGACCGATGCGATCGGACGCCGCGGGCGCAGCGGGCGGCGGCGTCAGCGGGGCGGAGGGCAGTGGATCCGCGCTCAGACCACACGCGAGCATGACGAGGGCGAGAGGGATCCATCCGCGCAGCACGAGCGCCAGCGTAGCGGATCGCGAAGCCGCCCGAGCGATGTTTACTTCCGCGTGCAGCCGCGCGAGTTCTGATAGCGTCCCGCCGGTCACCTACAAGGACGATCTTCGCCATGAAATCCGATCTGACGCGCAAGCAGTTTCTCCACCTTGGCCTCGGCGCAACCGCTGCCGTCCTACTCCCCGGCTGCGCCGCCGACGACGACGACGATGACACCGGCGCAGGCACGGCCGATTCCAGCGGGACCAACCCGACCACCGATCCGGCGACCACAGATCCGGCGTCCACCGATCCGGCGACCACAGATCCGGCGACCACAGATCCGGCGACCACAGATCCGGCGACCACCGATCCGGCGACCACCGACGCCGAAACCTCGGTCGATCCTACCGATGCGACCAGCGAGTCGGGCAGCGCTTCGGATTCCTCGACAGGCAGCGGCTCGTTCGACTGCTCTGTCGATCCAGTGGTCGAGATCGCGAATCCACACTCGCACACGATGGCGGTCACCGCGGCCGAGGTCGCCGCGGGCGTGCAGGTGGTGTACGACATCATGGGTGGTTCGCCGCACAGCCACACGGTGACGCTGACCCCGGAGAACTTCGCGACGCTGGCTGCCGAGGGCGTCGTGGTCGTGGAAAGCACATCCTTCGGTCACACGCACACGGTCACCGTGACCTGCGTTTGAGCCCCGGTGCCAGCGCGGGCGCGCCGGTGCGACCCGGTGCGCCCACGCCCCGCGCGCACACCGCAGCGGAATCCGGCGAATCCTCCCCCGGCCCCGCAAAGCCGTGCTAACGATGTTCCCTGCATGAATTACCCCGCAGATCCGGGCCTCGACGACGAGGTGCAACAAAGCGAGGCGTGGTTTCGCAGCACCCTGCGGACGCTGGTCGAGTTGCCCACGGTGAGCCCAGGCGCCACCGACGATCGCGAGATCCTGCCGGGCCTGCTCGCGGCGAAGGAAATCCTCGAGTCGATCGGTGCCAAAGCGGAGCTCGTCGGTACCCGCGGCACGCCGACGATGGTGGCGCAGCTCCGGCATCCCGAGGCTCGCGCCCACGTGGTCGTCTACAACCATCTCGACGTGCAGCCCGCCGACGGGGCGACGTGGAAGAGCGGGCATCCGTTTCGCTTCGACGTCGAAGACCACCCCGAGCGGACGTTTCTCTACCGTGGACGCGGCGCGACCGACGACAAGGGTCCGGCGTTGTGTGCGGTGCGCGGCGCCAAGCTGGCGATCGATCGCGGTGCGAAGATCGACGTCACCTTCGTGTGGGAGAGCGAAGAAGAGATCGGTAGTCCGCACTTTACCGACGTGCTGACGGCCCGCAAAGACGCGCTGATGGCCGACGCGGTGATCGTCTCGGACACGATCTGGCCCACGGCGGACCAACCCGCGATCTCGACCGGATTGCGCGGTGCCCTGCACGCCACCATGAGCCTGCGGACCGCCGGCAAGGAGGCCCACTCGGGGCTGGTGGGCGGCGTCGCCCGCAATCCGATCAAAGAGCTGGCAGCGCTGGCCACCGCCATCGACAACGCGTCGTTCTGGCATGCCGGCGCCGCGGCCCCCGACGAAGACGAGATCGCTTCGTTCCTCGCGTCGGGCTTCGATCCCGACTACTTCATGCACGCCCACGATCTGCACCACGTCACGACGCGGGATCCGCTCGAGATGATGCTGCGGATCTGGGCGCGCCCGACGTTCGAGCTCCACGGTCTCGCCGGCGGCTACGCTGGACGCGGCACCAAGACCATCGTGCCCGACGCCGCCGAGCTCAAGTGCAGCTTTCGCCTGGTCCCCGACCAAGATCCGATGGCAATCGGCGACTCGCTGGTGGCCTTCGTCCGCACGGCGAACCCCCAGGTCGAGGTGAAGCTCGCGGGCAGCTTCAGACCGTACCGCGCCAACACCCACGGCGTGGTTCATCGGGCCATCCATGACGCACTGCAGGCGGTCACGGGTCGCTGCCCGGTGACCGTGCGCGAAGGCGGCTCGATCGGCGCAGTCCCGATGATCGCCCGCGAGCTCGGCATCCCCGTGCATTTCTTGCCGCTGTCGCTGCCCGACCACGGCTATCACGCGCCCAACGAATACTTCGACTGGCGGCAGGCGAAGATCGGGATCGGCTCGTTCGCGCGGGTGTTCAAGACCCTCGCGGGTTGATGCCGACGATCAGCCGGGCAGCAAGGCCTTGCGGGCGGCCGCGACCCAGCGTTGGGGCAAGGCCGGGAACAGCCGCTTGATGGCGTCGGCAATGTAGGCCTCTGGCGCCACCAGCAGCCGGCTCTTGCCCTTGCGCATCGCAGCGACGATCAGCTCGGCGCACTTCTCGGGCAGCATCGCCCGGCGCTCGAACAACGCGACGACCTTCTCGTGCCGCGACGCCATGCGCTGGGAGACCCGGGTGTCCTTGGCGATGTTCGTGCGGATCCCACCGGGATGCACGCTCATGACGCGAACGGTCGAGTCACTCAGTTCGGCGGCGATCGCCTCGGAGAACCCTCGCACCGCGAACTTCGTCGCGCAGTACGACGACTGACCGGGCACGCCGATGATG
>CANLQR010000559.1 GCA_947492135.1 Deltaproteobacteria bacterium | reverse complement strand
CGCGACGCCTGGCGCTGCGGCCACGGGCCAACACGCGGAGAGTCTCGACCGCCTCGATGCGGCGCGGGCTGGAGCGCTCGAGCGCCTCGACGATGACGACGCGATGCGCCTTCTAGGCCTGAACAGCCAAGCGAATGGCTGAAGCGCCTCATGTCGTGCCGCGTGCGTCACGCGTGCCCGCTGCGCTCGCGTGCCTGCTCGCCTGTTCGGCGCGCACCAAAGACGAGCCACCGCCGCGGTTGGTGGTGCACGATCGAGTCGAGCTGTGCGCAGCGGCGCCGTACTCGAAGCCGCTCGATCAAGTGCAGGCCTCGCAGTGGCGACTCGTCATCGAGGCCGGCGACTACGTCCTCCCGAATCCGCAGCCGCTGCCGGACGGCCTCGTCATCTACAGCGCTGACGCCTCGCCGATGCCGCCGTTGCTCGACACGCGCGATGTCGACGGCGCGACCCCGTTCGATGCGGTGCTGCAAGGCGCGGTGCTGGAACACGCGAACGCGGCCCTCCAACCCGACGATGCCTCCGATGCGTTGTTGATGTGGACGCGCTCGACCAAGCTGGCGGGCGAATCCGGGAGCTGGCTGCTGTCGGTGGCGATCTCCGCGCAAGGCGGCGAAGACTTCCGGGTCGATGGTCCGCTCGACGTGTTCTTCGGCTGTAGTGGCGAGCCAACCGGTACGTGTCCGAATCGGTGGTTCGAGGCCTGTGCTCCCGGCGGTCCGACGGTGCGCACGCGCGTCGTGCTCGATCGCGGCGAGGTGGTGCTGGATGTTCGCGACGTCGAGGGCATGCCAAAAGACGGGCTGCCGGCCCGCGTGATGTTCGTCGCAAGCGAAGTGCACGTCGACGACGTCGAGCTCGCACAGCACGATTTTTTTCGCTTGCTGCATTCGTCGACGACGCACTCGGAGATCGGTGACGGCTCCTACGCCGTCCTCGCGTCCGACGTGCTCGGGCCAGCGGGTCTCGGGTGCGGCATCGCGGTGGTGGACATCGGGACCGCGCAGCCGCGCGCGTTCACGGTCGATTGCTCGCTGCGTGAGGACGATCCGCTGGCGATCGTCGACGTCGTCCGCGAAGTCCTGCCGTGAACGCGCCTGCAACTGCGCGGGCGCCGGAGCGCGCCGAACGCCGAGCGCGAGGGGCTGAACGTGGGCATCATCGAGATCTCAGCGGTCGCCCGGACAGCCCGACGGAAGCTCCGCGGGGTTGCCGTCGAGATCGACCACCCCATCGACGAACCAGCACATGTTCAGGACGTCCTGATCCTTGGGGAAGTCGGCAGCGCCGAAGCGAGTGTCCCCGCTCGAGTCGGTGAGTGGGCCGCGGAAGGGCAGCATTCGCGCGGACTCGGAGTCCTCCGACAAGTCGTCGACGAGCCCCTCCGCCTCGATGCGCATTGCGGACGGCACGAGACCGTGATCGACAACATCAGTGGCGCTCACGGTCAGCAGCAGCCACCGCCACCCTTGCAGCAACGTGAGCGGCAAGAACGCGATCGCCGACAGGAAGAACAGGCGGTCGCGGCGCTCGGGTTCGAGATTCGCGACGACGACATGCCGAAGCCAAAGCGGATGTCCTTGGTGTCGCGAAAGGTCTCCTCGATCGTGAAGCGTCGGCCGTAGGTCGCGACGACCTGCCGCGCTGTCATGTCGCTGCGGTTCGTTGCGAGACACCACGCTTCCTTCATCTTGCGCGCCTTGACGAGCACGACCGCTGCCAACGGCGTGCGTTGGTGCGTGACCTCGACATCTTTCAGCATGAGCGCGGACCTCCCGGCGGTACCAGTTCGCTCGCAAGCCGCAGCTCATCGCCTCGCTGGCCGACGTGGATCCCGATCACTCCGCTCGACGGCGACAAGACCCGCTTCGCGTGCATGTGGTCGCCGACCAGCGACGCCACCAGCCGGTGAACGCCGTCTGCTGACTACCCCCGCCCCGCTCGCACCAACCGCCCCGGCCGCGCATCCGTCACCCGGCCGTCATCCACCACGAGCTGCCCAGCCACGATCGTCGCGCGGTACCCCTTGGCCCCCTGCATCAGTCGTCGACCACCGCCCGGCAGATCCGCCACGAGCTTGGGCTGGTCCAACCGCAGCGCCTCGAGATCGATGACGTTCAGATCAGCCCGCTGTCCGGGCAACACCGCGCCACGATCGGTAAAGCCCACGTAGCGCGCGGTGTCGAACGCCTGCATCTTCACCAATCGCTCGATCGGCATGCGCCCGGTCGGCCGGTCGCGCCCCCAATGCATCAACAAATACGTCGGGAAGCTGGCGTCGCAGATCGTCCCGACGTGCGCGCCGCCGTCGCTGAGTCCACACAGCGCGAGCGGGTGCTCCAGCATCTCGCGCACCACCTCGAGGTTGACGCCGGTGAAGTTGTACAGCGGGAAGTACAGCAAGGCGCGGCCGTCGTCTTCGAGCAGCGCGTCGTAGATCACCTCGAGCGCGGTGCGACCGCTCGCGGCCGCGTCCGCGGCGAGGCAGGTGCGCGGATCAGGCTCGTAGTTCGGGTTCTCTCCGAGCCGATACATCCGCTTTGCGATCATCTCGACCTGCGCGAGCAGATGATCGGCCAGCGGCGGGATCGAGCTGCCGTCACCCGCGACGCGATCGGTCTTCTCGGCGAGCAGCGTGCGGCGAAACTCGCCGTCGCGCATGCGAGCCACCCGCTCGGAGCGCGGCAGCTGGGAGATCGCCTTGTAGGATGGATAGCCGATGAAGGGGTGAAACGTGGCCTCGAGGCCGAGCAGCACCCCGATCGGACGCGGCGCGACCTGCAGGCGGATCGAGATGCCCTTGGCATTGGCCCGCTCGGCGCGCTCGGTGATCCACCGCCACTGCTCGGGGGACTGATCGCGCTGCATCAGCGAGATCGACAGCGGGTGGCCGTCGGCGTGGGCCGCCATCGCCTCGATCAGATCGAACTCCGCGTGAAAGTTGTCGTTGGTGAACAGACAGTCGAAGTCGGACACCGCCTGCAGGACCCCGTGCGAGAGGCCAGCAAAGGCACCTGCGATGCCACACAACTCGCGACGGTTCGCCTCGGACGCCGGCGTCGGCTGGCCGCGCGCGGTGCGGTGGTTGTCGGAACGCCCCGTCGAAAACCCGACCGCGCCGGCCAGCAGAGCCTCGCGGGTCAGGGCCCGCATCTCGTCGATCTCGGCGTCGGTCGCGAGCTCGTTGGCGACCGCGCGATCGCCCATGACGAACATGCGCAGCGCGTCGTGGGGAACCTGCACGCCGAAGTCGATGGCGTGGGCGAACGAGTCGATGCGGTCCATGTACTCGCCAAAGCTCTGCCAGCCCCAGGTCAGACCAGCCGCGAGCGCAGAGCCCGGGATGTCCTCGACGCCCTCCATCAGCTCGATCAGCCGCGCATGGTCGTGATCGCGCACGGGCGCAAAACCAACCCCGCAGCTGCCCATGACGACCGTGGTCACCCCGTGCAAGACCGACGGTGCGAGCGTCTCATCCCACGACACCTGGCCGTCGTAGTGGGTGTGGATGTCCGTGTAGCCAGGCGTGACCAAGGCGCCGTCGGCCTCGATCGTCCGCCGCGCGCTGCCGTCGCAGCGTCCCACCTCGACGATGCGTCCGTCGACGACCGCGACGTCGCCGGCATAGCCTGCGCGTCCGCTGCCGTCGATGATTGTGCCCCCCGTGATCTTCAGGTCGTAGTCCATGGCCGGTAATCCGGTGTACCTCAGGCGCACGCGGCCGCGCCAGCGCCATCGCCAGCACCACGCGCAACCAGCGTCCGGCCCGTGACCCCGTGAGCCCGATGACGTATCCTGCGCGGCAGATCGTGATCGCAGTCGGACAATTCCATCAGCTCAGCGTCGTCGAGTTCGTCGCCGGGGGCGTGCTGCTCGGCGCTGGCGACCACGACTTGTTCCTGCCTTCCCACCTCGTCGTGCGCGACGTGGCGATCGGCCAGCCCATCGAGGTGTTCGTGTACACCGACCGCGAGGGTGCGCCGCAGGCCACCACCAAGGTCCCGCTGGCGATCCTGGGCGACATTGCCTACCTGCGTTGCGTGTCGGTGACGCCTGCCGGCGCGTACCTCGACTGGGCATGTCCCAAGGATCTGTACGTCCCGCCCGATCATCAGCCCACGCGCATGGTCGAGGGCCGTAGCTACGTGGTCGCGGTGTGCATGGACCGCAAGGGCGAGCGGCTGATGGGATCAGGCCAGCTCGCCGAGCACTTCGACTACGACGTCGCAGACGTGCAACCAGGCGCCGCGGTCGACTTGCTCGTGCACGGCCACAGCGACGCGGGCGTCCACGTGGTCGTGAACCGCCGCCACCGCGGGCTCATCCATCGTTCCGACGTCTACCAGAAGCTCGCGGTGGGCGACGAACTGCAGGGTTTTGTCCGGCAGATTCGCGACGACAACCGCCTCGACATCGGACTCACTCGCCCCGGGTTCGGCGGGATCCAGGATGCTCAGGCGACGATCCTCGCGGCGCTTAGGGCAGCAGGCGGCTCGCTGCCGCTGCACGATGGCAGCTCACCCGAAGCGATCGAGCGCGCGCTGCACATGAGCAAGAAAGCCTTCAAGCGCGGGGTCGGTGGCCTCTACAAGGCCGAGAAGATCGCGATCGACCAGCAAGGGATCCGGCTGCTGGCGGGACCCGAAGAACCGTAGCGGCCTCGCATGTACCGCTGCGATGCGGTCGTGGGCACCGCCGCGATCGGGACCTCGACTCTAGGCTACGCTGTCGTGGATGCGAGCCGCCGCTGCACTCGTGCTGCTGGTCCTGGGCTGCAACGGGACTGCTGCCGACGCCGCCGGCGAGGTCGAGGCACCGCCGCCACCGGCGATTCCTCCGACATCGGCCACCGCAATTCCTGCGGACAAGCCCGCCGAGCGACCACCCCAAGGGTTCGCGCTGGTCCGCCCCGGCGCCACGCTCCACGTCGACGCCGATGATGGCGTCCCCGGCTTCGCGTTGCCGGCGACGGTTGTGGGCTTTGCCGTCGCAGTGCTCGGGCGCGAGGGCGAGCGGATCGCCGTCGAGACTCTCGTCGATGTCGCGCGGCACTGTGGCGACAGCATTCCCGGGCTATGGAACCTGCGCTTGCGCCTGACGGTCGCGCCCT
>CANLQR010000558.1 GCA_947492135.1 Deltaproteobacteria bacterium | reverse complement strand
GTTCGTGCTCGCGTTCTGGGCGACGTGGTGTCAGCCGTGTCAGCAAGAGCTGTCACAGATGAACACCACGCTGGACCCCTACCGCGCGCGCGGACTGCAGGTGTTTGCGATCAGCATCGACGGCCCCGATACCACCGCGCAGGTCGGTCCCTGGGTCGAGCGCGAGGGCTACAGCTTTCCGGTGCTACTCGACCGCGAGACCCAAGTGCTGAGTCGCTACAACCCCCGCGGCGACATCCCCTACTACGTGGTGCTCGACGCGACTGGCAAGGTCATCGACGACCACCAGGGCTACATGGCCGGCGACGTGCAAGCACTCGCCGCCGAACTCGATCGTCTGTTGCCCGAGAGCTAACAACGGCCATGCTCTGGGCGGGATCGAGTCTGGCGTTGTACGGCCTGCTCGCGATGGCGTCGGGCTCGACCGCACGCACGTTCGAGGGTCCGACCGCGGTCGACGGCCCCGCGACGCCGGACGTGGCCGTCGCGTCCACAGGCGCTGCGATCGCGCCGGCCGAGGCCACTGGCCCGGCGGCGGGCCCAGGGCCGCGACTGGCGACCCCGGCGAATTCGGCCGCGAAGCCGCGCGAGGCGGTGAAGATCCGCCGTCCCGCCAAGATCCCGCAGTTCAAAGCCGGCCAGGCCACGGTCTCGTCGTGGTTGCGAAGCACGACGTTCGCCGAGTGGTATCGCGAAAACTACAACCCGCAGATCTCCGACGATGGCTTCGTGAGCCTCGTCGAGCGCCTGAACTTCGGCTCCGACGCTCGCATGCGCCGCGTCACCATCGGCACCCAGGTCCGCGTCGACGCCCAGAAGGTGTGGTTTCCCGACGGTCAACCCTGCATCGGAGAGTGCATCCCGGTCGACGATGACCTCCGCGTCGAGCGCACCACCGTGCGAGTCGACACCCGCCGATTCGGCACCCAAGTCGGCGACTTCAACGTCGGGTTTGGCCGCGGGCTGGGTCTCTCGGTGCGAAAGATCGACGAGATCGGGATCGATGCGACGGTCAAGGGCGTGCGCACCGATGTTCGCACCGACGTCGTGCGTTCGACGCTGATCGCAGGCTTCGCCAACCGCCAGAACAGCGACTTCGCGACCCGCCAGCTGGTCGCCGATCCGGGCTACCCTGCGCAGTCCTACACCTTCGCACCGGACGCCGGCCGCGGGTTCTGCGACCGCTCGCGCAGCCTCGATCCGCGGCTGGGCTCGCCACTGTGGACGACCTGTTCGGATCTCATCGCCGGGGGCCGCGTCGAGGCCACGCTGCCCGGCCGCGTCGAGATCGGGACAAACTACGCGTACATCGACTTCGGTGACGAGCTGACCGCGGGCGTCGTGGACGAGTATCTCCACCGCTTCGGCGGCGACATCGGGCGCTCTCGGATCGGCGGCGTCTGGGACCTCTTTTTGGGCGCCGCGGGTCAGCTGCGCAACCCCAACCTCGAGCGCACCGAGCTGCGCAGCCAGGCCCGCCGCGGCTGGGCGCTGTACGGCAACAGCACGCTGCTGCTGGGCGCCACGACCGTGCTCCTCGAAGGCAAGCACTACCGCGACGATCTGGTCGCACTGTCCCAGAGCTCGCCGTTGCAGTACGCCGAGAACCCTACGCTCGAGCGTGAGGATCAACAGGTCCCCGGTAACGCGAACTCGACCGGCGGCCGGCTCCGCGTCGACCACACCTGGCGCAGTCGGGGCATCACGATCTACGGCAACGTGATGGCCTATGCCTACGCCGATACCTTGGGTCTCCATCAGTTCGGCGATGATGGACGCGTCGCCACCCATCAATACGGTGGGATCATCTACCGCAAGCCCGCGTCGGAGCTGGTCGTTCAAGTCTCGGGCGGCTACCGTGACGAGCGCTTTCTTACCGACCATGGGTACGGATCGCTCAAGCGCCGATTCCCGCACGGCGAGATCTCCACCTCGATCCCGCTGGGGCACACCGGCAAGCTGACCCACGAGCTGATCCTCAAAGCAGAGGGGCGCTGGGAAACGTACATCACGCAGGGCACCAGCGATCACTTCCTGCGCGCGCTCGCGACAGTCGGCTACACCCTGAGCCCGCGCCTGTCGGTCAGCTTCATCCAAGGATTCGACACCCAGCAGCCCGCGCCCGACAGCGAGGTATCTCTGTCTCGTGAGCCGTGCCGGGCTTCTGCTGCCAGCACCTGCCGGCCCCATCTGTGGCCCGGCGTGCAGCTGCAGCTGCACCTGTTTGACGCCAGCTTCGTGCGGGTCTTCGCAGGCAGACAGGTCGGAGGCAGAGTCTGCGTCAACGGCTCCTGCCGCACCCTGCCCGATTTCGAGGGCGTACGAACCGAGCTGGTGTTCAGTTTTTGACCCTCGCCCAGCCAGTGACGTAGGCTCGGGCGTTCGCGCCATGCATCGTCGTCATCTCCGTCTGGGTTTGTGTGCGCTCTTCGTCGCAGCATTCGCGGTGGGGGCCCCCGTCGCCCACGCAGCGGAGCCCGACGAGGACACCGTCGAAGTCGACGGCGACGATGAAGCGCCCACCCCGGATGAATCCGTCGACGAACCCGAAACCGAGAGACCCACGCGCAGCACCAAGAGCGAGGGCTCGGAGCCAGCCGAGCAGGACCAAGACGAGGGCAAACCCAACAAGGGCGCCAAGACCAAGCGCAACAAGGCCCCGAAAGCCAAGCGCGGCAAGGCCGAGAAGCCCATCGACCCGCTGTTGCCGCCCGAACGGACCTCGGGCAAGCAAGCGCGGAGCTTGGAGCTGAAAAAACCGTGGATCAAGCGCTGGGCTCCCGAGCGCGACATGCTCGACGTCGGGCTCTACATGGGTGCGCTGTTCCTCCCGACCAAGCACGGGTTGTTCGATGCTGGCGACGGACCTCGGCCTTCATTGAAGCGAAGCGCGTTCGACATCGGCGGACGCCTCGCTTACATGCCGCTGTCGTTCCTGGGCCTTGGCCTCGAGGTCGGTGGCATGCCCAGCCGCAGCCCGAGTGAGGGCACCAAGGCGACGCTGTCGGCGTTCCGGGTGCATCTCATCGGTCAGCTGCCCTACCGCGTGACGCCGACGGTGGTCATCGGCGGCGGCTTCATTGCCATCAAGTCGAGCGCCGGGATCCTCAACGAGCTCGACAGCGCATTTCACTGGGGCGTGGGCCTCAAGGTCCACGCCAATCAGTGGATCGCGGTGCGCATGGACGGCCGCCACATCGTGACCCCGGGCGGGGCCGAGGGCGGCGGCGCCAGCTATGGCGAGCTGCTGTTCGGTGTCGACGTCACGCTGCGCATGCGCCGATTGGTCAAGCCCCGCAAGATCGATCGCGACGATGACGGCTTGTACGACCGCGACGACGCCTGCCCCTACGAAGCGGGGGATGGCGACGACGGCTGCCCGCTGAACCGTGACACCGACAAGGACGGGGTCATCGACCGCAAGGACCTGTGCCCCAAGGAGTACGGCGACGACACCAAGGGCTGCCCGATCCCCGACAAGGACGGCGATGGCATCCTCGACAGCAAGGACAGCTGCGAGGATCAAGCCGAGACCTACAACGCCTTCGATGATGCCGACGGCTGCCCCGACGAGACGCCCGACAAGGTCAAGAAGCTCACCGGCGTCATCGCCGGTATCACCTTCGACAGTGGCAAGACCACGATTCGAAAGAGCTCGAAGCCAGTGCTCAACAGCGTGGTGAGCACGCTCGAGGAGTTTGCGACGGTCCGCGTCGAGATCATCGGACACACCGACGATCAAGGCGCCCGCGACGGCAACGTCGCGCTGTCAGCCAAGCGCGCCGAGGCGGTCAAGGCCTACCTGGTCGGCGCAGGCATCGACGCCGCACGGCTGACGACCCGTGGCGAGGGACCCGACAAGCCGATCGGCGACAACAAGACCAAGGCCGGTCGCGCCGAGAACCGTCGCATCGAGTTCAAGGTCCAGTAGCCGAAGACCAACCGCAGGTTCAGCGGGCGCGGGCGGCCACAACCTCCGCGAGGGCGAGGGCCCAAGCGGCGGGCTCGAGCGACTCGCCCGAACCGAGCAGCCGCTCGATCGTCGCGGCGTGGCGCCCTGCCTCATCGTAGCCGTATGACCCGGCGGTTCCGGCCAACTGGTGGGCCTTGAACAGGGCTTCGGCCTGCGCACGTGGATCTCCGTCACGTCCGCGGATCAGCAACGCATCGAGCTCGTCCCACCGCGCCGCCAGCTTTGCGGCGAACCCAGCCCTGAGTTCAGCCAGACGGAGCTTCGCAGCAGCCTGGGCGTCCGTGGTCATTGGGCTGCCGCGAGGTGGCCGATGACGATCTCGCGCACCCGCTGCGCAAGCGTCATCGGGTCGAAGGGTTTGGTGATCACACCGGCTGCGCCCGCGGCCAGGAATCGCTCGGTCTCGCTCGGGCGAGCCTTGGCCGTCATGAAGATCACGGGGATCCTCGCGGTCACTGGATCAGCGCGCAGGAGCGCCAAGGTACTCAGGCCGTCCAGGTCGGGCATCATGACATCGAGCAGGATCACATCTGGACGCTCGGTGGTCGCGAGCGCCACGGCCAGCCGGCCGCTCGCGACCGCGATCGTCGGCCAGCCACCGACGTCGCGCAGCGCCATCTGGGAGATCAGGCGGACGTCGTTGTCGTCGTCCACGAGCATCACCTTCTTCACGGGATCTCTGTCGTTCATGCCGGCCTCGGAGTCGCGCCGGCTAGTGCAGGTTGCGGGCCAGGCATCGCACGCTCGAACCCTTAGGACGACGCTATGACGCGTCCTCCACCTTGTAGCGCTCGAGCTTGCGGTAGAGCGTCTTGCGATCCAGGCCGAGGATCTTCGATGCCAGGGTCTTGTTGCCGTTGACCGCCTCGATCACGCGCTGGATGTAGCGTCGCTCGACCTCCTCGAGCGGAACCAGCTCGGCGGGATCTGCAGAGATCACCACATGCGAGCGGTGATGACTCCGAATCCGCTCGGGCAGGTCGACGAGGTCGATTTCTTCGGTGCGCACCAGCGCCACCGCCCGCTCGACGCAGTTGCGTAGCTCACGAACGTTGCCCGGCCAGTCGTAGTCACACAAGCGCTGGGCTGCCATCGCCGAGATTCCACGGACGTCCTTGCCGGTCGACGCGGCGAAACGCGCGATGAGCTGCTGGGCGAGCACGAGCACGTCG
>CANLQR010000557.1 GCA_947492135.1 Deltaproteobacteria bacterium | reverse complement strand
GGACTGCTCGCGGGCATCAGCGATGGTGAGGGTGCGACGATCGACGATGAGGCCGCACGGCCGGGTGAGGTCGCGTGGCTCACCGCACGCTTGGAGCGCGGCGGTGACGACCGCGAAGCCCGGACGCTACTCGCGATCCGAAGAGCTGCGTTTGGCGCCCACGTGCCCGCGAGTGCCGAGCGCCGCGAAATCGACAACGACGTGCTCGAAGATCGCGGTATGGGGATCGATGCCGATGCAATCGCCCTGGTCGGGCCCAACGGGCCGTGCTTGGCCCGACGCGCCCCGGCTGTGGTGACCGCACTGAGTACGGGCGGCCACTCGCTCGACGTGCGGTGGCCATTGCTCGATTGCGGACCCGGCCCGTGGGCACCCGTGGGCGTGGCGGCGCATCGCATTCCGACCACGCTGCGCTGGGTTCCGCCGCAGTGCGACGAGCGGCCCGAGATCCGCGAGGCGTGGGCCAGCGCGGGCGCACCCGAGGCCGGGCGGCTGGGCGCGATCTGGGATGGCGACGCATTGGTTGCGTTGGTCGGCGAAGGCACCCTGTGGCTTCCCGGCCCCGATGGCTGGCGCACGCGAGGTTTCGCGATGGCGGGGGTGTCCGGCCGCGAGTGCCCGAGCACGGTGGCGGACGTCGTGGACGAGACCGACCCAGGCGACGCCGACGTCGACCCAGGCGACGCCGAGCTCACCGAGTGAGGACCGATCACGGGCCCTTAGCGCTGCGCACCGACCAAGTGCACGGTACGGGTGGGGAACGCGAACGAACTGCCACAGGCATCGACGATGCGGATGAACGCCAGCAGCAGTTGTTCGCGAATCGCACCGAACTCGTCGGGATCCGAGGTCTCGAACCACGCAGTCACTTCGATGTCGAGCGACGAGTGACCCAGCGCCACCAGCCGCACGGTCATGCTCTCCGACCAGATCTTCGGATGGGTTTCGAGCTCGTGACGGAGACCTGCGAGGACCGCACGAAGCTGGGGCTCACTCGTGCCGTAGGTCAGTGCGAGCGTGCAATGCAGGCGCAGACGATCGCGCGCGGCGTAGGTCTCGAGCCGCATTTCCGAGAGTTTGCCGTTGGGGATCGTCACGATCGTCCGGTCGGCGGTACGAAATCGCGTCGAACGCAGGCCGATCGCCTCGACCGTCGCGATGAAGTCCTCGACACGCACGACGTCGCCCTCGCGAAACGGCTGATCGGCGCCGAGCGCGAACGCTCCGATGAGGTTCTCGAAGCTCTTCTGGGCCGCGAGTGCGACCGCCAACCCACCGATGCCCAGGCCGGCGATCAGACTCGCGATCGGATAGTCGAGCTTGGCGAAGACAGCGACGATCGCGAGTGAACCGACAATCACCTTGACGATCCGTGCCCCCAGAGGCACGAGCGCTCGAGTCCCCGCGCGGGCGCTGGCCCACGCCGAGCGCGCGAGCAGGTCGGCGAGAAGATCGACCAGTCGCAGCGCGGCCCAGAACACCAGCACGACCATGGCCGCGCCGAGCACCTCGCGAACGGTCTGGTCCGCGCGCGGGAGCAGCGACAACACCGGCAACACGATCCGGCACAGCGCCAGCGTCCACGCCAGCGTCAGCGGGCGCGAGAATCTGCGCAGCAGCAACGCATCCGACTCGGGATCTATCCGAGCAAACAGCGGCCGCAGCAGTCGCCGCGTGACCCCACCCAGCACGTAGCCACCGAGCCACGCGACCGCCAGAATCAACGGCAACGCGAGCCATTGCCAGTACGCGAGCCCACCCCAGCCCGTGCGCAACATCGGCTCGGGCAGATTGTCGATCAACCACCGGTCTTGGAGGGATTCGTACCAGGTGTCGACGCTCTGCACCGTCTTGCGCGAGAACACCCACTTGGGCTCGGCACGCGTGCGACGCTGGAGCAGCACCGGTACTGCGTCGGCATCGACGTTGCGTCGATCGTCGCCGGTCGCGGGCATGCCCGGCGGGCCGCCCACCCAACCGACGCGCTCGACCCCGCGAGGTAGGCCGTCGTCAGCGTCGCCATCGGAGCGTCCTGACAGCAGCTCGGGCACGGTCGAGGACAGCCGAGAGACCACCGCGTGGAGCCGCCGCGCCAGCTCCGGGGCGCGAGACTGGTCGTCGCGGGGCACGTCGAGAAAGCGCGCGGCGTCCTCGAACTCTCCGCTGTCGCCCAGCGCCAGGAACTCGATAATGATCGCTTGGGGCGAGTCGCGATCGATGGGCTCCTCCTCGACTGGCGGCGCGGCGCTGGCACCACGACCAACAGCGCCGAGCCAGAGCCACACCATCAACAGGATCACAAGGCCGCGGGAGAGCGTTCGAGGCATCGGCGTCGTCAGGGTCTGGGCATGATATCCCGGCCGGCCGGCCGAGGGCTTGATACCCTCGCGTCCACGATGTCGAGCCCACCGCGGACCAAGTATTCGCGGGCATTTTGGACCGCAAATGTGGTCGAGTTGCTCGAGCGGGGGGCCTGGTACGGCGTATTCGTGGCAATCACGCTGTACCTCTCGCGGATCTTGGGGTTCTCCGACGTCGAGGCAGCCGCGGTTTCAGGTGTGTTTTCGGCAGGCCTGTACCTGCTGCCGATGTTCAGCGGCGCGTGGGCGGACCGCATCGGTTTTCGGCGCGCGCTGCTGCTCGCGTTCGCCCTGCTGACGATCGGCTATGGCGGCATGTGGCTGTTGCCGACGCTTCTCGAGTCGGCCGGGCTCGTCAGCTATGGGCGCGAGGTCGAGTTCACCGGCCTGCAGGATACCAGCCACAAGTGGCTGTTCGTTCCAGTGATGATCATCGTGATGGTGGGTGGCTCGTTCATCAAGTCGGTCATCACCGGCACGATTGCGCACGAGACCACGCCCAGCACGCGTGCCCGCGGCTACTCGATCTTCTACGCGATGGTGAACATCGGGTCGTTTTCGGGCAAGACGATCGTGCAACCGCTGCGTGAGCAACTGGGCAACGAAGGCCTGGTGGTGCTCAACCTGTACGCCGCCGGCATGACCGCGCTGGCGTTCGTACTGGTCCTGCTGTTCTTCCGCAGTCGCGTCGACGCCGGTAGCAGCAAGTCAGCGGCCGAGATCCGTGCGGCCCTTTTTGCAGTGCTCTCGCGTGGGCGCCTGGTCGTGCTCATGCTCATCATCACGGGCTTTTGGATGGTGCAGCATCAGCTCTACGCGAGCATGCCCAAGTACGTGCTCCGCCTGGCGGGCGAGAACTCGGCGCCATCGTGGTACGCGAACGTGAATCCGGCGGTGGTCGTGCTCACGGTCGGTGTGGTGACGACGCTGATGCGCCGCCGTAGCGCGCTGGTGTCGATGAGCGTGGGCATGTTCATCATGCCGGTCTCGGCCTTCTGCATGGCGGCGGGAAATTTCACCGGCACCGCGGATATCTTGGGCATGCGCCCCGTGGCGTTCATGATGGTGGTCGGCATCGGCTTTCAAGGTTTGGCCGAGAGCTTCATCTCACCGCGCTACCTCGAGTATTTCTCGCTTCAGGCGCCCAAGGGCCAAGAGGGCCTGTACCTGGGCTTTTCACACCTGCACTCGTTCGTGGCGTCCTTGCTCGGCTTCGTGACCTCGGGCTTCTTGCTCGAGCGCTACTGTCCCGAGCCCAAGACTCTGTCTGCCGCCGATCAGGCCCAACGTCTGGCCGCACTTGCGGGACAAGGTGAGATGCCCGCCGCGTACGCTCAGGCGCACTACCTGTGGTTCGTGTTCGTGGGCATCGCGGTGGTGTCCGCGGTCGCGCTGGTGATCTACGGACGCGTGGTCGCACGCCTCGACGCCAAGAGCGCGGTGGACTCTCGAGCGTCGGTCTAGCGATCCCGACTGGCCAGCACGACTGGCCAGCACGACTAGCGGTCGCGTTGCGCGAAGTACCGCAACATGTCGACACAGCGGGCTGAGTAGCCCCACTCGTTGTCGTACCAGGACACGACCTTGAAGAAGCGATCGTTGAGCTCGATGCCGGCTTTGGCGTCGAAGATGCTGCTGTGGGCATCACCGATGAAATCCGACGAGACGACCTCGTCCTCGGTGTAGCCGAGCACCCCGTGCATCGGCCCCTCGGCGGCCGCCTTCATCGCCGCGTTGATGTCGGCCAGCTTGGTGGCCCGCTCGGTCCTGAAGGTCAGATCGACGACCGACACGTCAGCGGTCGGCACGCGGAAGGCCATGCCCGTCAACCGGCCCTTGAGTGCCGGAATGCACAGTGCGACGGCCTTGGCCGCCCCGGTGCTCGCGGGGATGATGTTGGTGTACGCATTGCGACCGCCGCGCCAGTCCTTCTTGGAAGGGCCGTCCTGGGTCAGCTGGGTCGCCGTCGCGGCGTGGACGGTCGTCATCAAGCCCTCGGCCAGCCCGAACGTGTCGTGGATGACCTTGGCAATCGGCGCCAAACAGTTGGTCGTACACGATGCGTTCGACACGATCAGGTGCTTGCTCGGATCGAACTGCTCGTGGTTGACCTTGTACGCCAGGGTCGGGACGGTGTCGGGCGTCTTGGTCGGCGCTGACAACAGCACGCGCTTGGCCCCGGCTTCGATGTGCTTGTGACCACCTTCGTAGTCGAGAAAAATCCCGGTCGACTCGAGCACGTAGTCGACGCCGAGGTCCTTCCACGGCAACTTGGTCGGGTCGCGCTCGCTCAGGCAACGCGTGGTGCGGCCGTTGGTACGAAAACCTCCGCCCTCGACCTCGACAGCGTGCTCGAAGCGACCGTGGGTCGAGTCATAGCGCAGCAGATAGGCCAGGTTGTCGGCCGGGACGAGGTCGTTGACGGCGACGACTTCGACGTCCTCGCTACGCGCCGCGAGGCGATACACCAATCGGCCGATGCGACCGAAACCATTGATGGCGATTCTGAGGGTCATCGAGGTGCTTTCGTGACGGGCGAGTGTGCGCCGAACATTACGGGCCCCAGTCCATCCGAGCAAACGCCAACCGTGCGCGGCGAAAGATCAAGGCGTGCGAGCCAACGCACGACTCGCAGACGAGCGAGCGCGCGGCGTCGCGACGCGCGCTTCGCACGCCAACGGGGCACCGTGGTACGTCATGGTGATGAGCGCCAAGCGTTTCGCCCCGGCGACCGCACGAAACCGCGGTCCGATCCTCGAGGTCATCACCGACCTGTGGACCGCGCCTG
>CANLQR010000556.1 GCA_947492135.1 Deltaproteobacteria bacterium | reverse complement strand
GCGCTGTGGAGCCTGCCCGACCACGGCTTCCCGGTTGCCGAGCCCCAGCCCTTCGTCGTGCTCGCCGACAACTGGGGCTGCAGTAACGAGCAGACCTTCCGCTACTCGACCCTCGACCTGACCGGCGACGGCGTCCTCGACCTCGTCGTCACCGACGCCTGCGACAGCGGCGACGTCGGTGCGACGTCGTGGTTGGTCTACGCCGGAGGCAGCGACGGCTTCGCCGACGAGCCCGCGCTGTGGAGCCTGCCCGACCACGGCTTCCCCGTCGTCGAGCCCCAGCCCTTCGTCGTGCTCGCCGACAACTGGGGCTGCAGGAACGAGCAGACCTTCCGCTACTCGACCCTCGACCTCACCGGCGACGGCGTCCTCGACCTCGTCGTCACCGACGCGTGCGACAGCGGCGACGTCGGTGCAACGTCATGGTTGGTCTACGCTGGTGGCAGCGGCGGGTTCGCCGACGAGCCCGC
Source organism: Deltaproteobacteria bacterium (assembly GCA_947492135.1). Taxonomy (GTDB): domain Bacteria; phylum Myxococcota_A; class Polyangia; order Nannocystales; family Nannocystaceae; genus Xiheibacterium. Next base: position 4,680 of record CANLQR010000556.1, on the reverse strand, counting down.
GCTGTGGAGCCTGCCCGACCACGGCTTCCCGGTTGCCGAGCCCCAGCCCTTCGTCGTGCTCGCCGACAACTGGGGCTGCACCAACGAACAGACCTTCCGCTATTCCATCTTGGATCTCAACGGCGAGCACCACCCGGATCTGGTCGTCACCGACGCGTGCGACGCCGCGGACGTCGGGGCCACGCTTTGGATCTCGTACCCGGGCGAGTGCGCCTGAGGCCGCGCCTCAACAAAGACGAGTGCGCGCGCATTGAGAAGCAGCACGTCGCGAAGCGCCGCAGCACCAGTCGCGTCCGCCGGCTCTCCCCTCGGCCGCGCCCTGGGCGACCCGCGCCACGGATACCCGATTCAAACCCCTTGGGCGCGATCACAGGCTGCTAGAGATTGTCGAGCGGGATCGGAATACCGATCCCGAGGCACGCGGTCCACGCCCCGGTGCCGAGAAAGACACGGCCCACCCCGGCATCGAGAAAGAAGTACTCGTTGAGCTCGACGAGTACACCGACGCGCGCGCCGACACCGATCGAGGTCGCTCGCAATCGCAAGACCTCGGTCGCGAGGCCTTCGGCATGACGCAACCCACTGCGAGCGCCGAAGAAGGTCGCGGCGGCGCGGGCCTCGACGAACGGACGCACACGCCCCCTAGCCTCGAACGCGTAGCCGACAAACCCCTCGATCGGGATCCCCCAGCCGCGTCCGTCCGCGACGTCCAACCCCGGGGCGGACCGGTATCGCAGACGCAGCCCCTCGTAGCCCTCGAAGCCGGCGCCAACCCCAAAGCGCACGCCTTGCAGCGCCATGTTTGCGCGAAGCATCGGCGACGTCGCGACGACACGGCCAGCCAAACCGGCGTCCGCCGGCAGGGCCGGACCGCCCGCGGCAGAGCGCAGCCGCAGCCGCCCAGCGTTGAACGAACTGACTCGGGTGTGGAACGAGAACTCGAGGGTCTCGTCCATCTTGTCCGCGTGTGCGAGCGGCGGCGCGAACCCGACCGCGATGCCGACGGCCACCGCGGCCGAAACCGCCACGGGACGTGCGGTGCGAGCGATGCGGTTATCGTGGCGTGTGGGGGCCAAGGCGAGGCCAGAACGCTGCCGGGTGTTATCGCTTACAGGACAACAACCACTGGGCTGCCCGGCGCGCTCGCGCGATCGCGGGTGTCTCGATCAGTGCCGCGCCGCCGCGGGGTGACGCAGTCGCACATCGGCGAGGCAGAGCAACACCGCGGGCAGTGCGGGATGGCGAAGCGCGCGGACACGACGGATCGTGCGAGCGCTACGGCCGAGCTCGGCGGCGAGCTGTGCTGCGGCCGGCATGCCGACCTCGTACGCGGCCTGCACGACGAGTTCTCGGCCCATCACGTGTCGCGGCAACGCCTCGCCATCGATGCGCAGCGCTGCCGTGGTGGCAGCGCGCAGCGCGGGCAGGCTCGCCGCGGAGACGGGCACGAGCTCGGGCCGGCGCGGGCGCAGGTCGGCGTTGTGGGTGACGCGCCGCAGGAGGTGTTCCTCCGTGACGCGCAGTGCCTTCGCAATGCGCGGCGCGTGGGTCCAGATCGGATAGGCCGCGCCGACGAGATCGCGAAGTGTGCTCCATCGCCACGCATAGGGGTCGCCGACGAGCCCGTCTCGCACGGGATTGAAGAAGCCGTAGCGGATCATCCGCATCGCGATGTCGGTGGTGTTCGCGGTCTCGACGATCACGTCGAATCGCACACGGAACAGTGCCGTGAACATCGCCAGCACGCGAACGAACCGCGTGCGCCCACCGGGCGGCGCGACGAGATGCAGATGATCGGGCATGAGCTCGAGCGAGAACGCATCGGGAAAACCGGCGCCCAGCCGCGCCCACAGCCACGACGCCTTCGCGTGCTCGAGCAGACACCGCGCGCCACCCCGCGTATGGGCGATCAGATGCTCCGCCACCGTCATGCCGGAGCCCATCGACCGCGCACGCCGATCCGTCGCACGCGAAATGGTCTTCACTGGCCTCCGGCCCTGAAATCGCAGGTCGAGCGATTCTGGCCGCCCTCGGCAAGTGCGGCCGCACCTCCCGGGTCAGGTCCACGAATTTTGTCCACCAGTGGCCAGATCCCGCCCACCTTGTGGTGGCGCGGCCTGAAGCGGTACTTCGGGACTGCGGTCGGTGGCATGCTCGGTGCCCATGAGACCGACCGCGCCGATCCGCTTCGCGGCCTTGTTCGCCACTGTGCTGCCCGCGTGTGCTTCGTCGAGCTTGTTGCGCGAGCAACACCCCGAAGGACTCGCGCGCATCTTGATCGGCGAGGAGACCCACATCGCGCAGATCTGCGCGGAACTCGAGCCTGGGGCAGGTGGGGGCAAGACCGCGCTGGGAGCGACGGGCGCGGCCGCGCTGGACTCCGAGGCGCGGCGTGATGCCTGTCGGCTGGCCGGGGCGATCGATCCAGCGCTGCGCAAGCAGTGCGATCTCGCGACGGCCAAGACGACGATCGAAGCTGCGATGGCGGGCGAACCGCCGACCTGGCTGCGTCTGGTGGTGCAGTCGTCCGGGGCGTTTTCCTCTGGCAAGTTCGATCCGGCTGCCTACGCGTCGCGGTTCGACTTCTCGCGCGTGCTCGCGCGGAAGATCGCCGAGGTCGGGGACCGGGCCGCGAGCTTCTCCGCGCAGGTGAGCCAAGGTTTTGGCCGCTTCGCGGGGGCGGTGCAGCTCGGCATCGATCTGCTCGTGGCCGAGACCACGGCGGCGTCCCTGGAGCGCTTGTTCGATCAACCGGCGGTGCGAGCACTCGCCGAGCCGACCGAGGTCGCCCGACTCGCTTGTCGCCAGCTCGATGATGGGCAGTCCCGCCCGCTGGTGACCCGTCGCATCCTCAAGCGCGCGATCTTGCGGCTCGATCCGCCCAGCGCGATCGCCAGCCCTGGGCAGCTGTGTGCAGCGACGGTGCGGCCGGCGGCGTGTGACAAGCTCGTGGGTAGCAAGCGTGGCGCGCCCGCGATCGTCGAGGTGGACGCGCTTTGCGAGACCCTCAAGCACCGTGCGACCTGTGAACATTTGTGGTTCCTGGTCGCCGCCACCCAAGCAACCCCGCTGGAACAGCTGTGTGCGGCCAAAGATCACCCGCGGGCGTGCGAGCAGCTCGGTCAACAGCGACGATCTGGGCAAGCGATCGATGATGTCTGTCGCGACGCCAAGCTTCCCCACGAGCGCGGTCGGTGCCGGACGGCGGTGCGATACTTTGCGGCCCGCAATCTGTGGCACAGCAATGCTGCCGAGAACGTCTGTTGGTCGAATCCCGAGCGCTGCGCGAGGATCAAGCGCCATGTCTTGCCGGACCAGCCCCACGGACGCCCGATCACGCCATACCTCGACGACAGTGCTGCCGCTGACGATGCGCTCGTGCAAGGCGCTGACGGTTCGTCCTGCTTTGCAGTCGCCGAAAAGGTCTGTGGTGAACGGTGTCCGCCCGGGGCAACAGCCTGCAGCGAGGCGCTGGCGTGCGTGAGTGCGGCCTGCGAGCTGGTGGCGACCCAGCAGCGGCCGATCGCAGCCGATGACGCGCCCGCGGTGGCCCGGCTTCGTGCGGCGGTCGCCTCGGAGTTGTCGGGCGGGGTGGTGCGCCGCGAAGATCTCGCGCCCATCGCTCGCGGTGTGGACGAGCTTGCCAGGGTCGACCGCGCGCTCGCCGACGGGGTGCAGCGCCTGCCGACCGAGCTGTCGGCTGCGCTGCGTCAGGTGGTGGCCGGGGTCGGTCGGGGCGCCGACGGTGAGACCATGCGCAGGCTCGAAGGCGTGCTCGGACAGATCGAGGCCAAGCAGGCGCGCCTCGACAAAGCCCGGGATCGCCAGCGCGTGCTCGCGGACCGCCTGGACGTGGTCGCGCGTGCTGCCGGGTTTCGCGTGCGCTTGACCGCTGCGGGGGTGTCGGTCGTGCTGACCAATGTGTTGTTCGAGGATTCATCCTCGGATCTGAGCCAGGACGCGCGCACGCAGGTCTGCAAGGTCGCCGAGACCCTGGGTGAGGCCGAGGTCGGCGCGCTACTCGGTTCGGACTATCGCCTCGAGATCGTAGGGTTCTCGTCGCCGACGGCGATCGTCAGCTCGCGGCGAAAGGACGACAGCAACATGCTGCTGTCGATCGATCGCGCCTACGCAGCCTACGACTGGCTGACCAAGAATCCCGACAAGGCCGAGAGTCGCTGCGCCGGGGGTCGTTGTCGCGATGCCCGGGCGTGCGCGAGCACCGTGCCGCAGGATCGCGTGCAGGTGATCGGACGGGGCTACAACGACGAGCAGGTCGGCACCGACGAGGTTCTGCGTCGGGTGGAGATCCACGTCCTGCTGCCTGATCTCGGCGGTGATTGAACCGAGCCTGTCAGGCATCACGCCTGACGAACATGATGTCGACGTGCCCGGCCGCTGCCGGAGGTCGCCAACTGGCTCGCGGGCGAGACCATCCCCGAGGCTTGGCAGGCCCGTGCGACGCAGATCGGCCTCGACGGCGTCGACCTGGGCGCGCCGGTGCTCGTCGATCCAGAACGTAGGGCGCCTAGCGAAGGGGGCTTCACGACAGCAGGTCGGCTGCGGCGAGTGCCGAGGCCGTGCGCTCGCGGAACAGCACGGATGCGTTGCTGTCGGGCCTTCGAGGGCCGCGCCGGCGGGCCCGGAGCCGTCACGTCAGACCGTCGAGCTCGCCGGTGC
>CANLQR010000555.1 GCA_947492135.1 Deltaproteobacteria bacterium | reverse complement strand
GAACCACGCCGAGTCTCCAGCAGGAGCCCAGGCGGTGTTTTTTCTCGGCGATGCGCTGGTCCAGATCGACATGCCGCGCTGGGCGGCCGAGCTGTTCAGCAAGAACCTCGGCGACACTCGGCCAGACGCGCGGCGCTTCCATCAGCGCTCGGTGGCGCGGCTGTTCGATCTCGCCGTACCGCGCCGAGACTCGGGATTTGCCCGACAGCCCGGGGTCTCGGCGACACCCGAGGCCCGCGCACGGCTCGAAGCCGTCGGTGCTGCGGTCGAAGCTGCTGCGCCCACCGGTGTGCTCGATGTCGCCAATGTCGAACGGCTGGGCAAGTGGGCCGCGTCGTTTCCTGCCGCGAGTCGCATCCCCGAGTTGCGTTATGCGTGGGGACGTTTTCTGTTTCTGCAGGGCAAGACCAGCGAGGCGCTCGCAGAACTCGACGGCCTGTCGCCGATCGACATCCCGATCGCGCGTGGTGGTCCCGATGCCAAGTGGCGAGTCCGCTCGGCGTATATCGCAGCGTCCGCCGCACTTGCAGCCGGCGATCTCGAGGACGCAGTGGCGCGGTTCGCCCGGATCACCAAGGTGCGCCCCAGCGATCCACGCGATCGGCAGATCGTAGAGCTGTCGTGGATGGCGTTGGGGCGGGTGCATCACGACGTCAGCGACACCGATGCTGCCGTGCGCGCCTACCAACGCATCGGTCGCGACTCGCCGTTTTTCGCCGAGGCGATGTACGAGACCGCGTGGACGCTGTTGCGCGCGGATCGCTTCGAGCAGGCCGTGCAAGCCCTCGATCTGCTGCTCATCTATGATCCCAGCTCGCCGATCGTGCCGGAGATCAAGCAGCTTCGTGGGAAGATCCGGGTCCAGCAGCGTGACTACCGGGCGGCCGAAGAGGAGTTCCTCGGGCTGCGCCGCGAGTTCGACAAGCTCGCCACGCAGCTGGGGCGCAGACTGTCCGCCAAAGGCGACGCCACCGAGTACTTCGCGGCGGTGATCGGCGAAGACATGGAGCACTTCAGCCTCGCGGCTGTGCTTCCTGTCGGGGCGTTGCCGGTCGCTCGGACGCTTCCTCGTGCGGTGCAAGCCGAGGCGCTGGCCCGCGAGGTCGGTGAACTCGAGCGTGATCTGAGCGACACCCGTACGCTGCTGGCCCGCATGGAGGAGGCTGTTCGCGCCAAGGACAAGGCGCGACTGTTCAATGATCTGGCGGCCCACGCGGCCGGGCTCGACAACGTCGACGATGACCTGATGGCCGTCGAGGAGGACCTCATCACGCGGCTCGCGGGTGACCGCGATCTCGGGGCCGCCGAGCGCAAACGGCTGGTCTTGCGCGACAAAGTCGATCGTCCGCTCGGGGACAAGACCGACCTCCAGCGTCAGGCGGTGGTCCGCTTGCAACGGCTCGCAGAGCAGGCTCACAAGCTCGACCTGTTCGTCAGCGGGATGCGGGCCGAGTTGGTCGCGACCGAGCGGTACTACGAGGAGACCCGCAAGGAACAGAAGATCGACCACCAGGGATTTCTCAAGGATGCCGGAGCGCGGCGGGACGACATCGCCCTGCATGAGGGCCAGGTCGCAGCCCTGCGTGACCGCATCGAGAGCGCTCAGGCGGCGTTGCGGTACGAGGATCCGCTTCGTGAGGCCAGAACCAAGGCGGTGGTGGTCTATCGCCAGCACCTGCAGGGCATGTACGGCGCGCTGGCCAAGTCGGGCGCCCAGGCCGAGGTCACGACGCTGTGGAATCGCGCGCAGGGCCTCCACGCTCGCGCCGACAAGGCCCGCATCGATCTCGACCGTACGGCGGGCAAACGACTCGACGGCGCAGTCGTCGTGCTCGCCGAGGAGCGTGCGAACCTCGACGCCTATCTCGGCGAGCTGACCGGCAAACGCTCCGACACCAAGGTGCTGGTCGCGGAGGTGCTCGCGGCTTCCTACTCCGACGTCGTCACCGAATTGAACTCGCTGGTGTTGCGCTCCGAGGTGGGTCTGCTGGATGTCGCCTGGGCGATGAAAGAGGCCGAGACCGACGAGATCCAGCATCTCGAGGTCCAGCGTGATCGCGAACTTCGCGACATCGATCGGGCGATCGAGATGGGTCTGGAGGACGTCGAATGAGGCGGCCAATCCTCACCGCGATCGCGATCGCGCTGGCGTTGGGCCCGGCCACGGCGTATGCGTTGCCGCGCGGTTCGCTGCCCAAGAACAAGCGCCTGGGCGAGCTGGCCAAGCCGGTCGGTGCGCCGGGTGAACCCGGTTCGGGTGTGCCGCTCGAGGCTGCGCCGAGGGCGACGGATCCCGCGCAGCTCAAGGCGCCGCTGCCGTTGCGGCCCGCCGATGCGCGCGAGGCCGCTGCGCTCGACGATCTCGAGGGACTTGCCGCCCGCTACAAGAGCGCGCACGAGGCCCAGGCCCATACGGTCGGGCAGACCCTGCTGGTCACCGGGGTCGCGGGCAAGCGCGCGCTCGAAGCCGCCTACGACAAGGCGATCAACGAGAAGCAGGCCGCTGCGCGCAAGCTTCGAGCCCAGGCGATCCGCCGCTACGAGGACTTCCTCAAGCTGCATCCGAACGACCCGTCATGGACGCCGGAGATCATGTTTCGGCTCGCCGAGTTGCACTTCGAGACCGGCACCGAGCGTCTGGCTCGCGCTGAAGATGCGTTCCAGAAGGAGCTCGAGGCCTATCAGGCGCGGCTCGAGAAGGACCCTAGCGCCACCGCGCCGGCCTCGCCGGTGCCCGAGTACAAGCCTGCGATCGCGCTGTATCGCGACGTCGTCATCAGGTTCCCGCGGTTCCATCTCGCGGATGCCTCGCTGTACATGATGGGCACGCTGCTCTTCGAGGAAGAGGAGTTCGATCAGAGCCGGCAGAGTTACCTCGCGCTTGCCTGCGCGAATGTGTTCTCGCCGCCGGCCGCAGACGGCGGCAACCTGGTTGACTCGGCGACGTTTCGCGGCGGCGACTATGACCGCTGCGAGCCGTGGAAGAAGGACGGCGAGTACACCGATGAGGCGTGGCTCAGAATCGGCGAGGTCCACTACGATCTCGATGAGCTCGACGCCGCTCTCGCGGCCTACGCGAAGGTCGTTGCCGATCCCGAGGGCGATCTTTACGACGAGGCGCTCATCCGCATGGCCTGGACGCTGTATCTCCAGCGCGAATTCCCCGAGTCGGCCAAGCGCCTCGACGAGTTCGTTCGCTACGCCGACTCGCGCTCGAAAGAGGCTGAGCCCGGCGGCGCGATCGCGTTGCGCGACGACGCGGTGAAGTACCTCGCGAAGGTCTATGTCGAGGAGGACTGGGATAGCGATGGCAATCGCGACCGCGTCAGCGGCCTGGCGCGCCTCGACCGCGACTACAAGAGCCGGGGTGCCGAAAAGCATGTGCCCGAGATCTACGCTGCGCTGGGCGACCTGCTCGCACTACAGACCGAGTACGGTCGCGCAATCGAGATCTGGGAGAACACCATCGCGCGGTGGCCACTGGCTGCCGCCGCCCCGCAGATTCAGATGCGGATCCTCCAGGCGCACAACGCCCTCCAGGACAAGGGCGCGGCCACCTCAGCGCGTGACCGGCTCGCGACCACTTACTTGCGCGGCACCAAGTGGTTCTACGCGAACGAAGCCGACCCCGACGTCGTCGAGGCAGCGCTCAAGCTCGCCGAAGAGGCGCTGGTCCACACCGCAATCGATCATCACGCCAGCGCGCAGACGCTGCGTGCGGCCGGTGATCCCAGAGCCGCTGGCGAGTATGCGATCGCAGCGAAGGCCTACGAGGCCTATCTCGAGCGGTTTCCCGACACGCCCAGTTCCTACGAGTACCGCTTCAACTTCGCGGAGTCCTTGTACTACAGCAGTCAGTTGCTGGCGGCCGCCGAGCAGTACAGCGAGGTGCGCGACAGCAACCTCGACAATCGCTTGCAAGAGGATGCCGCGTCGGGGGCCGTGCTGGCCTACGAGGCCCACATCGAGGCCGAGAAGGTCGCGGGCCGACTGAGCTTCCCCGACATGCCCAAGAAGGGAATGCCGGGGCCGTTCGACAAGGCGCTCGAGATCCCGCCGCTGTTGATCAAGTTGCAGGAGTCCTACGACCGCTTCGTTGCCGCGCGGCCCGATAGCGAGCAGGCGCCGTCGATGAAGTACCTCGCGGGCGAGGTTGCGCAGCGGTTCTTGCAGTTCGATGCGGCCGAGGAACGCTTCGTCCGCATCATCGACGAGCACTGCGACAACAACATCGCGATCAACGCAGGAACCGCGATCCTCGACGCCCACGTCGTGCTCGAGGACCTCAAGGGCGCGCAGGAGTGGACCGACAAGCTGATGTCCAAGGGCTGCGGCGAAGGCGATGAGGCCAAGAAGTTCGCCGGTGACCTCAAGACCTTGGGCAACGCGGTGCGCTTCCAGGAAGCGACACTTCTGTACGATGCGGGCGAGTTCGAGGCCGCCGCCGATCGCTATGTCGCGTTGGTCGACCAAGCCCCCGACGATCCCAACGCCGACCGCGCGCTGAACAACGCTGCGGTGGCCTACGAGAACATCGGTCGCTTTGGTTCCGCCGGTCAGACCTACCAGCGCATCTACGAGAAGTATCCCGACAGCGAATTTGCCGACGATGCGCTGCTGCGTACCGGCTTCAACCACTCGCGATTCTTCGAGTTCGACGAGGCCGTGACTTCGTACGTCAAGCTCGCCGAAGATGTCCGCTACAAGGACAGCGAACATCGCGAGATCGCGCTGTGGAACGCGGCCGATCTGCTCGACAACCTGCAGGACTACAACAAGTCGGCGGCGATGTTCGTGACGTTCGCCGGCAAGACCGGCGACAAGGCCAAGGCCGCCGACGCCAAGTTCCGCGCCGCCCAGGTGCTCGGTAAGACCAAAGACCATCGCGCGACCATTCGCGCCTACGAGGGTTTCTTGGCCAGCTACGGCAGTGATGGGGCGCATGCCGACAAATCGGTCGAAGCCCAGCTGCGCATCGGTCAGGCCTACGCCAAGATGGGTGAGCGCAAGAAGGCCGAGCAGTACTACCGCAACACCGTCGGGGCCTTCGACAGCAAGAAGTTGCAGGCAGCAACCGATGCGGCCGATCTACCTGCCGAGGCCCAGTTCCTGCTCGCCGAGTACGCGCTCGCCGACGTCCTGGCCGTGAAGGTCA
>CANLQR010000554.1 GCA_947492135.1 Deltaproteobacteria bacterium | reverse complement strand
CAGACCGAGGCCCTTGCCTCGCGCCGCCCGATCGCGGCGCTCGAACGGCTCGAAGATCCGCTCGCGCTGCTCGAGCGGGACCCCGGGCCCACCGTCCGCGACCCGGACCCGCACGAGACGCGGTGCCACCTCGATCCCGAGGGTGACTCGACCGCCCGGCGGCGAGAACTTGATCGCGTTGTCGATCAGGTTGTCGATCGCCTGCCGGAGCACCGACGGCGCGAACTCGGCGGACGCCTTCGGCGCGCCGCGGACCTCGAGCACGACGCCCCGCTCCTCGGCGAGTCCAAGCGCGGCCTCGACGGCGTCCACGACGAGCTTGGCGACGTCGCCCACGACGCGATCCAGCGGCGCGGCCCGCAGGGCGGCCATGTCGAGCAGGCGTGACGCGAGCGCGGCGAGCCGATCGACCTCCTCGCGCAACCCCGCGAGCACGCGCTCGAGCTCTTCCACACCCCGTGGGCGTCGCAGCGCGACGTCGATGCCAGCGCGCATCGCCGTCAGCGGCGTCCGCAGCTCATGGGCGGCATCGGCGAGCAGGCGATCCTGGGCCTCGCGGGCCGAGGCGAGCCGCAGGGTCGTGATTGCGATCGCGTCGCGCAATCCGCCGATGACGTCGCGAACCGGATCCGACGGTGGCGGCCGGGAGTAGTCGCCGGTCCGCAGCCGATCCATGTGATCGCCCAGCACGGTCACGCGCCGATGCAGCCGCCGCGCGTGCAGGGTCTGGATCGTGACCAGCACCAGCGCCACGACCAGCACCGCCGCCCCGGTCACCTGCCAGTACGCGCGCACGGCCGCGTCGTGGTTCTCGAGCGAGGCAGCCAGCCACAGGCCGTGCGCGGCCCCATCGTTCGCCAGCACGCGCATGCCCACGACCCGGTGCGGGACCCCGTCGACGACCGCGTTCGATAGCCGCGGCTGCAACGCGAGCGCAGCCGGATCGAGCCAGGGCGGCACATCGGCGCCCTCGGGGTAGCGGGTGATGAGCGCTCCGCTCGGATCGTACAGCGCCCCGCGCGGCGCGAACTCCCGCACGCTCGAATCGAGCGGCGAATCGATGAGGTGCAGGTGTGGCGCGCCGGCGCGATCGAACAGGCTCACCGCCTCGACCGCCGCCTGCGACAGCAACGCCTGATCGACGCTCGCGTGCAGGATGCGACCCAGCGCGATCCCACCGACCACGAGCGCGGCGACGAGCAGCAGCGCGGGCAGCAGCGCGCCGACCAGGAGCAGTCGCGTCCCGAGCTGCACGTCAGGCCCCGCCGACCTCGAGCCGGAAGCCCACGCCTCGCAGGTTCCGCAGCGTGACCTGTGTCGAGCCGACCCGCGTCAGCTTGGCCCGGAGGTAGCCGACGTAGACGTCGAGCACGTTGGGCTCGCCCTCGTAGTTGGTGCCCCACACCGCCGCGAGCAGGTGGCTGCGCGAGAGCACGTCGCCGACGTGGGAGAACAGCTCCTGGCACAGCGCGTACTCGCGGGCGGTCAGCGGCGCCTCGGCGATGGGACTGTCGGCGACATCGCGGACCAGCACGCGGCGGCGGCCGTCGATGTGGACGTCGCCCGCGCGGCGCAGCTCGATCTGCCCGCTCCCGCGCCGATGCAGCGCCTCGATCCGCGCGACCAGCTCGGCGAAGTCGAACGGCTTGACCAGGTAGTCATCGGCCCCGTTCTTGAGCCCGGTCACGCGCTCGCCGATCTGCCCGCGCGCGGTGAGCATGAGCACCGGCGTCCGCAGTCCTCCGCCCCGCCACTGCCGCAGGAGCTCGAGGCCGTCGATCCCCGGCAGCATCCAGTCGAGCACGATCACGTCGTAGTCGATGTCGCGGCCCTGATCGAGAGCCGCACGACCATTGGTGCACACGTCGACCTGGTGGCCCTCTTCGACCAGGCCGCGACGCACGATCTCGGCCACGCGGTCTTCGTCCTCGACGAGCAGGAGCTTCATGGCGGTCATGGGGCCTTCGTCGAGCGAACGCGCAGGAGTCGGCCGACGCCATGATACAGCGCGGGCAGGACCACGAGGGTGAGCACGGTCGAGGTGATGAGACCGCCGACCACGACCGTCGCCAGCGGGCGCTGGACCTCGGCGCCAACGCCGGTGGCGAGGGCCATCGGCACGAACCCAAGTGCGGCCACCAAGGCGGTCATCGACACCGGGCGGACGCGCTCGCGGGCGGCGAGCACCACGGCTTCGTCGATCGGGTGGCCGGCGCGCTGGAACTCGCGCAGCGCCGACACCAGCATCACGCCGTTGAGCACCGCGATCCCCGACAGCGCGATGAAGCCGACCGCCGCCGAGATCGACACCGGCAGGCCGCGTACGGCCAGGGCCAGCACCCCGCCGACCCCGGCGAACGGCACGTTGAGGAAGATCATCAGCGCCGGCCCGAGCGCGCGGAACAACAGCACCAGGGTCAGCACGATACCGACCATCACCGCGGGGATGACCCACAGCAGCCGCGCGCGCGCCTGCTGCAGCGACTCGAACTGCCCGCCGTAGCGAATCCGCATGCCGCGGGGGATCTCGACCCGTTCGGCGACCGCCGCCTGGACCTCGGCGACCACGTCGCCGAGGCTGCGCTCGCGGACGTTGAAGCCGACCAACACCCGGCGCTGCGCGTCGTGGCGGTTGACCAGCGCCGGGGACAGCACGGTGTCGATGTCGGCGATGCGCGACAGCGGGACCACGGTGCCAGCGGGCGTCGTCACCGGCAGCGCAGCGAGGTCGAACGCCGCGACGTCGTCGTGGACGCGCAGCCGCATCGGGATCCGCACGGGGCCGTCCCAGCTGCCGCCGACGTCGACACCGACGCGAACCGCACGGACGACGTCGAGCACCTGCGCGGCGTCCATGCCGAGCAGCGCAGCGTCGACCACCTTGGGCCGGACGTCGATGACCGGCACGTTCGGCGGCGCGAGCACGCGAACGTCGTGCGCGCCCTCGACCCCGGCCGCGGCGTCGCGCAGCTCGCCGGCGACGCGCTGCAGCTCGTCGAGGTCCTCGCCGTAGAGCTCGATCGCGACGTCGGTCACTGCGCCACCGAGCAGCTCGTTGAAGCGCATCTGGATCGGCTGGGTGAACCCGAACTCGACGTTGCGCTCACCGGTCACGTCGGGGTCGAGGCGGAGGTTGATCTCGGCGAGCAGCGCGTCGCGATCGAGGCCCGGCCGCCACTGCTCGCGCTCGGCGAGGTTGACGAAGACGTCGGCCTGCTCGAGGCCCATGATGTCGGTCGCGACCGCGGGCGAGCCGATCCGCGAGGTGACGCCGCGGACCTCGGGGACCGTGAGCAGGCGCTGCTCGAGTCGCCCCGCGTCCTCGATGGCGTGCTCGAGGGAGATGTCGGCGGTGCGGGTGACTTGGATGACGAGATCGCCCTCGTCGAGTTGCGGCACGAACGAGGTCCCGAGCTGGGCGTAGACCCAGCCGCCGGCGCCCAGCGATGCCGCCGCGAGGACGCAGACGATGGTCGGCCGCCCGGTCGCGAATCGCAGCACCGGCGCGTACGCGGCCTCGATGGCACGGGCGAGCAGCGGCGCGCGCATCGGCACGTCCTTGGTGCGCAGGCGGCCGGCGATCGCGGGCACCCAAGTCAACGACAACAGCAGCGCGCACACCAACGCGAACACCACGGTCAGCGCCATCGGCCGGAACATCTTGCCGTCGACGCCCTGCAGCGCGAGGATCGGCGCATAGACCAGCACGATCACCGCGACCGAGAACGCCATCGGCGCGGCGATGCTGCCCATCGCGCGCGCGACCACGTCACCGCGGGTCTGTGCATTCGCGCCCTCGAGTTCGGCGCGATGGTGGTGCAGCACGTGGAAGACCCGTTCGACCACGACCACCGCGCCGTCGACCAGCAGGCCGAAGTCGATCGCGCCCAGGCTCATGAGGTTGCCGGGGATGCCGAACACGACCATTCCAGCGCCGGCGCCGAGCATCGACAGCGGGATTACCGACGCGACCAAGAGGCCCGCGCGCACGCTGCCGAGCATGGCGACCAAGACGATGACGACCAGCACCGCGCCCTCGGCGAGGTTGCGACCGACGGTGCGCAACGTCGCGGTGACCAGCTCGCTGCGGTCGTAGACGATCTCGACGCCGACGTCCTGCGGCAGCACACGCCAGATCTCCGGCATCCGATCCCACACCGCCTGCACCACCTCGAAGGCGTTGGCATGCAGCGCCATCTGGACCATGACATAGGTGGTCTCGCCGCGGCCGTTGGCCGTCGCGGCGCCCAGGCGCAGCAGGTCGCCCCACGCGACGTCGGCGACGTCGGCGACGCGCACGACCCCGGAGGCGTCACTGCGCACGACAGCGGCGCCGAGGTCGACGGGTCCCGCCGGCCAATGGACCCCGCGCAGCAGTACAGCACCAGCGCCGGCGCTGATCGATCCACCCGGTGCTGCCCCCGATGCGCGCGACAGTGCGATCGACAGCGCCTCGAGCGTGATGCCACGCCGCGCCATCCGCAGCGGATCGGCGCGGATCTCGAGGGTCCGGCGACGGCCGCCCCAGGTGTTGACCTCGACCACACCTTCGACGGCGCGCAGCAGCGGTGCCACGCGCAGCTCGATGAGCTCGAGCAACTCGGCCTGCGAGCGAACCGGCGACGTGAGCGTCAGGTGGAAGACCTCGCCGAGGCCGCCGGTGTGGGGCCCCAGCGCCGGGGCCTCGACGCCGGCGGGCAGCTCGGCGGCGAGGCTGCCGATGCGCTCCTGCACCTGCTGCCTGGCGCGCCACGGATCGACGTCGTCGCGGAACACCACCGTCACCGCGGAGATGCCGAAGCGCGACAAGCTGCGCTGTTCGTCGACCCCGGGCAGGCCGCCGAGCGCGACCTCGATCCGTCGGGTGACGAGCCGCTCGACCTCCTCGGGCGTGAGGCCCGGGGCGCGGGTCAGGATCTGGACCTGGTTGCTGGTGATGTCCGGCAGCGCATCGAGTTGTAGTCGCCGCGCGACGAAGCCGGCGAGCAACGCCAGTGCGAGCACGACCGCGATCACGTGGGCGCGGTGCCGCGTCGAGGCGATCACGACGCGGGCCAATATCCTGATGCTGGCGGTCGGGGCGGGCCTCACGGTGCATCCTCCCCCGCGGCGACCCACGCAGTGGCATCGGCGGCAACCTCGTCGTCCACACCGAGCTCGCCGCG
>CANLQR010000553.1 GCA_947492135.1 Deltaproteobacteria bacterium | reverse complement strand
CGCTGTCGTTGCCGGCACGATATGCGGCACATGACGCAACACCAGCGCGGGCCGCTCACGCGGCTCCGAGCCCCCGGCGCGCGCCACCCGCGGCTGCTGGCCACAGTCCCGCACCGGTGGCGGACGATCGCCATCGACTTGCCTCGACGTCTCGCTCCATTCTCATCATCGAGGACGATCCCGCCTTCGCGCAGATCCTCTACGATCTCGTTCACGAGCTCGACTTCCACGGCCTGCTCGCGGCCACGGCCGAAGACGGTCTCGCCATGGCGAAGCTCTACCGACCGAGCGCGATCGTGCTCGACATGGGGCTGCCGGATCGCTCGGGCCTCTCGGTCCTCGATGCTCTCAAACGCGATCCGCTGACGCGTCACGTTCCGGTCCACGTGATTTCGGCCTCGGACCACTCGAAGGCGGCGCTCGCGATGGGCGCGGCCGGATATGCGCTCAAGCCCATCGAGCGTGAACAGCTCCTCGAGGCGATCAAGCACCTCGAAGCGAAGTTCACCCAGAAGCTCCGCCGCGTGTTGATCGTCGAAGACGATCCTGTCTTGCGCAGGAGCACGGCCCTGCTGCTCGCCGCCGACGACGTCGAGACCGTCGAGGTAGGGACCACGGCCCAAGCCCTCGAGCACCTCGGTGCCTCGACCTTCGACTGCATGGTCCTCGATCTGTCGCTTCCGGATCGAAGCGGGCTCGAGCTGCTCAAAGAGATGTCTGGTGGCGACCAGTACGGCGTCCCACCGGTGATCGTCTATACGGGGCGTTCGCTGTCGCAGGGCGAGGTCCACGAGCTCGAGCAGTTCTCGACCTCGATCATCATCAAGGGCGCGCGTTCCCCCGAGCGGCTGCTCGACGAGGTCACCCTGTTCTTACACCAGGTCGAGTCCGATCTTCCGCCGGAGCGACAGCGCATGCTCCGCGACGCCCGCGACCGCGAAGACGTGTTCGAGGGCCGTCGCATCCTCATTGTCGAGGACGACGTGCGCAACGTGTTCGCGCTGACGAAGGTGCTCGAGCCCAGGGGCGCCAAGATCGAGATCGCGCGCAACGGGCTCGAGGCGCTCGATCACTTGCGCGAGCATCCCGGCGTCGATCTCGTGCTGATGGACATCATGATGCCGGTGATGGATGGCCTGCAGGCGACCCGGGAGATCCGCAAACAGCCCCAGTTTGCCAAGCTGCCGATCATCGCGCTCACAGCCAAAGCGATGATCGACGATCGGGAGGACTGTCTCCAAGCCGGCGCGAACGACTACATCGCCAAGCCGCTCGATGTCGACAAGCTCCTGTCCCTCGCCCGGGTGTGGATCCGCAAGTGACCGACCGCTCGGTCCGCGATGTCGAGCTCGGTCTCCTGCTCGACGCCATCTACCTCAGGTACCACCATGACTTTCGCAGCTACGCGCAAGCCTCGCTCAAGCGCCGCGTTGGGTCGGCGCTCCTGCACTTCAAATGCGAAACGGTCTCTCGGCTCCAGGAGCGCGTACTCGGCGAGCCGAAACTGTTCACCGAGCTCCTGCGCTTCCTCACCGTCCAGGTGAGCGATATGTTCCGCGACCCATTGTACTACCGTACGCTTCGCGAGTCGGTGGTGCCCTACCTCGAGACCTATGCATCAGTGAAGATCTGGGCCGCGGGATGCTCCACGGGTGAGGAGGCCTATTCGCTGGCGATCGTGCTCTACGAAGAGGGGCTCCTCGACCGCGCCTTGATCTACGCGACCGACATCAATCCCGAGTCTCTTCGCTCGGCCGAAGAGGGCGTATACCAGACCGAGCGAATCACAAAGTTCACCGAGAATTACCGACTTGCCGGCGGGCGAGCATCGTTCGGCGACTACTACTCGGCCGCCTATGGGGGAGCCGTGCTCGACCGCCGCTTGAAGAAGGCGATCGTGTTCTCCGACCATAGTCTCGCGACCGACAGTGTGTTCGCGGAGATGCAGCTCGTGTCGTGCCGCAACGTGCTCATCTACTTCGACAAGACACTTCAGGAACGCGCGCTAGGCGTGCTCGGCGACTCACTGTGCCGCAAGGGCTTTCTCGGTCTCGGGTCCAAGGAGACGTTGCGATTCTCGCAACACGCGGCGGAGTTCACCGAGCTCGTGCCGGGTGCGCGCATCTACCAAAAGATCTAGTCTAGATGAGTGACATCGAAGTCATCGTGATCGGCGGATCGGCGGGGGCGCTCGACGCGTTGCTCACGATCGTGCCCGCGCTGCCCGAACAGGTATCGTGCCCGATCGTCATCGTGCTTCACCTTCCGCCCGGGCAGGCGAACCTCGTGCCGGGGATCCTGGCTCGGATCTGTGCACGGGCAGTCTACGAAGCCGAGGACAAGGCGCCGCTTGTCGACCATACGATCTACGTCGCGGCGCCCAACTATCACCTGTTGATCGAACGGAATCGCGCACTGTCGCTCTCCATCGACGAGCCCGTCCAGCTTTCGCGTCCGGCGATCGACGTGCTGTTCGAGTCGGCCGCCGACGCGTACGGACCAGGGGTCGCCGGCCTCGTGCTCTCCGGCGCGAACCAGGATGGCGCACAGGGGCTCTGGCAGATTCAGCAGGCCGGCGGTGTGGCGATCGTCCAAGCCCCGGCGACGGCGTCTTGTCCGATCATGCCCGAGGCAGCCATGCGGCGCGTCGGACCTGCCGCGCATGTGGTCCGGCTCGAGGACATAGGAACCTTTCTCACGAAGCTCGTGTGTGCTAAGAGCCGCGGTGGAGCCTAGCTTGGTGTCGTCCGAACCGATCAAGTTTCTGCTCGTCGACGACACGGCCGAGAATCTGGTCGCGCTCGAGGCGCTCCTTCGTCGCGATGGTCTGGAGCTGCTCCTTGCGCGATCGGGATCCGAGGCGCTCGAGCTGTTGCTCGTGCACGACGTGTCGCTGGCACTGCTCGATGTGCAGATGCCCATCATGGACGGCTTCGAGCTTGCCGAACTGATGCGTGGCGCCAGCGCATCAAAGCACGTGCCGATCATCTTCGTGACCGCCGGCGCCAGTGCCCCGTGGCGCGTGTTCACGGGGTACCACTTGGGCGCTGTCGACTTCCTGTTCAAGCCGATCGATCCGCATATCCTCAAGGGCAAGGCGGACGTGTTCTTCGAGCTGGCGTGCCAGCGCCGGGAGCTCTCTGAGGCGCTCCGTCTCAACGAGATATTCGTCGGCATCCTCGGACACGACCTCCGCAACCCGCTCGCGGCGCTGATCGCGAGCACAGAGGTGCTCCAGCTACGGACCACGGACAAGGACCAGCTGCGGACCTTGGACCGGATGGCGGCGTCGGGCCACCGGATGAGCGAGATGCTCGAGCAGCTCATCGATCTGACACGTGGCCGGCTCGCAGGTGGGCTCGGCTTTTCGTGCACCCGCGAGCACCTCGACGTCGGAGAGCTCGTCGAGCGCGCGGTCCACGAGCTGCGCGCGATGAACCCGGACCGCGAGATCGTGATCGAGGCCGATGGCGATCGCGCGACGTGGGGCGATCCCTATCGGCTGCTGCAGCTGTTCTCCAACCTGGTCGGCAACGCGCTGCGCCACGGGACGCGAGGATCCCCCATCTCGTTGAGGATCACCGGCGCCGAGGGAGCGATCGTGATCCGGATCCACAATCGAGGTGTCATCCCGCCCGAACTGCTGCCGGCGATCTTCGAGCCTTTCCGTGCCCGAACCAACAGCGCATCGCGATCCGGCGGCCTCGGGCTCGGGCTCTTCATCTCGCAGCAGATCGCGAGGGCACATGAAGGCGACATCGGCGTCGAGTCGAGCGCTACGAGCGGGACGGTGTTCACCGTGCACCTGCGGCGCAGACGCGAGTGAGTCCCCTGGATCCGTGATTTCTAGCAAGACTCGACGAGGCACTCACCGTGCACGTGGTCGTGGCGTCGAGGTCAGCCCGTCGCTTGGGGCCTTGGGGCGGTTTCGGGCGGTGCTCACGCCCAAGTCACGGAACCTCGGCCGCTGCCGGCAACCAAGATTCGGTTTTGGCAGGGCTGGGGCCCCGCAACGGCTTTGAACCGCCGTCGGCGGGCTTGATTTCCTCGGTAGGGTCGAGCGTCCTGGGCTTGACGCTGACCGGAGGGAAACTTAGCTTGTCGCCACGCGATCCCCCGGACGCGCTTTCGAAGGACCAATCGACCGTGCTCGACAATGTATCGTGGTCGTCTCGCCTGCTGGGCGCGGCCGTCGCCGTTTCGCTGGGTTTGACCGTGCCTGCGTGCAACGGCGCTACCGACCGGTGGGTCACGACTGAAGACACCCGGGTCGACATCGACTGGGATGAGCTCGCCACCGCGTACAAAGACGCCGAAGGCCCCGAAGATTTCGAGCGCCGCGTCAACGAGATCTACGTCGGCGAAGAGGTCATCAGCGTCGCGGTCCAGGACACCGACGACAAGACCCAAGTCGTGACCGGCTTCTTCGACAACAACGAGGACGGCAAGGTCGGCGACGACGAGAAGATCTTCACGATTCAGCGCGACCTGCTCGGCGACGGCAAGGGCCAGTACCAGGTCGCCGGCGCCGGAGTCTACGGCGGCTATCACTCCCCGATGATGGGCATGATGACCGGCATGCTCATGGGCTCGATGATGATGAGCGCGTTTTCGCCGGGCTACCGGCCGATGTACAGCACGCCGTACACGACGCCTGCTGGCAATCGCAGCGCGATGGCCAGTCAGCGCAACTCGTATCGGGCAGCCAATCCCGACAAGCACGCGGCCCGCGTCAGCAAGAGCGGTCGCAGCTATGGCAGCAAGGGTGGCGGATTCGGCGGCGGTCGTGCGACGCCAGCACCACGCGCGCCGTCGCGTGGCGGCGGACGATTCGGCGCGAAGCGGGCGCCGCGAGCCCAGGCGACCCGCCTGGTCGCCTAGGCGGTCGGATGGCGGTCGCACGGATCGCCGATCTCCCGTTCGTGGAGCGTGACGTGCTCGAGCTGCTTGCGCTCGAGCACGAGCGCGTTCAACCGGACGCGGATTATGCCGGGTTTGGTTGGGCGGTCGCGCTGCAGCTCGAGCTCGATTCGCCCGACCAACGGCCGATCGAGCTACACGACGCCGTGATCATCGCGCTGCACAGCGCCGACGAGCAGCCTGCCGCCCACGACATCGAGCTGCTGTTCGAGCTGCCCGACCAGAGCGTGATCGTGCCGTTGTCGAGCTTTCTGCCCCACGCGCTGCGCCAGGTGCCGGCCG
>CANLQR010000552.1 GCA_947492135.1 Deltaproteobacteria bacterium | reverse complement strand
GGGCGCGTGGCTGGGCGTCACCCTCCAGCATCCTCGGCACAGCCCCCTTGCGCCCCCTCGCCCCCGTGCTTAGACCTTGTCCTCCATGAGTCTCGTTGCGACAGCGGTCACCGACGTCCTCCCCGTGCCCACTGCCGACCGCCCGGTCGACGTCCAGGCCCTGCAGCTCGAGCTCGACAGCGTCGCCGCTTGTGCCGCCGAGGCCCGGCGCCTGGGCGTTGGCCTCGATATCGCCGTCCGCGACCCCCGCTGGCCCGAGCTCGTCCGTTTCCACCGCGACCTCCAGGACGCACTCTTCGTCGAGACCAGCCCGCAGATCGAAGGGTGGTTCTCATCGTTGCGACAAGGCGACGCTGGACGCGAGCGACTCGATCGGTTTGCGGGCAACCTCGCGAACACGGCGAGCGGCGCCAGCGAGAGCACCGGCGAGCTCTCGGTCGCGCTCGCCGAACTCCTGGTCTTCGAGGCGGTGCGTCTGCGGCTGTGTGTCGCCGCGTGGAGTAGTGAGGACTTCGAGCGCACCGGTGGCCACGACGCCGAACTCGATGCTGTCGCGTGGGCCGAGGTCGACGCCATCCTGCACGATCCCGAGCTGCGCAGCGGCGGGGTGCGGCCGCTGCAGCTGATGTTTGCGTCGGCGTTCGTGTCGCTCGCGCGCAATGCCCACCGGCGTGTCGACGAGCTGCGGTTGACCTCGGAAGATGTCATCGAGCAGCTGTCGACCCGCGCACGACTGCGCGGCGCACTGCGTGAGCTTCGGTTGCCGGAGGCGGTGCTCCTCGAGAACGCGCTGTCCAACCTGCTCGGCGAAGAACGGGTCGAACTCGCCGATCTGCAGGAGGCCCATCCCCTTGCCCTCGAGGGGCTCTCGCGCCAGGCGATGGACCAGCGCGTGTCGCGATCGCGACGGCAACTCGGTGGTGGGCCCAAGCAGTGGCCACGGCGCCGCCGACCGGCGCTGTTCGACCTGTTACGCGAGCGAACCTGACCCGGCCAATGGCTGTGCGACAGGCGGTATGATGCGCGGGCTGATGCCCGCTCCAGCCTCTACGCCGACGCGGGCGCGTCGCTTGTTTGCCATCGCCGCGGTGGTCGTCATCGGGCTGGCGTGCGATCTGGCGAGCAAGGCCTGGGCCTGGGAAGTGCTGCGGCGCCATCCCCCCAAGCGGATCATCCGTGGGGTGTTTCACTTCGAGTTCGCGTTCAACACGGGCTCCGCGTTCGGCTTCTTGCGCGATGCCGCGTGGTCGCGCTGGGTGTTCGTGGCGATCACCCTGGTCGCGGTCGCGTATGTCCTGCGCGTGGCCTGGCGCTGGACCCACGGCGGGTTGCTGGTGCCGACGGCAATCGGCCTGTTGATCGGTGGGGCGCTGGGCAACCTCCACGACCGACTGTTCCGCACCATGTCGATCTTTGGCGAAGGCGTTCGCCACGGGGTTGTCGATTTCATCGTGTTCTTCTACTGGCCCAAGCACCGCTGGCCCGCGTTCAACGTGGCGGATGTGCTGCTGCTCGCGGGCATGGTCATGCTCGTGGTCGGACTCTGGCGAGCGCGCCGCGCGGAGCCGCAGTAGTGCATCCGGTCCTCTTCGACTTTCCGTGGGGCGGGCACGCGAACGCCTACGGCACGCTGATCCTCATCGGAGCCCTCGCGAGCGCGCCGGGCGTCTGGTGGGACGCGAAGCGGCGCGGCATTGGCGGCACCGAACGGCTGTCGTTCTTCGTGGATTTCTACCTCGCACTCGCGTTGGGCGCCTTCGTCGGTGGACGCGTCCTGCACGTGTTGACCGTGCCATCCGAGTACGTCGCTGACCCCAGCCGCGTGCTGGTGTCCGACGGCACTGGCTTCGTGTTCTTTGGATCGCTCGCGGCCATCGTCGGGTCGTGGCTGTGGCTCGCCCGTCGGCACCACACCGAGTTCTCCACGCTGTGCGACCTCGCGGCGACATGGATGGCGCTGGGACATGGTTTCGGTCGCCTCGGCTGCCTGTTCGCGGGCTGCTGCTGGGGCGCACCCACGACCCGCGGCTTTGGCGTCACGTTCGGGCCCGACTCGATCGTCGCCGCCGTTGCGGGCGCACCCATGGACGGCGGGAACACCGTGCCGCTGCTGCCGGTGCAGGGGTTCGAGGCCCTGGGCCTGTTCGTACTCGCGGCGATCCTGATCACGCTGCGGGTCGGTCGCGGCCCCGAACGGGCCCTGCTGCAGGCGAGCCGCTACGCGCTGGGCTACGGCGTCTTGCGGTTCGTGATGGAGGCGATGCGCGGCGACGATACCCGCGGCTTCCTGCTGGAACTGCCCGGTGGCGCGGTGGCGCAATGGCTCGGCATGGCGCCAAGCCACCCGCTGCTGCTGTCGTGGTCGCAAGTCGTCGCGCTGGGGTTAGTCGCGCTCGGTGGGTTCGGCCTGCGCCGCCTGCGGGCATAGGCTATGCTCCGCGCGCGCATGGCCGACGCCCCTGCTCCCCCCGAACTCGCTGAACCCCAAGCCGAAGTGGCACGGCGCCCTCGACTCGTGCTCGCGGGCATCGTCGCCGCGATCACACTGGGATTGGATCTGTGGAGCAAGGCCTGGGCCTGGGACGCGCTCCGCGAGGGCGAGACCGTCACGGTGATCGACAAGTGGGCCTACTTCGAGTTCGGCTTCAACACCGGTTCGGCCTTCAGCTTCCTGCGCGATGCCTCGTACGCTCGGGTCGTTTTCATCCTCGTCACCGTGCTTGCGCTCGGCTACATGGTGAAGCTCGCGTTGACGCTGCCGACCCGGTGGGCCAGCGCCTACGTGGCGATTGCCATGGTTGCCGGTGGCGCGATGGGCAACCTTCACGATCGCCTGGTGCGCATGATCGAACTGCGCGGTGAGATGCGCTACGGCGTGGTCGACTTCATCAAGGTCTACTACTGGCCGGAGAAGCCGTGGCCAACCTTCAACGTCGCCGACGTCGCGTTGGTGGCTGGGGTGGGCCTGTTGTTCCTCTTCTTGACCAAACACGGCGACGCCGTGGACGCCAAGAAAGCCGCCGCGAAGCCGGCGGCCTAATCCCCACCTCCGAGCTCACCGCTCGAACGCGCGGGTCTTGGCGAGGCTCTCGAGACGCTCCGCCTCGGCTTCGCTGTCGGCGACGATGCCACCGCCGGCGTGCAGAGAGAGCCCGTCGACACCCACCACCGCCGTGCGGATCGGGATGCTCATGCGCAGACCCGCGGGCT
Organism: Deltaproteobacteria bacterium; assembly: GCA_947492135.1. Taxonomy (GTDB): domain Bacteria; phylum Myxococcota_A; class Polyangia; order Nannocystales; family Nannocystaceae; genus Xiheibacterium. The sequence continues at coordinate 1,998 of CANLQR010000552.1, read as the reverse complement.
CGAGCAACACGATCGCGCCGCAGTAGATCCCTCGCGGGTGCTGCTCGAGCGCCTCGATGATCTCGAGCGTCCGCCGCTTGGGCGCTCCGGTCACACTCCCGCCCGGGACCAGCGCAGCACATAGCTCTGCGAGCCCCACGCCTGGGCGCAGCTTCGCTCGCACCTCGCTCACGAGGTGATGCACCGTGGGCAGGGCGAGGTCGTCGGGACGCGCCGACGCTTCCACCGTCCCGGCCATCGCGAGCCGGCCGAGGTCGCTGCGGACCAGATCGACGATCATCACGTGTTCCGCGAGATCCTTCGCGCTGGCGCGAAGCTCCGCCTTGGCAGCGAGATCGGCCTCGGGCGTCGAGGCGCGTGGCCGCGTCCCCTTGATCGGACGGGCTCGAGCGATGTCGATCCCGTTGCTGTCGCGATCGACGTCGACCAGGGTCTCAGGCGAATTCGAGAGCACGAACCCGCCCGCCACCTTCAGCAAGGCGCCGCGCTCTGCGGGCGCCTTGGCGCGCAAATGGAGATACAGCGCCGCCGCTCGCCGTGGCAACTCGGCGGCGGTGCACGGCGACAACCATGGCGCCCAGAATCGTTGGGCGAGGTTCACTTGATAGGTGTCGCCTGCCACGATGTGGCGCTGCACTGCCGCGACACGTGCGCGATAATCCGAAGCCGCCCAGACCGGGGTCAACGGCGCGAGCGGCCACGACGCGGGCGGCTCGAGTCCAGACACCGGCGGCGCTGGCGGGCTGCCAAACACCTGCACACGGCCTCCGGGGCCCAGCTCGAGTCGTGAGCGATACCGCCGCATCAGGCAGCCCGGCAACCCGCGCACGCGAGGCTTGCGACCGAGCACCAGGTCGGCCGCGAAGTCGTAGGTGATGCAGCCGATCCACACGGCATCCGGCTCGGCACGCCACAGCCGATCGACCGCCGCGATCGCTTGATGATCGTCCGCCTCGATCTCCACATCGGCGTCGAAGCCGACGATGCCCCGGCCCACACTGCCACCGTCGAGCCACGAGACATCGCGACCGTCGGCCACGAGCTGCCCGAATGCGGTCGTCCGCGACGCCTCCGACACCGACGACCATGGTGAAACAGTCGCCATTCAGCTCGTGCGATGTTCTTTGAGCGTGCGACCGAACTCGAGCGTGTACTGCACGGCGCTGATGATCGACAGCACCAAGGCGACGTAGATGAACCCCATGCCGAGTTCGTGAAAATTGACGTCGACCGGCGAGAACGGCATCCGGTAGCGGTAGCGCGCCAGCACGCAGCAGATACCGATCAGCTGCATCACGGTCTTCATCTTGCCGCCCTCGCCAGCGGCGATGACAACGCCCTGGTTGGCTGCCACGGACCGCAATCCCGAAATGTAGAAATCGCGGCCGATCATCACCACGACCAACCACGCCGGCAGCAGGCTCACGGTGACCAGCCAGATCATCACCGCCATGGCCATGAGCTTGTCGGCCAGCGGATCCATGAACTTGCCGAAGACCGTCACCAGGTTTTGCCGCCGTGCCAGCCACCCGTCGAGGATGTCGAGGCCGCTCGCGGCCGCGAACAGCAACGCCGCGATGAAATTTCGTACGGGGTCGGTCGGGTCGATGAGGACCAGCACCGGAGGGATCAGGAACAACCGCCCGATCGTGATCAGATTGGGCAGGTTGAGAACCTCGCGCTTGAACGCCTCGAACCGGCTCAGGTCGCCCTGTGGATTCATCCCCGGCCCCCCACGATGAGTGTCGCCCCGGAGTCGCCACGACGCGTGCCGTTGGCCGAAGGCAGGCAAACAAACACGGCGCCTTCGCCCTCGCAGTGAAGAAAGCCGATCTCGGGTTCGAGGTGCGGCACGACGTTGCCCACCCAACCGACGAACCCCGAGCGGTGCACCCGGTAGGGGCGCTCGGGTGCGATCTTCACCGCAACCAGCTCACCGGGTACCCGCAGCGCGACGGCCCCCTCGCCGGCGACCCGGACCAGCTGGATGGTCCCGTT
>CANLQR010000551.1 GCA_947492135.1 Deltaproteobacteria bacterium | reverse complement strand
GAGCAGCAGGCCCGTGGTCGCCATATCGCCCACCACCATCGTCGCGCCGATCAAGCCAGGGACGAGTACGCCCAGGCCCAGCAGGCCGCCCACGACCATCGCGTTGACGCGCTGGCCGAGCGCATCGCCCAGCCCGATGGCCGTCAGATGCGTCGCCGCAGAGAACACCACGACGATCGCGAGCAGCGATAGCGTGGCGGTGAGACCCGCGGTGGCTGCGAGCAGGCCCGCCGCGAAGACCACCAGCGAAATCCCTGCGACCAGGGCGAAGACGTTGGGGCCGATGGTCATGGCCATCGCGATGTCACCCGCCGACAGACCGGTCATGCGCAGGACCGGCAGCGTACCGGCCTCGCGCTCGCGGGCCGTCGTCGTGGCGGTCACGATCGGACCGACGACGACCAACATCAGCGTGCCCAGCAGCATCAGCACGGTCGCAAAAAGTCGGACCTGGGTACCGACACTGACGGGTGAGCGGTAGCGAACGCTGGGCTTGGTGATCCCGACCTGCTCGATGCCATCGAGTAGCCAACCACCGTCCCAGCCCGCTGCGCCGGGATCCTGCACCAACCGGTTGAGGTCGGCGACGTGCGCTCGAGCGATCGTGGAGAGGTCGCCACCGACGTCCGCGATGCCCGAGGTGCGGGCGACGGCGACCAGGCTGCTGGTGCCGTCGTCGTCGAGAGCGTCGTTGCCGGTTCCGACGGCGAGCCACGACGCGATCGCCATCTTGTCCGAGTAGTCGCTGGAGATCTCGCGCGAGGGCAGGAGGTCACCGACCAGCTCCACGCGGTTTGCGGTGCTCGCGTCGACGTCGGTGTCACCAGTCTCGCGGCCACGCAGTGCGCCGATGCGCACGCGGAGCGCGTCGAGGGTGCTGCGCTCCAAGGCGATCTGCTCGAGCACCAGGCGGCGCTGATCGGTGCGTGCCTCGGGGTTGCCCGCACGCGTCAGATCGCAGCCGCCGACCCAGCCAATACCGTCGAAGTCGATATCGCGGCAGTCCCCGGGGATGTCGGGCATCGCGACGTCCAGGGCCCAAAGCAGCCGCTCGCGGCGGCCTTCGACCGGAGTCAGCGGCGCGGGGCGGAGATCCACCGCTGCGGAGGAGAGTGCGTTGCGCAAGGCGATGGTGTCGCCCTGCAGCGCGCCGTTGCGGGGGTTGAGCTTGCTGGCGGTCACGAGCGCAGCAGCCTCTTCGAGCTGGCCGTTGGCATGCGCGATCCGCCGTGCGAGCTCGTCGAGCACGCCGAGGCGAAGCCGCCGTTCGTGCTCGTGCTTGGCATCGATGCGGGCTTGCTCCCGATCCTCGTAGGAGCACAGCGGACCGCCCGGCTCCCCGCAGACGCTCCAAGCGCTCTCGATACGCAGGGCGACGCGGAGATCGTGGGCCTCCCGGCTGTCGATCTTGGTCAGTGCCGAGACACCGAGCCAGGAAAGCCCGCAGAGCACGAAGACCGCCACCGCAGCGGAGACGAGCCGGGCTCGGAGCTCACGTCGCAAGAACGGGCGAAGACGGAGGTAGAGGGGTTGGCGCATGTTTCGCTCCTTCGCTTCCGCAATGGGGTCGGCCCGTGACAACTCGTCAGGTCCGAGGACGAGGGACAGCGAGCATCCCCCAGTGTTCCATAGAACGACGCGAGTCGCTCCCCGATTCGGCTGTTGAGCTCCAACGCACGAGAGATGACATGGATTTCACAGGCCGCGCATTACCGCGGGATGCTCCCGGGCGAGACCCGCGAGGGAGCAGGCGACGAGAGGCGGCGGGTGCGTGGAGCCAAAACGCGCCGCCCAACCGCGGGCCTGGCCTGGTTTGGTGGCGGCGCTCGCCGTAAGATGCCGCCTTGAGCATGTCTGTCGACCCCCCCGCGCCCAAGGTCCCTGCGTCGTTGGCCCAAGTGCCGTGGTTGGACGAGTTGACGCGGTGGTGCACCGATCAGCGCTATCTCGAGGATCGGCCGGCGCTGGCGGCTTTGCTCGCGCGCGTCGATCAAGGCGACGCGGCGGCGCGCGCCGAGCTCGAGGATGCATTCTCTGGGCCGCTACCGATCGGCACGGGAGGTCGCCGTGGCGCGTGTGGTCCAGGCCCGAACCGCATGAACGTGACCCTGGTCCGCGAGACGGCCCAAGCCGTCGCGGAGCTCATTGCGAGCGAGGGCGCGGCCAAGCGGGTCGCGATCGCCTACGATACCCGCACGCACAGTCGCGCGTTTGCCCGCGCCGCTGCCGAGCAGCTTGCGGCGTGTGGTTTGGCGGTCTTGTTGGTCGACGAGCCGCGGTCGACGCCGCAGCTCTCCTTCATCGTGCGTGCGCAGGGGTGCGGCGCGGGCATCGTGATCTCGGCGAGCCACAATCCACCGGGGGACAACGGGATCAAGATCTACGGCTCGGATGGCGCCCAGGTGCTCGGCGTCAGAGACCGGGCGCTGATGACAGCGATCGAGCGTGCGATGACGGCGCCGCTGCGCTCGTTCGTGGCCGCTGACGCCGCGCGTATCGAGGTCGCCGAGGCGGGTCCCGCGATCGCTGCGCTGGATGCCGCTTATCAAGGATGCGTGCGCGCGCAGTGTGTACTCGGAGACCTCTCGGCTTCGGGCCTGCGTGTGGTGTTCACACCGTTGCACGGCGTGGGGCACACCGCATTGATGCCGCTGCTGCGCGGCAAAGGTGTGTCGGTGTCGGTGGTCGAGGCCCAGCTCCCCGACGACGGGCGGTTCGCCACCGTCGCAAGCGCAAACCCAGAGGTGCCCGCCACGTTGGCCATGGCCGTGGCCCAGGCCGAAGCTGAAGCTGCTGATCTCGTTCTGGCAACCGATCCGGATGCCGACCGGCTCGGCGCCGTCGCGCGCGACCAAGACGGCGCGCTGGTGTTCATCGACGGCAATCGTCTCGGCGTGTTGCTGCTGGATCACGTGCTGCGCCACGCCGAGATCCTTGCCCACGACTGGGTACTCACGACGCTGCTCACCTCGGGCCTGGTGGGCACGTTGGCGCGCGCTGCCGGCGTCGAGGTCATCGAGGACCTGTTGGTCGGGTTCAAACACCACGCCGGAATGATGGACGAGTTCCCCGCACGCCGATTGCTGTTCGCTTGCGAGGAGTCCCACGGCTACACGCGAGGGAACGACGTCCACGACAAAGACGGAGCTATCGCGGCGCTGCTGCTCGCCGAAGCTGCCGCGTGGTCAAAGTCAGCGGGCCACGGGCTGCACGGTCAGCTCGCACAGATCTTCGCGAAGCACGGCTACCATCGCGAGCGCACTGCGAACCTCTATGCCTACGGCGCTGCCGGCCGTGACGCGATCGCAGGCCTCGTCGACCGCTGGCGTCGCGAACCTCCGTCGCAGTTTGGTGGCCTGGCGGTCACCTCGGTCGTCGACCGCAGCATGCCGCGCTCCACGGGTAGTCGAACCCGCGACTTGCCCGGCAATGTCCTGGTGTTCGAGCTGCAAAGCGAAGGTGCGAACGCCTGCCGATTCGTGGTGCGGCCCAGTGGCACCGAGCCCAAGGCCAAGCTTTACGCGCTGGGGCGGGGCGCGGCTGCACCGGTGGGCGCCGCCCAAACCCGGATTGCGGCCGAGGTCGACGCGATGGTCGATCGAGTGCTCGCCGAGGCCCAAGCGGTTGCGCAGTCGATCATGGGTGGGAGTGCGTGAGCGATGATGCCGGCGCCGAAACGCCTGGCGCTGCGGCGCGCGGTGGGGATCGGCGGCCTCGTGGCACTGGTGCTGCTGGTCGGCTGGGGGGTTCGGCGAACCGTAGGCTCCGCGAGCCGCCCCGCGAGTGGCCGCGGGGCGAGCGGCGAAGTCGAGTCCGCAGACGCGAACGCCGGTGGTGTGAGCAGTCGCAGCCACGACTCCGCCGCGAGGCGGGTTCGCGCCGTCGTCGTCGATGACGACGGCGATCCGCTCGAGGGCGGCCACGTCTCGCTGCGGTGCCTCGCCGACGGCGAGGTGACCGGGATGGCCGGCAATACCGTGGTTCTGGATGAGGACGGCGGATTCGAGGGCCCAGGCTGCATCGGCCAGGTTTGTGTCGAACTCCACCACCCGTCCGCCATTCCGGCAGAACCGTGGGTGATCGAGCCGGGTGTGCCCGGCGTGTTGCGGGCCACGAGCCTGCCGCGGCTGCGTGGGATGGTCGTCGACTCGCGATCGCGCCCAGTCGCCGCGGCGCGAATATCCGTCGGCGCGGCACTCGACGCCGATCCCGACGCGCTCATCCCCACGATCGGCACGAACACGACCACCGACGCCGAGGGCCAGTTCTCGTTCGCGTTGATTCGGCGGGGCCCGTGTGATCCGTGCACCGAAGCCGATCGCGGATGCGACGACCTCGCGTTGGCACTTCAAGAGCGTGTCGTCGTTGCGATTCACGCGCCACAGTTCGGCCCCGCGCGGGTCGAACTCGACGTCGACGCCAACAGCGGTGACAACGAGACCCCACAGATCCGGCTGATGCCGCCGGCAGACGTCATCAGTGGGACCTTGCTGGATCCGCACGGCGATCCCTATCCTCGCGCGACCATCCTCGCGCGCGCCTCGCAAGACCCCACCGAGCAACACCAGAGTTCGCCGCAGGAGCACGGGTTTGCTTTCGAGTCGCTGGGGAGCGGGCCCTACGACCTCCGGGCTCTCCAAGATGGCGTCGAGCTCGCGACGGCGATGGGCGTCAGGCCTGGCGAGGACATCGAGCTGGTCGGAAGCATGGTCGCGTCCGGCCCGGACGTCGATCTCGAGATCACCTACGACGGGGAGCCGCAGGCCGGTGTGACGGTCGATGGCGGTCCATTCCGCGGCGCGCGAACCGACCTCAATGGGCAGGTCCGCGCGGATGCGGCAATGCCGGGGGAGTACACGCTGTCGCTGCGACGCCCGGGCGCGGGACTCGTTCGCCAGCCCCTGGTGATCCCACCGCGTCCCGAGCCACCGTCGGACGAGGCCGCGGCGACCCGGCGCGAACCGAGGACTCAACGGCCCGTGGCCCCACCGCTTGGCGGCATTCGCCTACAACTGCGCCTCGCGCTTTGAGCCCCGCATCGGCCGCGCGCCATCCCTGATATAGTTGGGTTGGAGTGAGCGTCCCGGGCCAGACGCGCGCGGGTTCGAGTGCGCAGACCAGCAACTTTCCGCAGTTGTTCGGCAAATACGTGCTCGTGCGAACCATGGCGCGCGGCGGAATGGGCGAACTGTTCCTCGCTGCCGCAGGCGAA
>CANLQR010000550.1 GCA_947492135.1 Deltaproteobacteria bacterium | reverse complement strand
GCGAAGACGGGGTTCGTGAAGTGAGCCCGGTAGGAATCGAACCTACAACCCGCGGATTAAGAGTCCACTGCTCTACCAATTGAGCTACGAGCCCGTCGGGCGACACTTATAGACGATTTCCTTCGGATGGGAAGCCCCCATCGACGCCGTGCCGACACTATCGTGAAATCGCCTGCGGCGAGCTTGTAGGGGGTGCTCCAGCGCGGTTCGAGACCTCACAGCAGCGTCGCGGCGGCCCCGAACCGCCATGCACGAGGTCGCGTGGAGCGATCTCTCGAGACCAGGTCGTCGTCGTCCGCAGGGGCCCCGAGAAACCCTGCGCGGACATGGTTCGCGCTAGGTTCGCACCCCGATGGAGAGTTGCACTCATCCGCGCCTGCTCGTTGGCCTGGTTCAGTGGCTCGTGCCTGTGCTGCTCGGCGCGGGCTGCATCACGCCGCCGCCTGCCGGCGGGCAGTCCACCGCGCCCACGACCACGACGTCTGGGATCCGACGACTGCGCGCGGCAACGGCCGTGGCTCGGGTGTATCGGGTCGGTGAGGTGCGCCAGTTCGACATGCGTCAGGCAGGGCAATCGATCGGGACCTCGTGGGGGCGCTACGTCGGTGTCGACAAGTTGGGGCACCACCGTTTCGAGACCCGCATCGAGTTGCGCATCGTCGGGCGCGCGCCCGCCCGTAGCGCAGGAGAGCTGGTGCTCGACGATCGAGGACGGCTGCTGGGCGGGTTCGAGCGCAGCGATGCCGCCGAACTTCGCTTCGAGCGCGACGGCGACACGCTCTCGATCACCGATGGCGTTCGCAACGATGAGATCGCGTACGAGCCCGCTCGGGTCGATACGGCGTTCATGGCACATTCCGCGATCTTGCACGCCGAGCTGATGTTCGCGCTGCGCGAGATCACCACGGCGCCGCTGCAATGGCGGCTGTTGTCCCTCTCCGGTGGCGCGCCGATCGAGTGGACCGGACGCGTGCTGGAGTCGACCGACGATGGGGCGCGGCTGCGAATCGAGACGAGCCTCGGCGAGACTGTCACGCTGATCGATGGTCGGATCGAAGGGCTCGAGGTCGTGTCGTCGGGGCTGACGATTGTCGCGTCGACCGAACCGTCGTGGCCGACGTTCGAGATCCGCGGCCCCCGTCACTTGACGTGGACGCTCCCGGCGACCGCGGGGTTTTCCGTGCGCGAGCTCGAGTTGCCAGGCAAGCCTGGCGAGCCGGTGCTCGCCGGCGAGGTGCTGTTGCCCAAGTCCGACGGGCCGGCCCCAGGCGTGCTGTTTCTGTCCGCAACCGGCCAGGAGGATCGCTACGGTTTCGCCGGCCCGCCGCCGGTGGACATCGGCAGCCACGCGCTCACTGATGCGCTCGCCGAAGCTGGTTTCGTGGTGTTGCGGTTCGACGAGCGCGGGCGCGGGCGCAGTGCTCCCGGTGAGCTCGGGTTCGTCGCGCAGCTTGCCGATGCACGACGTGCTCTGGCTTCGCTGGCGGTCCAGCCCGAGGTCGATCCCGATCGACTCGTGGTGATCGGTCATGGCGAGGGCGGACTCCGTGCGCTGCTGCTGGCCACCGAGCGTCCCGCGGATGTCCACGCGGTGGGTTTGCTGGCCCCGCCCGGACGACCCTACGAGCAAGTGCTTCGAGCCCAGGCGGAAGCCCGGCTCGAAGGCGTGCCACCGGAACTCCGTGAGCAAGCCCGCAAGCAGCAGTTGACGATGATCGACGATCTCGTCCAGGGTCGCCAGATCCCACCCGAACTCGCGCCGCAAGCCCAGTGGCTGCGTGAGATCTTTGCCGTGCGACCTGCGGAGTTACTCGGACGCATGCGCGTCGAGGTGCTGCTCGCGCAAGGTGGAAAGGACTTCGAGGTCGATCCGATCGCCGACGTCGAGCCACTGGTCCGCGCGGCGAAGCGTGGGAAGGTGAAGCTCGAGGTCCGGCGCTACGACGCGCTCGATCACCTTTTCAAGCTCGAGCAAGGCGAGTCGCGCCCCGAGCGATACCTCGCGGAGCGGTACGTCGACACCAACTTCATCACCGATGTCGTGGCGTGGACGCGGCGAGTCACCCGCGTCCACTGAACGATCAAAGGCTGCCCAACAACTGGGCGCGCTTGTTCTTGTACTCGTCTTCGGTGAGCAGGCCCGCGTCGAAGGCACCCTTGAGGGCTCGCAGCCGCTCCTCCAACGACGGTGGCCCCGCGGCCGGAGGCGCCGGCGCAGCGGCGGCCGGTGGTGGCCCCGGCGGCGGATAGCCCGGCGGCGGATAGCCCGGCGGCGGATAGCCCGGCTGCGGCGGATAGCCCGGCTGCGGCGGATAGCCCGGCTGCGGATACGGCATCGCCTGGCCCATGGCGCCGGCCATCATCTGACCCATCCCAACGCCCATGCCCATGCCCATGCCGGCCTGCATCACGCCGGACGCCGCGCCCGGTGTGCGCGCGGCGTCGCGCACGGCCTGCATGCCTTCCCACGCCATTGTGTTGTCGACGCCACGAGCCGACTGGGCTGCTGCTGCGTCGAGCGCCCGCTCGACCTCGGGCGGGAGCGAGATGTTCTCGACCAGAAAACTGGTGAGGGTGAGCCCGAGTTTCTTGAAGTCCTCTTCGATCGTGCCGCGAACCGCCGTGGCCAGTACGTCGTAGTTCGAGGCCATGTCGGCGACCGACAGCTCACTCTTGCCGGCAGCCTGCGAGAACGCCGAGACCATGCGCGGCTTGAGGTACGACTCGATCGCGTCGGTGGTGACCAAGCCTTGCGTGCCGACGAGCTCGTCGAAGAACAGTCGGGGTTCGGTGATCTTGAAGTTGTAGGACCCATACGCGCGAATGCGGACGCGGCCGGGACGCCCGGCGATCGCGAACTCCGGATCGCGGACCAGCACTGGGTTGGCGGTGCCCCACTTCTGGTCGAGGTACTGCCGGAGGTTGACGAAGTAGATCTCGACCTTGTAGGGGCTCTCGAAGCCGTACTTCCACCCGCGCAGCGTCGAGAGGATCGGTACGTTCTGCGTCGAGAGCGTATGCGTGCCGGGGCCGAAGACGTCAGCGGCCTTGCCCTCGTTGATGAGGATTGCGGCCTGTCCGGGGCGGCAGATCAGCTTGGCGCCGTTCTTGACCTCGTGGTCTTCGTCGGGGAACCGCCAGACCAGCGTGTAGTTCGTATCATCGAGCCACTCGATGATGTCGATGAGCTGACTCTTGATGAAACTGATGATGCCCATGCGCGCGCTCCTGACGAAAGACTACCGGGGCCCGACTCGTGCAAGTCCACAGACTTGATGCGGCGTGGGCCCATTCCCGCCGCACTCGGAAGTTGTTCGAGGCCCGGGCTAGAGCTGGACTCGGGCGGCCTCTTGTTCGAGGTCTCCGAATTCGGCGTTGTTCATGTTGAACGCGTCGGCGATCTCGCCCAGCGCCCGGCGCTCGCCGTCGGTGAACCGGCCATCGGCCTTGACCATCGCCACCGCGGCGCGGATGAAGACCCGCCGCAAGAATGAAGTCTCCAAGGCGACCGCCACGTCGGTCGGCCCGAAGTCCCGGCTTCCCAGATCGTCGAAGCTCAGGGGCGAGTCGGTCTCTCGCAAGAGGTTGCGCAGGAGATCCTCCTCGCGGGGCTCGATCCCATCGACCGCCGCGACATAGTAGAGACCGCGGGCAAATGCCTCGATGGTGTCGTGGGGGAGGCCTGATTCGCCGGTTGCCATCGCGCGCTAGCCTACCCGATCTTCGCGCGAGATCGTCGGACTTTGGCGCGCGGCGTTTGGGCTCAGCCCTGCACCGGCGTCACTCGAGCGTGAACTCGCGGGTATAGATGACCTCGGGCTGCTCGCCATCGCGGCCTTCGGTGGCGACCTCGACGCGCCAGGGGCCGACCTGATGCGGACGCACCTCGACGCTCGCGGCGTGGCTCAAGGCGCCAGCGGCCGACAGGGTTCCCGGCACGATGATCGCCTGGTCGCCGTGGATCCAGCGAAAGGAAACCGCCCGTGGGCCATCCATGCCGTCGGCGCGCACATGCAGGTGAATGGTGCCCACATGGGCAGAGAAGCGATCCTGGTCCTGGAGGGCGCCTTCGGACTGCATCGCCAGCACGCTCGACAATTGCACGACGTTCGCGCGCTGAACGGCGCCAGGCTCCAACGAAAACGCCGCTTGCGCCCGCGCACCGCGTAGCACGCCGTCAGCCTCGAGCTGATCGGAGGTGATGGGAGCATCGGCGCATGCGCTCGAGAGCGACGCGGCCAGAGCCATGCATGAGACGGTACGCAGAACTCGCACGTAGCCGCAGGGGTCTACAGATCCCGTGCCAGCGACCGGGCGACGGGATGTCAGGCGCTTCGTCGGGATCTTCTCGATCGTGCCGCGACCATTACGAGCATTTTTGCACTTTATGGTAGATTTCGTTCCGGTAAGTGCCTCCTCGGTCAGCGAGCCTCGGAGCTGGGACACCGCGGGACGCAGTATGCTGCGCACACCCAAGATGACGCATCCCCTTCGCGGTGTCGCCCTGGTCGTCGCGTTGATGCTTGGCGAGAGTGGATGCCGTGGCAGCGCGAGTGAGGGCGAGGCTCAGAGCAAGTCGAGCCCCGCAAGCGCCGACGTCGACGCATCGGCGCCGAAGGAACTGCAGGCACCGGATCTTTCGCAGCACGCGTTTCCGCTGTTGGTGTGGTCCGCGTTCGAAGTCGAGCGCGACTACTTCGACAAGTCGCGCATCGATCCTCGCGGGCAGCTGCTCGCTGCCGCCGACGCCCTGGGTGAGCACACCCCGGAGTTTTTCGCCGAACAGACCGCGGACACCATCCGTGTGCGCGTGCGCTCGACGAACGAACAGTTCGCGCTCGGCGACGTCACCACGCTCGTCGGTGCGGCGACGCGACTCGAGGAGATCCTGACGTTCACGCAGTCGGTACTCGACCTCGAGCCGCCGGCGCTGCACGAGCTCGAGTATGCGGCGATCAACGGGCTCTTCGGTCCACTCGATCCCCATACCATCCTGCTGACACCCGAGCAGCACGCCGATCTGGGCGTGCGCACCAAGGGCGAGTTTGGTGGCGTCGGGGCCCAGATTCGCCCCGAGGCTCGGCGCATCGTCATCGTCGCTGTGCTTCCAGGGCTTCCTGCCGAGAAGGCCGGCCTCAAGGCCGGTGACGTGGTGTTGACCATCGATGGTGTGTCGACCGTCAACATGTCGGCCGAGGAGGCTCAACTGACGCTCCGCGGTCT
>CANLQR010000549.1 GCA_947492135.1 Deltaproteobacteria bacterium | reverse complement strand
GACGCGCGAGGATCGGCTCCGGATCGCCTCAATTACAACGATCCTGACAACGCACGGAGCGTGCGGGCCTCAGCTCTCGGTGGGACCGACCCACTTCGCGACGGCCGTGGGGCGATAGTGGGTCAGCGCGTGGAGCAACGCGTTCGGGTCGCGGTGCACGATGAGCATGGCGCGGTCGGGCGCCCGGATGAACCCTTCGGCGACCGCATGGTCGAGGAATCCGACGAGGCGATCGTAATAGCTGCCGACGTCGAGCAGGCTCCGGCGGGTGTCGTCTAGCCGGTCGTTCGATCCTCGGACTGCTCGGGGGCTGCGACCACGAGCGAAGCGACAGCGCCGAGGCGCCGATCGTTTGCCAGAGCGACGCCGCGTGCCTCAACGGCCAGATGTGCATGCAGGGGGGTTGCGCCCCGGACGGCGGTGATCCGTCGGCAGGAAGCTCTGGCGACGACGGCCTCGCGGACGGCCCGGCGGATCCCTCGTCTCCGGGCTCGGCGACCGCGGGTCCGTCGACCACCGATCCGTCGACCACGAACGGCGGATCAACCCACGCGCACGCTCGGTCCGGAGGGCTTCTCGACCGCGGCGAGCTCGTGGAGCCGAGCCGTTGACGCCGCTGCGTGACACTTCCTTTTCACCCGCACCTCGGGGTCGACGACTCTGGTGGATGATCCCGATGCGAACGTGCCATCGAAGCCATTTCACTGCCGCGAGCGTGCTCTCGATCACCATCCTTGCAGGTTGCCGCTCCGGCGCGGGGGCGGGTGACCCCGACGACGACAGCGGTGGCGGGTCCGACGAGACCGCGGGCTCGTCCGCGGACGACGGGTCGTCCGGCGACGACCCCTTCCAGACGAGCAAGTTCGAGTGCGATCCCACGCAGGTCCCCGCCGAGCTCGGGCTACGTCGGTTGTCGCGCGTGCAGTACGTCAACGCGGTGCGCGGTCTCGTCGCGATACTCGCGCCGACCGACGTCGAAGGCGTGATCGCCCAGGCCGAGACGCGCATGGCCGCGATGCCGACCGACGCGCGCTCCGGTCCCGATCCGCAGTACGGCGGCCTCTCGCGGCTCGATCAGTCGATCTTCCAGGAGACCGTCGAGGGCTCGTATCACGTCGGCGCGGCGATCGGTGCTGCGGTCGCAGATGATCCCGCGCGGCTCACGACGGCTGCAGGCGCGTGTGCGACCGATGCCGACACTGGCAACGATGCCGCGTGCATCGAGGCTTTTGTGCGCAGCTTCGGCGCCCGCGCCTTGCGACGGCCGCTCACCGACGACGACGTCGCGTTCTACGTGGACGTCGCGGGTCCCGAGCTCGAGCCCGAGGACTACGCGGACATCATCGCGGTGTTGCTCTGTGCGCCGGGGTTCCTCTACTTCGTCGAAGGTGGCGAAGGCGAAGGCGGTGAAGCGACGCCACTGACTGCCTACGAGATCGCCGCGCGTCTGTCGTTCCACTTCTGGCAGACGATCCCCGACGAAGCGCTCGTCGCCGCCGCAGAACGCGGCGACCTGCTCGATGACGAGCTCTACACCGCCGAGGTCGAGCGCCTGTTCCACGATCAACGATCCGTCGCCGCGCTCGGCGAGTTCTACGGCGAGTGGCTCGACTCGCCGCATACCGCCGAGCTCGATGCGAGTATCGGCATGCCGGACTACGACGCGTTCCTCGAGGGCTTCGTGCCGTCGCCCGACACCCGCGCGAACATGGCCGCCGAGCTGCGCGACATGGGCGCGTACTACACGCTCGATGCACCGGGCTCGTTCGACGAATGGTTCCGCTCGGACAAGTCGTTCGCACGCACCGACGACATCGCATCGATCTACGGCGTCGCGCCGTGGCAGGGCGGCGAGCCGCCGACGTTGCCCGACGGACGCGAGGGCATCATCACCCGCGCCCTGACGCTCGCGACCGGCAGCGCGGTCACACACCCGGTGCTCAAGGGCGTGTACGCGCGCAAGACGTTGCTGTGCGATCCCGTGCCACCGCCGCCCCCCGATGCGATGGCGGTGGCGATGGGTATCGAGGACGCCGCGCTCGGCTCACGCGCACGCGCCGTCGCGATCAGCGAGGCACGAGGCGACTGCGCCGGCTGCCACACGGGCTTCATCAATCCGCTCGGCTTCGTCACCGAGGACTTCGACGGCCTCGGTCGCCATCGCACGATCGAAAAGGTGTTCGACAAGATCACCGGTGACTTGATCGCCGAGGTGCCGATCGATACCTCCGCAGTTCTGCAGATCGATGCAGGCGACGAGCGCGAGGCCTCGAGCGCGGGCGAGCTGAACGCGATGATGCTCGAGAGTGAGAAGCCCCAGGCCTGCTTCGCACGGCGCTACTTCCGCTTCACGTTCGGCCGCATCGAGGACGACACGAGCGACGGCTGCACGCTCGCGACGGTGCACCAGGCGCTCGTCGACGGCGACGACCTCGGCGTCGTCGTTCGTGACATCGCGCTGCGTCCCGAGTTCCGCACCAAGACCATCGAGGCAGGGGAATAGTCATGCGCTCGCGTCTCACCAACAAATTCACCCGACGCATGTTTCTTCGCGGAACGGGCGGAGCGCTGCTCGCGATCCCGCTGCTCGAGTCGCTACTACCCCGCGGTGCGAACGCCGGCGGCACGCTGGGCAGCCCGCGTCGTCTCGCTGCGTTCGCGACGGGCCACGGCGGCATCCGCAGCACCAACATGTTCCCCAACGTCGCTACCCTGACCGCGAGCCAGTCGTATGCCGGACACACGGTCCGCCGCGGCGACCTGGCGATCGCCGTCGATGGCGGCATCGCGAGCCTGTCGCCCGTGATGAGCGCGAGTTCGAGCGCTCTGACCAGCACGATCGTCGCGAAGATGAACGTCCTGCGCGGCCTCGATGCCGGCTTCTACACCGCGCACACGAGCGGCATCCATCTCGGAAACCTCGCGGGTCACGACGAGGCCCTCGTGCCGGCGACGCAGCGCCGTCCGACGATCGATCAGGTGCTCGCGTACTCGGAGAAGTTCTATCCGTCGGTGCCGCTGGTGCGCTCGATCAGCCTTGGCTACAACTACAACATCTCCATCGGGCGCGAGAACCCGTTCGATCCGAACAGCCCGTTGCAGGACGTGCCGAACGTCGAGCGCTCGATCGATCTGTTCAACCAGATCTACATGGCGCCGGATCCGACCGAAGAGTCCCGCCCACCGGTCGTCGACCGCGTGCTCGCGGACTACCAGCGCGTGCGCAACGGACCGCGCATCTCGGCGCAGGATCGCGTGCGGCTCGACGCCCACATCGCGCGGCTCGAGGATTTCCTCGCGAAGCTCGCTGCGGTGCAGAGCTGCGCTGAGGTGATGGCGCCGACCATGGAGGCGCAGTCGGTCATGTGGGATACGCCCAACTTCCACACCGACCCGAGCGCGCAGGCGCAGTACTGGCAGCTCTTCAGCGACGTCGTCGCGATCGCCTTTTCCTGCGACACGTGTCGCGTCGCGACCTTCGCCGCCGATGCGCTGATGGACTACGCGGGGCCGGACTACCACCAGGACGTCGCCCATCGCGCCCACCAGAATTCGCCGATCGAGCCGCCCGAGGATCCGCTGTCGCAGGTGTTCGCGCAGCAGCTCGTGCGCGACGGCCACCAGCGCTTCTTCGAGGAGGTATACCTCGACTTCGTCACGAAGCTCGACGCGATCGACGACGGCAGCGGCGGCACGCTGCTGGACTCGTGCTTGGTCGCGTGGACGCAGGAGTCCGGCATCTTCACGCACGACGCGGTCGACTGCGGTGTCGTGCTCGCGGGTGGTGCAGGCGGCAGCCTCACGACGGGCAACTACTGCGACTACCGGAACACGTCGGTGATGGGCAACCAGTACGGCAACTCGTATCCGGGGCCGTTTCCGACCTATCCCGACGACAACACGCCGGAGTTCACGTGGTTCGGGCTGTTGCTCCCACAGTACTATGGCACCGTGCTGCAGGCGATGGGACTCGATCCGCAGGACTACGAGGAGAGCTCGTACGGTGGCTACGGGCCGATGCTCGCCGAGGCGGACACGACGAATCATCCAGAGTCGGTGCGGAGCGCGGCGCACGACGTGCTGCCATTCCTCGGCGCGTGATCGAGCGCGACGACGGGCTGCGCGCACCAGGCCGCCCCACGCCCGGCCGAGGCGCGGCGCCGTCAGCCCTGGGGGCTCGGGTTGATGAACCCGAGCGCCAACCCCCCCGGATACGCGTACGAGGTCACACCTGCCGTCGTTCCTCGAACGCATCGAGCAAGACGGTGCTGTGCTGCCGAAGTTCGGCACCGATGAGCTTCGCGCGTTCATCACCTGTGGCGACTTCGAGCATGGCTTTTTGGTCGCTGCTTGCCGGCGCTGCGGTGATCAACTCCGCGTTCCATTCTCGTGTAAAGGGCGTGCGCACGAGCGAGGGCGCTGCGATCTTGGTGGATCGACTTCTTCCTCCTTGCGGGTATCGACAGTGGGTACTTTCGTTCAGCGGCAGCCTGGCGGTGCGGCTGGGTTATGACCGTGCACTGCTGGCGCGCGTGACTCGGCACCCGGGACCGACGAGCCCCGGATCCGATTCGGGAAAAAATTGGAGCGAAGCGAAGGAAAGCGGGTGGCTCCGCGACGGCTTCGCCGGCGTGGAAGGGGAAGCGGGCCGCTTGCCCTGAAAAAAAACCGGGCGTGCTACGCTGATGCCTCGGTCATGCACGCCGCGCTTCGACCTCGATACACCTTCGCCGAGTACCTCGCGATCGAGGCGGTGAGTCGCGAGGTGAAGCACGAGTATGTCGCGGGAGAGATCTTCGCGCTGGCTGGCGGGTCGGTCGAACACTCGGCCCTCGCCACCGCGCTCGTCGGGTTGTTGTTCGCCCACCTACGCGGCGGCCCGTGTCGGCCCCATGGCTCGGACCTTCGCCTCCGTATTCCGGCGGCCGAGGTGGCCACATATGCGGATGCAGCGGTGTTGTGCGATCCGGTGGAGCGCGACCCTGCGTCGCCAGCCCACGTCACCAACCCGCGCATCGTCGTCGAGGTGCTGAGCCCCACGACCGAGCGCTACGATCGCGAACAGAAGCGCCTGTACTACGGGCAGATCGAGGCGCTACGCGAGTACGTACTGATTGCGCAGGATCGACGTCAGGTCGAGGTGTGGCGGCGCGATGGCGACGGGTGGATCCACTCCGTCCATCCGGCGGGTACGCGTGCACCTCTGGCGTCGATCGCCTACGAGCTGGATGTCGACGAGCTCTACTC
>CANLQR010000548.1 GCA_947492135.1 Deltaproteobacteria bacterium | reverse complement strand
TGGCCTGGGTGCTGCGACGGGTCGAACCCCGCGGCGTCGGACTCGACACCGCGGTGCTGCGCGCCCAGTCCGAAGAACTCGCGATCCAGATCGCGGCGATTCAGGCCGCGGTGGACCAGCAGGCGGGCCACGAGGTCTACATCGACTCGCCCCAGCAGCTGCAGAAGCTGCTCTTCGACGAGCGGGGGCTGCCCGCGACCCGCAAGACCAAGACCGGCTACACCACCGACGCCAAGGCACTCGAGGAACTCGCGCTGCTCGATCCGATCGTCGTCGACATCCTGGCGTATCGCAGCCTGAGCAAGCTCAAAGGGACCTACCTCGACACCCTGCCGTTGCTCGTGAACCCCACCACCGGCCGGTTGCATACCTCGTTTCATCAGGCCGTGGCCGCGACCGGGCGGTTGTCGAGCTCGGACCCCAACCTGCAGAACATCCCGATCCGCACGCCCGAGGGCAAGCGGATCCGTGAGGCCTTCATCGCGCCCGAGGGTCGGGTGCTGGTTGCACTGGACTACTCGCAGATCGAGCTGCGAATCCTCGCGCATCTATCCGGTGATCCGAACCTGGTGTCCGCGTTCATCGAGGGGGTCGATGTGCATCGCCGCACCGCGGCCGAGGTCTTCGAGGTCGGCGAGGCCGACGTCAGCGATGAGCAGCGACGCATCGCCAAGGCCGTCAACTTCGGCGTGGTGTATGGCCAGACCGCATTCGGCCTCGCGCAACAGCTCGGCATCCCTCGTGGCAAAGCCGGGAGCTACATTCGCGCGTACTTCGAGCGCGTCCCCGGGGTCGATCGCTACATGCGCGAGCTCATCAACATTGCCGGCAGCCGCGGCTATGCCGAGACCATCCTTGGACGCCGCCGAAGGATCCCCGAGCTCGGGATGCGTGGCCCGTCGCGGGGGTACGGCGAGCGAATTGCCCGCAATACCCCGATCCAGGGCAGCGCTGCCGACATCTTGAAGATCGCGATGATCGCCGTGGAGCGTAGGCTCGAGCGCGAGACGTGGGCGCAGATGGTGCTCACCGTGCACGACGAGTTGATCTTCGAGTGCGCAGAGGATCGCGTCGATGAGCTCATCAGCCTGACGACGCCGTTGATGGAACAGGCCGTCGCGTTGTCGGTGCCGCTGCGCGTCGACGCTGGCTGGGGTCGGACCTGGGCGGCGTGCAAAGGCTGATCAGCGGCGTCGCGCGCTGGTCAGCGAGAAGACTCGCAAACCTGTTGCTGCGACGGATGCGATCGACGAGATAGTTGGGCGATTCGCCCGATGCTGGGCGAGTTGCACAGACAACCAGCGCAGCCCCGAAAAGGCCTCAAAACCGGTTCTTGCGGCCTGTCCCCGGGCTCATCGTCGCGCCGTTGTGCGCCGCGCTGCGCACCGCAATTCGTGCATGGCCGCGATCGTGAAGCGCACGACAAGTTCGGCACTCGGATCCGCCGCGATGGCAATCGAGCGCACTCAACTCCGACGTTCGCGAGTGCGTGCATGTGAACGCATGTCGCGAGTTGGTTTCTGATGTCACCGCGATCGTCTTCGCACATGGCGAATTTGTTCCTCGCGTAGCGACAAGTCTCTATGTTGCGCTGGGCTGGGGGTGAGGTGGCCAAGTCGCCGCACCGGGGATCGTAGACCGCGATGAAACACGGAACTCGCAATTCGCATCGACCTTTCGTCAACCTACTTGTCCCGCTGTTCGCGGGAGGGATCGGCCTCGTGGGCGCCACGATCAGCGGCGGCTGTGCCGACGACCTCGGCGACGGCCGAGACGCAGCAGCCTGGGCCGGCGACGACGACGACCAGAGCGATCTCCCGGAGGGGCTGCCAGAGCCCGGTGAGAGCCCCGAATCACGGGTTTACGGCGGAGCACCCGTCGGCGCCTGCGGTTGGCCAACGACGGTGTCGCTCGGCGGATCTTGCACCGGCACCCTGGTCCACCCCGAGGTCGTCGTCTACGCGGCGCACTGCGGTGCGGACTATCCCTCGATTCGTTTCGGGGAGAAAATCTCCGGCGGCAGCGGGCGCTCGGTGTCGACGTCGTTCTGCGAGGTCTACCCCGGCGGCGGTCCCGGCGGAGGTCACGACTTCGCGGTGTGCAAGCTCGCGCAGCCCGTCAACGACGTGCCGATCGTGCCCATCGCAATGGGCTGCGAGGCCGATGAGATCATCGCGGGCAAGGGCGTCACGATGGTGGGCTTCGGTGAAGCCGACAACGGGCCCTACGGTATCAAGCGCTGGGTGAACAGCACGGTGAGCAGCATCTCGGCGAGCAAAGAGGTCTTCATCGGCGGTGGTGGCAAGGACACCTGCCAGGGCGACTCGGGTGGCCCGGTGTTCATGCAGATCGACGACGGCTCGTGGCGAGTCTTCGGCATCACCTCCTACGGTGGTGCGTGCGGCACAGGCGGTTACTACTCGCAGATCCATGTCGGCGCGTCGTGGTTCGAAGACACGACCGGCATCGACATCACGCCCTGTCACGACGCAGACGGCACCTGGAACCCAAGCGCCGAGTGCACCGAGTTTCCGCTGAGTCCGGCGGTCGGGTCAGGCACGTGGGCGAATGGCTGCGCCGGTGGCACGCTCTCGGGTGCCAGTGAGACCTGCGGCGAAGGCATCGCCGACGCCGCACCGCCGGCCCCGGCGTGTGCGAAGTGCCAGACGATGCACGGCACCTTGTCGGGCAAGAACGACAGCGACGTCCAGCCCGGCGGGAACTACTACCAGGCAACGGTCGCCGGCAACCACATCGCCACGCTCGACGGACCCAACGGCGTGGACTTCGATCTGTCGCTGCTCAAGTGGTCGGGCGGAAAGTGGACCACGGTTGCTTCGGCGACGACCGGATCTCCCGACGAGTCGATCACCTACGCGGGAACGACGGGCTACTACGCCTGGATCGTGAAGTCGTACGCGGGCAGTGGCACGTACTCTCTGGTGCTCGAGCTGCCGTAGGCGAAAGGCGCCGGGTCAGAGCGGCGCTCCACTCCTAGGCATCCATCGCTGGGATTCCCGCGGTCAAGCGCTCCGTGTTGAAGGCTCGCGCTGCCCGCGAGGATCCCGACGATCACCAATTTTCGTACCACCATCACACCGACCTCCCGTCCGATCCAACACGCTCCAAGCGAGCGCTTGGGAAGCGCGCCGCGTCGGAACGAGGCGCGCACGATGGCCCTCGCGCCTACGGCAATCCCGGGCAGTCGATCGCTCGATCCCGCGACGCCGTGCACGCCGCGACGAACTCCGCCCCCGCAGGGATCGGGCCCGGCCAGTGCACGTCGAGCTCGAGGTTCCACCCCGCGTCGCTGCACTCGGCCGACCTCGCCGCGCCCGCGCGCGGCAGCCAGCACGCCGGCGCACCGTCCGGCACAACCGCGGCGTCGAGCGAGCCATCGCACCGCGGCAGCGCCTCGGTCACGATCTCGGCGTCGACCGGCCTCGTGAGACTCATCGCGCAGTCGTGCTGCAGGCCGCCCGCCGCATCGAGGTCCGCCACGCAGAGCGGGACGCAGGACGGCTGGATCATCGACCGGGCACGCGCGGCGATGGCCCGCATCGCGGGCGCCCAGTCCTCGGCGCAGATCGACCACAGCGCCGCGTCGCCGCCAGACGCGATGGGGTTCGCCTCGACGAACGAGCGCACGCGGACCGGCGGCAACCCGAAGGATCCGTCCGCCGCGACGCAGCCGGGCCCGATCCCGTACTCGCGCTGGATCGCGGGATCCTCGGCGTCGGCGAGCGGGATCACGTCGCCGCGTTGCCACCCGTCGGGTACGCCGACGATCCCGACGAGCTCGACCGGTGCCGCGGCCGAGAGCACCGCCTCGGCATGGGTCAGCACGCGCGCCATCCAGCCCGCCGGCTCACCTGCGAAGTCCTTGTCCACGGGCTTGCACGCGACGTAGCCGTCCGCCGGCCCCTCGCACGTGACGCCGGCGTTCCAGCAGATCGCCGGCATTGGCGCGTCCGCGTCGGGGTCGGTCCAGAACGTCTGGCTGCTGTCGCGATCGAAGACGAGGTCGCCGTCGTCGTCCATCAACGTGCAATCGGCGGCGTCGCTGACGAGGACGGCCACCATCGGGCGCCACGGGGTCGCGAGTTGCTCGATCGCGCGGATGCTTGCGCCGATCGGCGCCGGGAACCCGCAGCCCGCGATCCCCTGCGGCGCCGCGCAGGCGAGCGCCGCCGTGACGTCGACCCCGCCGAGGTTGCTGCCGTGGCGATCCCACTCGATCCACGGGCCATCGCCGTCGGGCCGCCCGTCGGGCACAGTGGCGATCGCCTCGAGCTCGCAGAAGTCGGTGCATGCGGTGGCCGACGCATTGTCCCCGTCGACGATCGCGAAGTCCCCGAGGTGCTCGCGGCAGCTCGCGAGCAACAGCTCGGCGGGCGCGACCTCGGGGCACGGTGGGACCGGCTCCTCCGCGGCCGTGAACGCGACGCGCACGCCGACCTCGTCGGGCAGTGCCTCGAGCGCCTCGACCAATGCCGGCATCACCCGGGCGAGCTTCGCCTGCGCCGAGCCCATCCGCGCCGATCGATCGACGACGAAGAGTAGATCGACGCCGCGCGCCGGCACGATCGGCACGCACGCGATCCCGTCGTCGTCGGATCCACACCCGCCGCTCGGGTGGCCGGTGACGTCAGTGCCCGGAGTCGCGTCGCCATCGCCGTGACCGCACGCGGCGACGAGCGCGACGAGGACGACGCCGCAGCGGTGGCTTCGCATGGCGTGATCTCACCGCACCCGGCGAGCGCGGTCCAGCGAAAGCCACCGCCAACCGAGGGCCGGCGACAGCGCGCGATCAGCTACGCCGCGAACGGGTTCACGATCCGCACCGTGCCGTACGTCCGCCCGTTCTGGAAGTTCTCGGTGTAGAGCTGCGGTAGCCCGAAGAACTCCGCATACGCCCAGATATGCGCGTCGAACCAGCTCAGGCCATACCGCGGGCATGCCGCGGAGCGCCAACCTCACGATCGCGTCGCAGGGGTACAGCACGGGAAACTCGTTGAGTAGCTCCTCGGCACGGCGTCGGGCCTCCTCCGCCGAGAGCAGGCTGGGGCCTCCCGAGCCGAGAGGTCGGGTCGTTGCCGCGACGAACTCCACGATGCCTTGGTGTGGTACGCGGACCTCGCCGTCGGCCAACCCCTGACGCAGCAATTCGCGGGCGCGTTTCTGCTTGTCAGGAAACCTGGAGTCGTGCCGATAGACGAGCACGTTGGTGTCAACGAGACACGCCACGGTCGTACAGCTCCTC
>CANLQR010000547.1 GCA_947492135.1 Deltaproteobacteria bacterium | reverse complement strand
GCCAAAGTGCACCAGCGCTGCGTTCTCGATCACCCGGCGCAGCGAGGCGAACGTGCCTTTCCAGCCGAACGGCTTGACCACCAGGTCGGTGTCGACCCCTTCGAGCTCGGTGGTGTCCACCGTGCCGTCGGGCCGTGCTGTGATGGCGCCGAACTCGACGCCCTTGGTCACCAGCGCGACGCGGACCTCGGTCCCTTCGGTGGCCGACGCCTCGAGTCCCGCGTCGCGTGCGAGCTGCAGCTCGATCGACATCTCCGCCGCGAGCGCTTGCACGAAGCCCAGGCCGATCGCCGCCGGAGCGTTGCGCACCAGCGCGGAGTCGAGGGCATCGCCGTCACCCGCGAAAAACGCATTTTGCGTCGCAGTGCCAGCTCCGTCGGCGCCACCGACCGAGTGGCATCCGGCGCACGAGAAGGTGTCGAGGCCGCCGCGACGCCCGCTGTGGATCCGCTGCATCGGCGCCGGGGTTTGGGCGGCGCCCCAGCCGTCGCTGCCGCGGAACTCGTGACCGAACAGCGCGTCCCCGAAGCGGAACAGCCGCTCGAGATCGTACTGTCCAGCGTCGATCGCTTCTTGGAGCACGAAGATGTGCTCGGAGTCCTCACCGCGTTCCCAGGCCTCGAGGTACTCCTCGAAGCGCTCGAGTTCATGCAACGCGAGCGCCTCATCGATCTGCGCGAGAACGTCGGCTTCACCGGGCGGCGTGCCGCCGGGCCACGGCACAGGGCGCTCCCCGCCCAGAGCCATGAGCAACACCACCGCGCCTGCGGCTGCAATTCGCCGAGGCTTCACCCCTGCGGGTCGCATGGCGGGTTGCAGCAGAGAATCGCGCGCATCTGCGTACCGCATTCGAGCAACCCCGGCTGGGTGTGCGTGGTGTCATCGAGATTGTAGACGGTGTCATTGTCGAGCGAATAGGTCGCCACGCCGCCCGCAGCAACGGTCACGAACTCGCCGTCCGAGATGTGGTTGGTCTGGTACGTCCAGTCCACGCACCGGCCACCCGAGCCCGGCGCCGACGCCACGCCGTTGACCATGGCATTCGTGGTGCGATGGATCCACGCCGTCGAGCCTGCCGGTAGACCGGCGAGTTCGCCCGCTGCTTCGGCCTGGAGCACTTGCTCGTAGTCACACACGGTCACCAGCGCGGCATCGGGGACATTCGCGACCATGGCGGCCATGCGACACATGTCTTGGCCGGCCGCGAAACCCTGCAACGGGCCGCTTTCCCAGCGGGAAGCGATCGAAGGAATGTACGCCACGAAGACCGGGACGTCGGCACAGTTGTCGATCTCGCCGCTGCTGCTTTCCTCGGCACCGGTGCTGTCGGCGCTGTCGCAGTCCTGCGAGCACGTGCCGGGGTTGTCGCCGTCGGGACACTCGCCGGGATCTTCGACACCGTTGCCGCAGGGATCCGAACCGCTGCTTCCCGAGTTGCTGTCCCCGGTCTCGACGCCGGTCTCCTCAGATCCGCCGGTTCCACCGCCACACATGCATGGCTCGAAAAATCCTCCGCCGAACTCGCAGGTCTGCACGCCCATGCTGCCGTCAGGACAAGGACAGGTGACCTGCTGACCGGGGACGCATGCGCCACCGCCACCCTCGGCATCGCCATCGCTGCCACCGCAGGCCAGGGCGATCCCACTCAACAGGCCAAAGAGTCCGCCCACCACGTTGCGTGTCAACTGCTTCATTTTCGGTGCCACTCTACCAGACAGACACCGACCTCCCAGCTTTTTCCGGCGCGCTGGCCTCAAGGCCAGCTCGCACCGTCGGGTGCGTCCGCAGCCAGCCAGGCTTCGAGTAGCGCGTGATCCGCGGCCGAAAGCGAGCCGAACGCGAGACTGTCACAGAAGAACACGGGGGGCATGCTCAGCTGGATGACCGCGCGCTGTTCGACTCGCAGGTAGATCAACGTGCCCAGAAATGGGCTGTGAAAGTCCTGCCACGTCGCCAACGGCAGCGCTCCTTTATACGCCGGCACGGTTCGGCCGAGGTCGTTGGCATCGATGTAGTGGCAGCCACAGTTGCGTTCGAGGACGTCACCGATCTCGATCGGGAGCTGACCCACGCCGTCGCCCGCGTCGATCGGACTCGGCGTGCCCGGCAGCAGGCCCTCGATCGAGCACTTGAGCGGCGGCTCGCCGGTATCGCTGCTGCTGCCGCCCTCGCACCGCTGGGAAAAAAACAGCGCGCACTCGGCGTCGCAGTTCGCCGCGACGGCGGCCGCCTGCCAACAGCTCCCCGAAGGCCCGATCTCGGCTTGGGCTGCGGCGACCTCGTCGGGCGCGATTTCGTCGAGGCATGCGAGGTACTCGGCGCATGCGGCGGTCTGCGCGACGCCTGTGTCGGTCGCGCCCGAGGTCGTCGCCGAGGTCACGCTCGAGCCCGACGTGGTCGACGTGCTCGAATCCTCGAACCCGGATGGGGCGTTGGCGTCCGCGCAACCGAGTGCCGCGAGCGCAGCGAGTCCTACGCCGAGGGTCGCCGTCGACGGCATGATTGCCCTGAACCATCGCGGTGCCGGTGCCATGGATGCTGCCGCGATGGTACCCGGCTTTGTCGTCACAAACAGAAACCGAGCGTGCCCACCGGCAGATACAGCAGCCCTGCCGCATCCATACAGGTGCCCTGCGCGCAGTCGTCGGCCTGCGGGTCGCACAGCGCGGCGCAGACGTCGCCAATGCACTGCAGACCCAGACCACACGCGCCGTCGTCGGCCGCGCAGTCGGCTCCGTCACCGAGCGGACCGGCATCCCGGCAGACGAACGCAGTGCCGCCGAGCGCACCGCCGCCGGTGACGACACAGGTCTGACCGTCGTCGCAGTCCTGCATCAGTGGGTCACACGGTGGTTCCTGACCAACGCATACGCCGGCGTGAAACGCCTCGTCGGTGCGGACCTGGCACAGCGCAGCCATGCCGCCGCACCCGTTGGGATCCTGTTGAAAGCAGCCGGCCATGCACACCGCATCGGCGCCGCCCTCGATCGTGACACAGCTGGTCTCGTTCATGCCCAGGCACGACAGCGCATCGGCCGGGTCGCACGAACCACCGCCGAGGATGCATGCACCGACCTGCGGATCGGCAGGCGTCGCAACGCAGCTCGATCCCGGATCACAAACCGGTGCCGCGGGATCACAACTCGCGCCGCAGACTCCCGCCGACGCGAGCCCTTCGACCAGCAAGCAGGTTCCACCAGCGCAGTCACCATCGTCGACACAGCCCTGACCGCAGGCCCCGTTGCCCACCGCAAACGGCGTGATGTCGATCATTCCCTCGGCCTCGGGGAAGCATGCCGCGTTGCCCGGACACGCCGCGTCGCCCAGAGTCGGATCGCAGACCGCACCGCACACCCCGACACCTTCGCCAACCGTCAGACACACCTCGCCGGGATCGCAACCGTTCGGGTCGGCCTGCGGATCACAGAACTGCTGCACTCCTGGGAGGCACAGACCGATCTCGCCGGTCGGGACGCCTGGCAAGATGGCGCCGATGTCGATGCAGCTCTTCTCGGGGTCGTCGCACACCGGCGCGGCGGGATCGCACGTCGACACGCAGCTGAACACATCGTCCTCGTAGAGCTCGAGACAGACCAGACCCTGCTGGCAGCTCTGCGCCGGATCGACGGGAGAGCACGGCTCATCCTCACCGCCCGGCCCGTACTCGATGCACAGCCCGCCGAGCGCCTCGTTGATCGGCTGGCACTGCGAGCCGGCGGGACAGTTGTCGTCGAGCACGCCGCACTCGGCACAGCTGCCGATGCCCTCGGAGATCGGCACGCACACCACACACTCGGGCCCACCGTCGCCAGGTGGTGCGCACCACGGCGTGCAGTAGCCCGGGTCGCCATCTTGGAGGTCGCTGCCCAGACAGCCCAGCCCGACGCTGCACTCGTTGCCACCCGCGGGGCCGCACGGATCCGCAACCCCGCCATTGCCTGCCGGCTCGCATGCGGTTCGCAACGGCTCGAGGTCGACCACCACACAGCTCTCGCCTGCGCCGACATCACAGCCGTCGCCGGTGCTCGGCTCGCACGATTGGATCACCACGCAAACCTTGTCAGGCGAACCCGGCGCGGCCTCGAGACAGACCCCGCCGTCACTGCACGGATCACCGGATTCGGCCATCGCCGAACACGGCGGTCGGCAGTAGAATCCCGCCGTCGGGGCGCCGCCGCAGCGCAGCGGCGCGCAGTCATCCGCCAGTGGATCGCACGGCACGAGACCCGACTCGGCGCCGGTGGTCGTGTCGGCGCCGTCGGTCATCGTCGAGGTGGTCGGCCCACTGCTGCCCCCCTCCGCAGTCGAGTCGGCGGTGGTCGATGAGCCCGCGGTCTCGCCGGTGCCCTCGCTTCCGCCTCCGCACGCGCCCAGGGTGAGAGCTGTCGCGAACCACCACGCTGGTTGGATCTTGGGCATTCGGATGTTGGTGCAATGCAGCTTCGGTGCCGCGGCAAGGGGGTGAATTCGCGGTGCGGGCGGGCGGGGCTGTGGTGAGTCGCAACAGTCCACGAGAGATCGCGAGGCTACACCGGCACAAGCAGCGCTGCGGGGCTTTCTTCTGCGTGCCTGGGCTCGGGCCGAGCGCCTGATCTCGCTCCACGAGGAAGCGTGCCGGCGAAGCGAGTCCGCCATAACATTCATTTACGAACTTTTGATGGCGTATTTCGTCGACAAAAGTTCGTTATAGAATCATTATTATCTGGTGAAGGTTCCCACCCTGCACACGCCGATCGAGGTGGCCGCCGCGCTCGGACAGCGCGTTGCGGGCCTGCGGCTGGCCCGCGACTGGCGACGTGTGACGTTGGCCGAGCGCGCCGGCGTCGGCCTGTCCACCGTGCAGCGGTTCGAGACCTCCGGCCACATCACGCTCGACAATCTGTTGAAGATCTCCGCCGCGCTCGGTCGGCTCGACGAGTTCGAGGCGCTGTTCGAGCCGCCGGTGGCACGGACGATCGACGAGCTCGAGCGGGCCAGCGCGACGACGCTCCCCAAGCGGGGGCGCCGGTGAAACGCATCGCGGCGCGCCTGCGCTGGTCACCCACCGAAGAGGTCGCGGTCGGGACACTCGCCGAGGTCGCTCGTGGCCGGATCGTCTTTGAGTTCGACGAGGCGTTTCTCGCCACGGGCTGGGGCCTGTCGCCGTGGAAGCTCGCCGCGCGGCCCGGCCTCATCGAGCACACCGATCGCAGCTTTGGTCCGCTGTTCGGGGTGTTCGACGACTCTCTGCCCGACGGCTGGGGCCTGCTGCTCATGGATCGGTGGTTCCGCAGCCG
>CANLQR010000546.1 GCA_947492135.1 Deltaproteobacteria bacterium | reverse complement strand
CAACGCGAACCCGCCCAGCAGCACCATCACGCGGGACCGCCCCGATCGGTCGGGCGCCGCCACGTCGAGCTGCGACACGGTAGGCTCGACCGCAGGTGCGCCGCGACTGGCGCTCTCCCAACGCGCCTGCACCGAGCTATGCGTGGGCTCGGCGTCGCGCCCGTGGACGAGCGCGGGGGCGTGGCCGTCCTCGAGCATCATGGTGGGGTCGGTGCGTGCTCGGGTCGCGAACGGCAGCTCGTCCGCCTCGAGCACCGCGGTGCCGTCATCGCCCGAACTGCCGGCCACGGTCGGCACCATCGACGCTGGCGTCGACAACGACACGCCCCAAGGGGCAGCCGGCGCATCGGACTCGGGACTCGCCGGCGCAACGAACCTCGGGACCCCCGCGCGTGGCGGTGGAATCGTCGGCGCCCCAGGTTCGATCATCGGTCCGGTCCGCGGCCGCATGATCCCTGTGGCCAGCCCACAAATGGTCGACAACTCGACCTTCATCTCCGAATAGCCCGACCAGCGTTTTAGCAGCAACAGCGCAGCATCAGCCGTCTGCGGTCGCTTGCGGGCATCGGCGTGCAGCAGCGCGAGCCGCAGCGCGTCGAGCTCAGGCGGCACATCATCCACCCGCAGCGCGGGGATGACCCCATCCATGACCTGACGATAGAGCTGGAGCTGATCCTCGGCATCGCTGCGAAACTTTTCGCCGTCGAGCAGCTCGTGCAGCAGCGCCCCGACGGCGTACAAATCGACCGTGGGCGCGTGTGACTTGCCCCCGAGATGTTCGGGGGCCATGTAGCGCAACTTGCCTTTGATGTCGACGCCCGCGGTCTCCTCGCTCATGCGGTGCGCGATGCCGAAGTCGGTGATCTTCACGTCGCCCGACACGCTGATCAAGATGTTCTGCGGCGAGATGTCACGATGCACGATGCCGAGTTCGGTACCACGATGACTGGTGACCTTGTGGGCGTACGACAAGCCGTGAAGCACCTGGCCGATCACGTACGCCGCGACCCGCAATCGCAGATATGGATCGCGCTGCCGTAGCTGCGCCATGTCGGGCAGCAATCGCGCGAGGTCGACACCGTCGACCCACTCCATCACGAGATAGCTGCGACCGTTGTCATCGCCAACATCGAACACCTGCGCGATGTTGCCGTGGGACAGCGGTGCACAGACCTCCGCCTCGCTGCGGAACATGTCGGCGTAGCGTTCATCGCCGACGTACTTGGGCAAGATCAACTTGAGCGCGACGAACTTGCCCGTGGTCGCCCTGGCCTTGCGGGCGACCCAGACCTCGGCCATGCCACCGCGCCCGATCTCGCGGAGCAACTCGTAGCCTCCGACCACATCGCCGGGCTCGGTGCCTTCGAGGCGGGGCCGGGGCGAGCGCGCGCCGCCGGAGATGTTGTCGGTTTCGGGCATGGGCTTGGGGGGTTATTGCAACAGAGCCTTTTAGAAAACCACGTGCAGCGTCACACCGACCATGCGGCGGCTCGTCCACGGCGACACCGCCGTGCGCCGGGTTTTGGCGTGGCGCCGGACATCGACACCGACCAGCGCGGCACCCGTCACGAGCGCGACACCGCCGACCACCGAGAACGCGATGCCGCCGGGCTGCCAGCTCCGCAGCTTGGTCGGCTGATCCGGATGCGGCGTGGTGTCGAGCACCAACAAGCCGATCCCGGCGCCCAGACTGCAGACCCCTGCCGCCAGCGCACCCACGCCCACCCAGCCCATCGTTCCCAGCGCACGATCGCGCGGCGGTGGCCGGTCGACGCTCTCGGGCTCGACGACACTTTCGGTCGGCCGGACTCGATCACGTTCCCGTGTCCAGGCCAGAAGCTCGCGTCTGAGTGAAGCCTCCACGACCTCGCCCAGTTCGCCTTGCTCGGTGTCAGGTCCGGTAGACCGAACATCGCGCCGCTTGGGCTGCCCCTGGTGCTCATCGATTTCGATGACAGTCTCGTAGTCGAACGCATCCACGTCGCGCCAGCGGATCGCGAGATGAATCTTGGCAGCGGGCACGGCGTGCTGCGCAATCACAACCGCCGCCGTGCTATGGACCTGCCGAGCAAGGTCGGCACCCATCTGCGGGTCGAGTGGCTCGAGTCCGGTGAGATCAAGCGACATGCGATCCTGAACCGCCGGCGGCGAGGCTGTCGCGGCCGCACCGACCGGGGAAAACAGCATCAACGCAAATGCGAGCGTGAGTATCATCGAGACCAATCCTGACGCGCCTGACCGTATGCTGACCGTATTCGGCAGCGCCTGCCACGCGCCTCTTGTCGACGGTAGTCGGCCGCTGTTGCAGCGGTTCTGGGCAAGGGCGAAAATCGCCGCAAAATCCCGTTCTGAGGGACTTCCCGATCTTTTGGCCACGCCTCGCCGAGCGATCTTCACTCGGGCCCCTGATCACCACCAGGATAGCTCGGGCTTGCCGGCGGCAGTGGCCAGGGGTCGCCATCGTAGTCGAATGCGGGATCCCCGAGGTCCCAACGGCCCACCGCCCCGAGCTCGCTCGCACCCGGGCCCAGCCGAAGATCCGCCGGCGAATCCAGGAACCACGCCGGATCATATGCCGTCATGAGGTTGTCCTCGCCGAGCA
The DNA here is from genome assembly GCA_947492135.1 of Deltaproteobacteria bacterium. Taxonomy (GTDB): domain Bacteria; phylum Myxococcota_A; class Polyangia; order Nannocystales; family Nannocystaceae; genus Xiheibacterium. The sequence continues at coordinate 2,677 of CANLQR010000546.1, read as the reverse complement.
CCCTGCTGTCGTCGACAACGCAGTGATCGAACGTCACGTCGAGCGCAGGGCAATCGATGCTCTCGGTCGCCAAGGGCGACGCCAGGATCGCGCTATGGACGGTGCCCGTAGAGTCAACACACGTCAACGCTCCGCCGGCAGGCGCTCCGCCGACGATCGTCGAGAAGCGAATGTCGAAGCTCGTGTTCGTGAGCTGGACGCTCGCCGCGGCGGTGTCCGACGTGAGATCGATCGTGAGCAGGCTTGCGCGCAGCTGCAGGCTACTCGCTCCGACCGCCCGTACCGCTGAGGTGCTCGCACCCAGCACGCGCGAGCGGTCGATCACGAGGTCGCAGTCATCGGCGGCGATGCCAACTGGATCGCCTTCGTCGACAAAGACGCTCTCGAGCGCGAGTTTTCCGCCCGTGCAGTCGAGCGCACTGGTCGTGTTTCCACGGATCCGAACGTTCGCGAAGATGGCGGTGTTGTTGCAGCCCACGTTGGCGCCGGCAGCGGTGGAGTTGGCCAAGATCGTCAGCGTCTGAGACTCGCCACGCACGACGATCGTGCGCTCGCTACAGGCCGCGAGGTCCCAGTCGTCGTAGTTGCCGTTCGCGAGGTGAATCACCCCAGAACCCCCGGTATCGACCCTTTCGAGGGCCTCTGCGACCGTGCAAACCGGCGCTCCATCCGTGCCCGCGTTGCTGTCGTTGCAGCTCGCGTCGCCAGAACTGACCCACACCTGCACGGCCGACGCCATGCACTCGCCGGTGAAGACATTGCACGCGGACAAGGGGCACTGGGCTTGCCGTGTGCATCCACCACAGGTGAACGACGTCGTGCACACGGACTCCGCTGCGACGCACACGGGCGAGGCATCGTCCACACACTCGACGCAGCGGCCCCACGCGGGGCTGCACTGCGGGGTCTCAACGCCCAGCGACGCACAGAATCCATCGCCGCCGGCGGACTCGCAACCTGCACACTCGCCCGACATGCAGTAGGGTCTATCGTCAGGGCACATCGCCGACGCTCCCGCGCCGTCGCACTCCATCGGCACACCCGTGTTCGTCGAGCCCGAGTCGTCGCTCGAGGTCGAGCTCGAGGTCGAGCTCGAGGTCTCGGACGCCGGTGTGAACCGGCAGGCCGCTTCGACGGGCTCATCCTGGCAGCCAGAGAACGTGCGCCGACACAGGCTGCATACGGCACGGTCGTAGTTCAGCATCCTGCAGGTGGCATCGCCGTCGCGATTCGCACAATGCTCGGGGTCATCGATGGTGACGCAAGCCACCGCGCTGGGGATCCCGACCAACAAGAACCACCGGCTGAGTACTCCTGGCACCGTCACGGACACCCCATTCCTAGGCCTACGCGATCTTACTCCTCCAGCAGCGTGGGCCGCAACCTCACCGCTGGGGACATCGCTCGTCCCCACCTGCGCTATGCTGGGGCCACGATGATCGATCCGCTTGCATCGACGTGGTGGCTGCGGCTAGATCCGGGTGATCGGGTCCGAGCGCGCGCTCGTCGATCGCCACCGCCTGCTCGTAGAGTTCTTTGGCGCCGCGGGGGTCCCCGGTCAGCTCGTGAAGCGTGGCGAGGTTGCTCAGGCTCTGGGCGACCTGGGTGTGGTCAGGACCCAGGGCACGCTTGCGGATGGCGAGCGCGCGTTCCGACAGCGACATCGCGGTGGGCAGATCGCCCGCGGCCACGCTCATGTTGGAGAGGTTGTTGAGCAGCTGCGCCACGTGCGGATGCTCAGGGCCCAGGGACACCTCCCAGATCGCCAGCGCGCGCTCATACAGCGCCTTGGCCTCGGCAACCTCGCCGAGGGCGCGACAGTCCCGCGCGAGGTTGTGAAGCGAATTCCCGACCGCCGGATGGCTGGGCCCGAGTGCCTGTTCGCGCGCAGCGAGCACGCTCAGGTTGAGCGCCTTCGCGGCCGCATAGTCGCCCAGGTCGTGCAGCAGCGCCGCCACGTCCCCGCGGAGCTCCACCAGCGTTGGATGATCGGGCCCCAGGACCTTCTCGCGCACCGCGATCGCTTGCTCGAAGAGCCGCTTGGCCTCGGCAAGATCGCCCATGGCCTCGTGCACGATGGCGAGCCCCTCGGCGTGGCTCGCCCGGTTCAGCCCGGTGGGATCCGGCGTGCGGCTCAGAACCAACTCGTGGTGACGCGCCCAACGCAGCGCGTCGGCGTGGCGCCCGAGGCGACCGCCCACGACTCCGACCAGACCGCGCGCCGCCGAGGCAGCCACATCGTCGGCGTCGGCAAGGCCGGCCTCGAAATAGGCGGCCTCGAGCGCCTGCTCGGCCTGGGGATAGTCACCGCGACGCTCATACAGCTGACCCACATGGAGTCTCGCCTCGGCGACCAGCGGCAGCCAGGCCAGATCTTCCGCGTGCTCGAGGACCGATTGCGCGAGCGCGAGGCCGTCGTCGTAGGCACCGAGCTGCTGCAGGGCACCGGCGCGCAGAAGCTCGTCGCGCACCGCGATGACCGCATCGCGTGTCTGAGCTTCGGGTCGTGGACGACGCGACAGGGTCAACGCATCGGTGCACGGCTCCAGTCGGCCCAACAGTGTGGCCGCCTCCACCGCATTGGCCACGTTGCTCGCATCACCGCGCTCGAACGCGCTGATGAGCGACTCGAACTCGATGCGGCGCTCGTCGAGGCACCACAATGAACGATCGAGTG
>CANLQR010000545.1 GCA_947492135.1 Deltaproteobacteria bacterium | reverse complement strand
ATGCCCGAGTTGATCGCGGCGGTGCGGCGCTGCGTGGGCAAGCGACGTCGGCGCACGCGCTTGGCCACGCTCGCGCTCGCGGGCGCCGCGGGCCTGGCCGGGTGGTCGTGGCTCCCGCCGGCCGAGGACGACTCGTGCGTCGACGTGCTCGCCGACGCCGATACGACCTGGGATCCCGCAACACGCGACGCCGTAGAGCGCCACCTCGCGTCGACCGTACCGTCGTTGCACGGCGTCACGTGGCCGCGCCTCGATGCCGCGATGGCGGGCTGGGTCGAGCAGTGGAAGCGGACACAAGCGGCGGTGTGTGCAGGCAACGAGTCCGACGACGCGGCCGCGCGCTGCTTGACGTGGGCCTTGGCCGACACGCGCGCCGTCATCCACGTGCTCGGGCGCGGCGACGCTACTGCGCTGTCGCGCGAGCTCGATCGGGCGCTGTCACGACCGTCACCCTCGCGCTGTCGCGACGCCATCGCGTTGGCGATGGAGCCGCCCATACCCCCGGCTGCAATCAGCGCCGAGGTCGACGAGATCCGCGGGCGCCTGCGGGAGGCCGAGCGCCAGCAGGCCCGAGGCGAGTATGTGGTCGCGCTCGCGATCGCCGAGGCCGCGATGGCCGACGCTACGGCGCTCGAGTTTCCACCGCTGCACGTCGAGAGCGGACGCGCGCTGGGCTATGCGCTGGCCGAAACCGGACCGTACGATCGCGCGCGCGAGGTGCTCGAGCAGACCTACGCGCAGGCCGATCGCCTGGGCTACACCGTGGTGGCAGCACTCGCGGCGTCGCGCCTTGGCGAGCTGTTCGGGACCGAGCTTCGTGACGCCCAGGGCGCGACGCTATGGACCACGCGTGCGCTGACTGCAGCGCGCGCCACCGGTGATCCCGACCTGCTGCGCGACGCCGAGCGACGGGTCGCCTCGACGGCCGTGGCGGCGGGCCGACCGGACGAAGCGCGCGCGTTGCTCGAGGGGTTGCACGCCCGGCTGACCCGCGAGTGTCCGGCGCCGTGCCAGGCGTTGGTCGAGGTCGAGCTCGAGCTGTCGAGATTGCTCGAAGAACAAGGCGAGCACGAGGCGGCACTGGACCGCGCGCGTGCCGGTCTGGCGCTGGCGCGCGAGACCGGCGGCGAAGCCCACCTCCACACCGGCGCGGCGCACAACCAGCTGTGCGCCGTGCTCATGCGCCGAGGCGAGTACGCGGCAGCCAAGTCCGAATGCACCGCGGCGTGGATGATCACCCGCGCTGTCTTCGGGGACGAGCACACCGACACCGCCTCGAATCTGGCGATGCTCGCCACGGTGGAGCTGACGATGGGCGAAGCCGAGGTCGCGCGCCCGCGGCTCGAGCAGGCCCACGCGGTGTTCGAGCGGCTGCTCGGACCGCAGCATCGACAGACCGTGGCTGCGGGCTCGAACCTGGCGCTGATGGCGATGTACGCCGGCGACCACGCTGCGGCCTTGCGCGGCTTCCAGGCGGCACTCGCCGCGCTCGAAGCCGACCCCTCGGCCTCGCCCGCCGAGCTGATCACGGTGCATCGGGCGCTCGGCGAGGTGCGCATCAACACCGGCGACTACGCTGGCGCCGTGCATCACCTCGAGCAGGCGATCGCGTTGGGCGAGGGCGCCGAGCATTCCGCCGAGTTGCAGTCGGGGATCCGCACGCGGCTGGGCGTCGCCCTGGTGGAGCTGGGCCGATTTGCCCAGGCCGAAGCGGTGTTGTCCGACGCCATGGCCGCCGAGTCCGGGACCGACGCGGTCTACAACGGCGCACTTCGGCGTTGCACGCTGGCGCGGGCACTCGCGGACACCGATCGGCCGCGCGCGCTGCGGCTGCTCGACGAGGCGCTGCGCAAGCTCGGCGACGAGGAGCCCGAGCTTGCGACCGAGTGCCGCGCGCAACGCGAGCGGCTCGGAGCGCCATGAACGACCGCGGGGCTTTAGTTCCCGGTGGGCGCGATCGTCACGAGCACGAGTTGATCCACCGCGGGCCAGGCCCAGATCGTGTCGTCCTCGGTGCTGCGCACCAGCGTGTTGCCTTCGTTGGCCCCGGTGTTGTCGGCGGCCTGACGGGGTGCCTGATCGCGGCCGATCGCACCGGCCTGATTGGCCTCGGTGCCGCTCTCCCATGCGCCGAGTTGCGCCAAGATCGCGGCGGCGATGTCAGACTCGCTGAGTGGATCTCCGGCATCGTCGACCAGCCGTACGCCGCCGCCGGCGAACGCGACGAAGCTGTCATTCGACGGCAGCACCATGGCCGCAACGCTGAGAAACGGCGTCTGGGCATCCGCGACGACCGTGAACTGGAAGGTCGCACCGGGTCCCAGCGGCATCACGTCGACATCGGTCGCCGAGACCGCGGCGTCGCCCATCAGATCACCGAGCAACGCGCTGGGATCGGCGTCCTCTGCCAGGGTCTCGAGCGATGGCGAGGCCGGCATCCCAGCGGTGAACAGCGTCACGGTGTCGTCGTGGACGGCCCACAGCACCGGCGAGAAGACCGCCGGATAGGCGGTGCCGCCGCTGGTGTTCTCGATGGTCACCTCGAAGTCACCGGTCGGGCCACCCGCGACTTCGACCACCGTCACGGTGAACGTGCCGCCGACCGCCTCGCCGGCGAGATCGTTGGTGCTGTCGAGGAACGGGCGGATGGTGTCGATCGGATCGACGGCGCCCGTGTCGGCGATCAGCTGCTCGCTCTGGATGTTGCTGCCCACGCCGGGAACCTCATTCGCCTCGGTTCCGGCGTCCCACACCGCGAGGTCGCGAACGAAGTCCTCCTCGATCTGCGCGTTGGTGCGCGCGGTGCCGTCCTCGTTGACCAGTGCGATGCCACCGCCGCGCGGGGCGACGAAGGCATCGTTGCTCGCGACGATCGAGGTCGCGAACGAGAGCATCCGGTTGGTCGTGGTCGGCGTGACGTTGAAAACAAACGTCTCACCCGGGCCTGCGGGGGTGTCGATGGTGGCAGCGCTCGCGACTCCGGGGGTCGCGGCGAGCGCGATCTGCCACGGACTGGGGTCGCCGTCTTCGGCGAGTTCCTCGAGTCCGACGAAGGCACTGGCCTGCACATCGCCGTCGACGATCGACACCGTATCTTCGTGCAGGGCCCAGACCATCGGCGACAGGTCGGCGGCGACCGTGCCACCGAGGTTGGTGATGGTGATGATCAGCGAGCCGGGGTTCTCGAGGTCGGAATCGACATCGACCTCGACCACCTTGTTGGCTTGCGGGAGCGCGCGCGTCGACGAGTTGAAGGCGACCACCGTGCCGGCTTCGTCCATGCCGGTGTCGAGCGCAGCCTGGGTGCTGCGCTGATCGGCACCCTGGCCGGGCGCCTGGGTGTACTCGCTGCCGACCTCCCAGATCCGCAGCACATCGCTGACGTCGTGATCGGCAAGCGGGTCGCCGTTGTTGGCGAACAACGCCACGCCAAGCGGACCGGTCCCGATGAAGCAGTCGTTGCACGTGCCCAGCCCCGTCATCAAGGACAGCCGATCACCGGGTTGGGCCGTGAACGTGAACTCGGTCGATTCACCCGGCGCGAGCGGCGTATCCCAGGTGCCCGACTGCACGACCTCGGGAACCGCCATCATCGAGGCCGCCAGCGGCCCCGGATCGCCGTCTTCGGCCAACGTGACCAGACCCTCGTCGCGATCGGCCGCATCGACGTCGAACACCGGCACGCTGCCGAACTCCTGCTCGAGCCAGATCCCGGCGGAGAGCTCGGACGGCAGCACCGAGGTGCCGGAGATGTTCGTGATCTGGACCATGAACTCGGCCGGCATCGGCGGCGGGCCGCTGTCCTCGCTGCTCGACTCGGCCGGCATGGTCGTGCTGCTCTCCTCGGTCGAGGAGCTGCTGGCCGACGTCGTCGTGCCGGTGCCCGTCTCGCTGGAGTCGGCCGACGTCGACGTCGTCAGCGTCGTCGTTGCGTCGCCCGTGCTGCTGCTGCTGCCGTCGGAGTCGCCGGTGGCAGAGCCGTCATCGGCGCACGCGACGAGACCGAGCGCTGCGAGAAACCCGAGGGAATACTTGTAGGTCATGCGAGGCACAGCATCGGCCATGAACGGCCGATCCTGCAAATGCCTCGGGGACGGTCAGGGCCCGCAACGCACGGGTCGCGAGCCTGCAAAGCCGACGCGAGGGGCTCCCGGCCGCAGGTACTCGACCGGCACGATCTTCCGCGGGCCCGCCTTGCGAAGCGCGTCGGCGAGCACCTCGCGGATCGGCGGACCGTCCTCGACCACCACGGCGTCGGCCCGGGCCTGGATCGCGGCGAAGAGTCCGTCGCCGCCGGTCGCGAGAAAGTCGGTCGTGAGGATCTCGAGGGCCTCGGCGTCGCGCAAGCGTCGACCGTTGCTGCGCGACAGCGTGACCGCAAGGCGCCCGTCGTCGCAGTGGGCCTGGGCTCGGAGGCCGCCCAGCGAGAAGAACGATCCGTCGTGCCCGAGGTAGCCCGCGATCGCCAGGCCGAGCTCGCCGGCCGTCATTCGTACGGTCGCGAAGCGGTTGTCGAACGGGAACGCCTCGTACAGCGCACCGTAGTGCAGTGGGCCCGCCGGCAGCGCCGCTCGCAGGCCGCCGCCGTTCATGATCGCGACGTCGTGGGCCGGCCGCGCCGCGAGCATCAGGTCGGTGAGCAGGTTGCCCAGCGCGCACTCGCGGGTGCGCGAAGGCTCGAAGCTCGCCGTGAGCGTCGGGCCCAGCGGCCGATCGCGCAGCGTCGCGGCGCGGGCGAGAGGCTCGGAGATCAGCTGCGCGACCTTGGCATCGGGGACCACGTCCGCGCCCTCGTAGACGCCGGGCGCACACGCGGACACGCCAGCCTCGGGGGTGGCCTCGGCGTTGCCGCACAGCCGCTGCGGTGGATGGATCGTGCTCGATAGGACGCGCCCGCTGGCGGGGTCGACCACGAGGTCGACGCGACCAAACGCGATACCGTGGGCGTAGGACTCGACGACCGCGATGCCGTGGACGCGGTGGGCCATCGCCTGATGGGTGTGACCGCCGACGATCGCATCGACGAGACCTGGCGGCAGCGCGTGCGCCACTGCCATGATTTCCTCGTCGTCGACACAGCTCGAGGTGACGTCGGGGTCGTCGAACGCGGTGCACTTGCCACCCGCGTGGGCGGCGAGCACGACCAGCTCGGCGCCCCGATCGCGAAGGCGACGAGCCTCGGATGCGACCGCGTCGGCCAGCGCGGTGAAGGCGAGGTCGGCGACGTTGGCCGCGATCGTCGTGCGCGGGGTCTGCTCGGTCGAGCCGCCGATGATGCCGATGGTGA
>CANLQR010000544.1 GCA_947492135.1 Deltaproteobacteria bacterium | reverse complement strand
GCGCCGCCGCCGTCGTTCGCCCACGGCATGCACTTCTCGCCCTCGGGGCAGTCTTGCGTCCACAGATCGCACTCGATGCTCACGCCACCGCCATCGGGATCCTGGATGAAGCCAACGGTCGTCGGACCCGTGGGATCGGTGTCTCCACTCTCGGCGGAGCCGGTGTCTGCCGGGTTGGTGTCTCCACTCTCGGCGGGGTTGGTGTCCGACGGGTCAGTGTCCGACGGGTCAGTGTCCGCGCCCGACTCCTCAGCCCCGGACTCGCTCTCGCCGTTGCTCGGATCGGAGCCTGAGCTGAGGGTGGCGGTGCCGGCCGGGTCGTCTGCCTTGGTGCCGCAGGCGCCGAGCAGAACACCGAAGGATACACAGAGGCCGATAAGGATCTTGGATTGCATGGTCTGGTTTTCCTTTGAAGGAACGAACTGGGTGAAAAGACGTGCCCTGCCCAGGCGGGCCCCTGGAATGGGCAACGCTGGGAAACCGAAAACTGATCGATGGAGCAGGCGACCGGCCCTCCCGAGCCGCACTGCCATCGCATTCTTAGAATCCACCAAAACCCACAGAGACGCAAGCCCCCTGTTCGTGGGAATCGTAACAAGCCCAAGGACCACCAGATTGGCCGTTTTCCCACCGAATCCACTCGTCCCGACCGGTTTGAACCCGAGGCGCCGGACTCGCCACGCAAGGGATGCTGCTGGTGCTCTGTGTGGGTTTCATCACTCGAGCAAGATGAGATCGCAGCGCTCGAGCAAGAGCGCGCATAGAGCATCGCCGGCCTCATTCGGGCCGCCGCCTTGATGTGTTCTGGCCTACTCATTGCACATCCACGATTCCGATGGATGTTCGTTCGTGCCCGGTCTGCAGCACCACTTTCGGCCCCGACTGGTCGACCCTCAGTCGACTCGCCGCCGGTGGCGAGCCTGTCGCCACCCATGTCTGTCCGGAATGCACACTCGCCTGGACCGGTCGGCCGCAGTTCCGGGTGGACACCTGTTACCGCTCGCGCGTGTGGTCGAGGGACGCAGGGGGGCTACTCGAAAGCGGCGACGGTCGGGTCACAGCGGGCCCGCCCGAGCATCGGGCCGACCTCGCCGCAGCGCGTGTCAGCGACCTCCGACGCGCCTTCGCGGCGGTTCGGACCCGACGGCGCGTCCGAGTGTTGCAGGTCGGTCTGAGCGCCGGCCCGGTGGTGCACGAGGCGGGTCGCGGACTGCGTGTCAATGCGATGGCTCTCGAACCGTGGGCGCCGTGGGCCAACGCAGCGCGTGCCCACGCGACAGAAGTCCACCAGCAAACGCTGGAGAGTTGGCGGCGACGCGGCATGTTCGACGTCATCGTCGAGCATGATCTACTGCCTCACCTGTGTGAGCCGCTGCAGCACCTGCGCACGATCGCTGGCCGGCTGGCCCCTGCCGGCGTGGCGCTCATCGAGGTGCCCAACCTGCTCCGCGCCGCGGGGCTCTCCGACGAGGAGGTCCTGTCGACTGCACGGCCATTCTGGTTCACGCCCCGCGCCCTGGTCACGGCCTGCAAGCGGGCCGGCCTGACTCCTTTTCACCTCGCGGCCGATGAGCGACTGCGAGTGCTTTGCCGTGTGGCCCCGCCGCTGGCCATGACGGTCCCGGGAGTGCTCGCTTCCGAGGTGGTCGACGTGGTTCGCGGCAACGACACCCGGCTGCTGCTCAAGCGGGCGTTGTTTCGCACCGGCGCGACCCCGTCTGCACTGCAGATGGCTGCAATCGTCCATGCTCGGTGCACTCGCCGCGCAGTGCGGGCCGATCTCGCCATCGAGATCGCGACCGCGTGCGAGCGAACCTCGAACTTCGAGGCGGCGGCGCACTGGCTCGAGGTCTCTATGCTCGACAGGCCCGACCCCGAGGTCGCCCAGACGTTGGCGACGCTCGAGTTGCTGCGTCGTCGCGTCCGCTCACTGTGGCTCGACGCGCCCGCGGCCAACGACCCGATGCCGTCCGGTACGGCGCGCCTGGCGAGCTAGCGCCGCTTGGCGAACCGCCGGGCGCACTCTAGAGGATGTGCCGCGAAAGGTCGCGGTCCTCGAGCAACCCATCGAGCCGCTCGTGGACATAGGCCTCGGTGATGCGGATCTCCTTGGCGCCGAGTTCGCTGGCCTCGAAGCTCAGCTCTTCGAGCACGCGTTCGAGCACGGTATGCAACCGACGGGCGCCGATGTTCTCCAGGGCGCTGTTGGCCCGGCACGCGGCGTCGGCCATCGCCGCAATGGCGGCGTCCTCGAACACCAGGATCACACCCTCGGTCTCGAGCAACGCGATGTACTGCTTGAGGAGCGAATTTTCCGGCTCGCGAAGGATCCGAACGAACTCGCCGACGCCCAGCGACTCGAGCTCGACGCGGATCGGAAATCGACCCTGGAGCTCGGGGATCAGATCGCTGACCTTGGCCATGTGGAAGGCACCAGCAGCGATGAACAGCACATGATCGGAACGCACCGGGCCGTATTTGGTCGAGACCGTGGTGCCCTCGACCAGCGGCAGCAGATCGCGCTGGACCCCTTCACGGGAGACATCCGCACCACGTACGTTCTCGCGGCTGCAGATCTTGTCGATCTCGTCGAGGAAGACGACGCCGAGCTGCTCGGTGCGCCGGATCGCCTCTCGTGTGACCTTCTCTTGATCGACGAGCTTGGCTGCCTCCTCGCCCACGAGCAGCTCGCGAGCCTCGCCCACCTTGACCTTGCGTTTGTGCTTGCGGCGACCGAACGCGCCGAGCATGTCGCGCAGCTGCTGCCCGAACTGCGGGCCCATCTGGTCACCCATCGGAAGGCCGCCGGTCAGCTGCAAGCCACCGCCCCCGCCCTCCTCGAGTTCGACCTCGACCTCTCGATCATCGAGCTTGCCGCCCCGCAGCAGCTCGCGCAGCTTCTCCCGGGTCGCCGACGGCTTGGTGCTGGCTTCGCCGGGGCGGTCGGTATACGCGCGCGGCTCGGTACCGGTGGGCAGCAGCAGATCCAGCACCCTTTCTTCGGCACGAACGCGAGCATCTTGCTGAACGTCACGCTCCATCTCGGTGCGGACGATCTGCACGCCGACCTCGACCAGGTCACGAACGATGGAATCCACATCGCGGCCGACGTACCCGACCTCGGTGAACTTGCTGACTTCGACCTTCACGAACGGCGCGCCGCTGAGCTTGGCGAGTCGCCGCGCGATCTCGGTCTTGCCCACGCCGGTGGGCCCGACCATGATGATGTTCTTTGGCGAGATTTCCTCGCGAATCGACTCTGCGACCATCTGGCGGCGCCAACGATTGCGCATCGCGATCGCCACGGCGCGCTTGGCTCGATGCTGGCCGATGACATACCGGTCGAGCTCTTCGACCACCATCCGCGGGGTCCAGTTGCGGGTCTCGACGGTCATTGTGCGTCTCCGAGCTCGAGGATCGTGTGTTCCAAGTTGGTGAAGACGCAGATCTCCGCAGCAACCCGCAGGCTCTCGGCGACGATGCCCCGGGCGTCGAGCGTCGTATGCTTGACCAGCGCGCGGGCGGCCGCGAGCGCGAAGTTACCGCCAGAGCCGATCGCCACGATCCCGTCATCGGGTTCGATCACATCCCCGGTGCCCGACAGCAGCAGCGTCCGCTCGCGATCGGCCACGACCATCAGCGCCTCGAGTCGGCGGTATCGCCGATCCTGACGCCAGTCCTTCGCGAGCTCTACACACGCCCTGGTGAAGTTGCCGCCCACCGAGTCGAGCTTGGCCTCGAGCAGCTCGAACAGCGTCAAGCCATCTGCGGCTGAGCCGGCGAAGCCACCGACGATGCGACCATGCGCGAGCTGGCGGACCTTGCTCGCCCGCGACTTCATGATGGTGTTGCCCATCGAGACCTGGCCGTCTGCGCCCAGAGCCACGCGGCCGTCGCGGCGGACACAAAGCACCGTGGTCGACCGCCACACCGGACGCTCGTCGTCGTTTCTGCCCATCGTCCGCCCGAGTATACGGGCCCAGCGGCGAAGTCTTCCACCGCCGCCGTAACTGGGCAAAGCTCGCCCGGTGGAGAGCCTACCGGTTGCACCTGTCCGCCTTGCGGTGCTCGCGTCGGGACGTGGCAGCAACCTGGTTGCGATCCACGAGGCCATCGAGCGCGACGCGCTGCGGGCAACGGTCGTCCTGGTCGTCTCCAACAACTCGTCGGCCGGCGCGCTGGCGTTTGCGGCCTCGCGCGGCATCCCCACTGCCCATATCAGCGCCAGGACTCATGCTGATCCCGGCGGGGCCTTGCTCGAGCGCCTCGCAGCCTGTGCTGTGGACGTCGTGGTGCTCGCCGGATACATGAAGCAACTCGACCCACGCGTCGTCGCGGCGTACCGGGGCCGAGCCGTCAACATCCATCCGGGACCTCTGCCGGCGTTCGGCGGCCCTGGGATGTTTGGTGCGCACGTCCACGCCGCCGTGCTTCGTGCCGGCATCCCCTGCAGCGGCGCGACCGTGCACCTCGTCAGCGAGCAATACGACGAGGGCGACGTCATTGCCCACGAGCCGGTCCCGGTGGTGCCCGGGGACACCGTCGAGTCGCTTGCCGCCCGGGTGCTAGAGGCCGAGCACTCGCTGTACTGGCGAGCAATCGCCCGCCAGTACTGTGGATAGCCCGAACCGCGCGGCGATCACTGGCGCGTGATGGCCGAGAGCGGCGGGAGGTTCCGGCGCAACCAATCGTCGAGCATGACCAAGCCCGCGATCGTGGTGCCGCTGTCCGCCTGCGCCGCAACCTGCGCGCAAAACTCCGCCATACGGTACTTCTCGATCATCCCGGCCACATCATCGCCTTCGACCATTCGCACGAGTTTGTGCAGGTGGAAGTTGAGCTGCCGACGCAGTGCACTCACGGCCGGTCCATCCCAAGGCCCCGCCGACACCATGCGATCGATCGCCTGATTGAGGTACAGGAAGTTCACCGCGTCGGTGACCTGCAGGCGCAGGTAAAGCAGGTCCTTGGGTGCACGGCCCAGCACCCTGGCCATGCGCACGGCATCGAGCACTGGGGTCAGGTACCGCAGCTTGACGATTCGCTCGGCGAGCGACTTGGGCACCCCTGCGTCCTCGAGCCGCTTGAGTCGGCCCGCAGTTCGGTTCTTGCTGCCGGTGGGGAGCGCTTGGTCGACGTTGGCGAGCAGCAGCCGGGTCTGCGCGATGGCGTTCGCGTCGAGCGGCGGCAGGTTCATCTGGTCGATGAGATAGAACGTGGCGTCCTCGAGCGCGTGCTCCGCCGCGGCCATCGCACCGTAAACCGCCTCCTGACGTCGCTCGTCCTCGAGCATGTAGATGTCCGTGCGAATGGAGTCGACG
>CANLQR010000543.1 GCA_947492135.1 Deltaproteobacteria bacterium | reverse complement strand
GACCGTCGACGTCGAGCCGGAGTTCTGCAAGAGCTGCCATGGAGGGCCGTATGGGCTGCCCGACTGGACGCCGATCATGAACGAGATGACCAACCCTTGGGCGCAATGGAACGCCGAGCCAGGGTTCGCCTCGTTCGCCTTTGACGAGTTGCCCAAGCAGACCGGTCCGCTGTTCGACGCGCTCGTGGCCAATGGTCGGCTCGACTCCGCGTCGAACTTCGAGCCTATCATCCGGGCGGGAATCGATCGCACGACCGCAGCGCGGATCGCTTCGCGCGAGCAAGCTGCGGACCTCGACGCAGCCGTCGGGCTGATTCGACCGGTGTTCTGCGATGAGAACGCCAACTACGTCTCCGAGATCCATGATGGCGGCGAGATCGCGCTTTCGGCCGTGCTCGATCCCGGTCTACGCCGGGTCATGGGCCTGCTCCAACCCGAAGCGACGTGGTCGTTTCTGCTGGATGATTCGCTGGTGTTGCCGCCACCTGCCGGTGGCGAGTCTCCGCTGGTGCTGGTCGCCGTGCGTGGTGAGACCACGGTTCAGATGGAGGCGGCTTTGCTGTCGCGCGCCGTGCTCGCGCCGATCGATGTGCTGCGGGTGCGCGCGCTCGATTGGCTGCATCCCGTCCGCTCGCCTGCGCGCTGCGATCGATTCGATGCGGCGGTCGCACGTGCGAGCGCTGGCGCACTCGACGTGCAGTCGTTTGTCGACGCCGAGGAACTCGCACGCGCGCTGTTCGATCTCGCGATCGAGGTCGCCCAAGGGTCGTTGGCCGACGCCGGCCCCGACGCCGTCGTTGCCCTCGCTGACGCCAGCGATCTCGCAGCACTGGCGCGCATCGACGCCGGGGACTTCACCGACGCGGTGACCTCTGTCGCGTCGCTGGGTGAACGCATCGACGCCGAGCTCGCGGCCTACGAGACCGCAGCAGGCCGTGCGGCGCTCGCTGCCGACCGCATCACGCGTGGGTGTCAGGCCCGCGCGACCTATCCGATTGCCCCGTTGATCCCCGGGATCGACGACTGCCCCTAGCTCGTTCTGGAGACCCCCAATGCACGCTCATCGCCGTCTTGCCCTTCGCCTTGTCGACTCTGCTCGCTATCTGGCCTTCGCAACCGCTGTGGGCGCGACCGGCTGCAGCGAGGAAGGCGAGGGCGACGCCGGAGAAATGTGTGGGGAGGCCAAGTGCGACGACCTCGGCGAGATCGGTCAAGCGCTGGCCAAATTCAACGACCCCATCGCGGTGTGGCTGCGCGCCAACATCGATGCCAAGGGGCAGATCGACGTCGCCTACCTCGACATGTTGCGGGGGATCTCGAAGCAGCAAGGCTGCGATGACAAGGGCATCGATTCCTATGTCATCTCCGATTTGCTGGTGGCCGATGGTCCGGTTGCCTTTCCGCGGGTCGTCAACACCGTCTGCTCAGAGGATCGCACCAAGGCGGACCTGGCTTTCTTCGCGCTCTCGTTCGCCGACGCGACCCAGTCCGACCTCGACGCCCGCGAGATCGAGATGTTTGGTTGGGACTCGGTGTCTTTCGAGTACCGGTTTTACCGGGGCCGTGCGGTGAGCGACAGCCCGACCAAGGTCGCGATTCAGCTCGACCCCAGCGAGTGCCGTGAGTGCCACGAGCAGCCGGCGTTCATCCCCGGCAAGAAAATGCCGATGACGCCGATCATGAACGAGCTGTCGGCGCCGTGGCAGCACTGGCACGCCGAGCCCGTGGCGTTCGATCATGAAGTCCCGGCCAAGGTCGCCGAGGCGCCAAATTTCAAGCTGCTCGCCAGCGCGGGCTCCGCCTTTCGCAGGTCTGCATCTCGGCTCGAGACGACGATCCGTTCGGCGTACCAGCAGAGGATCGCGACGTCACGCCTGCGCCTGCGGCGGAACCCGGCGGTCGTGGACGAGGCGATGTCGTTGCTGCGTCCGCTGTTCTGCGATGAACAGCTCACCTACGCGACTGAAGACGGCGCCAGTGGTCTGCTGTCTTCCGCGGTTGCGATCGACGACGGCGTGAGCTCGGTCTACTTCCAGATCAAGGGCACGGGCTGGCCGTGGGACTGGTGGCAGGACAAGCAGATGCGGCTGTCGCCGCCAGGGGCGCCCGATCGCATCACAATGTTCCCGATCCGGGGTGCGGCGGTGGTGACCTACGAGAAGCAGTTGCTCTCGACCCGCGCGCTGTCGTGGGAGCAGGTGGTAAGGGTGCGCGCGCTGGACTGGGCCAACCCGTCGATGTCGTCGTTTCGCTGCGGGCTGTTCACCAACGCGCTATCACGGGTCGCCGCGGCGCCTCCGCCGATCGCGGCCGGCGCGAAGAACAGCGATCTGTTCACACCGCTGCTCGAGCAGATTCTGACGGTGCGCAAGGGCGACTTCGGCATCTCGGGCACCGACCTGCCCGCGTCGATCTCGATCGCGTCGCCCGACCCCGCGAAGTTTGTGAGCCTCGCGACCGCTGATGCTGCCTCGCTACAGGCGTTGGCGCAGTCGCTGGGCGGCGGACAGATCGCCACCGCGAGTTGTGGCAGCGACGGCGCCGGCCACTGCCTGACGAACACCGATGGGCTCGGGGCGATGATCGAGACCCGATTCAAGGCCATCGAAGGGATGCCGCGCACCGGCCTCACGGCGACGCGCAACCTCAAGGCGTGCGAGGCCAAGGAGGCCTACCCGAACGCGCCGCACATCGGCGACCTCGCCTGCAGCATGGTGATGCCACCCGACCCGGAGACCGGCGAGATGGCGGACGACACCACCGGGACCGACTCGGGCGGGACCGAGGCCAGCGGGGACACCACCGGTGCGGGCCCCGGAGACTGTTGCGTGGCGCATGATGGCCCTGGGTGCGAGAACGACACCATCGAGGCTTGCGTTTGCGCGCAGGACGACCTGTGTTGCGATCAAGCGTGGGATGACGTGTGCGTCTCCGAGGTCAGCTCGTTCGGCTGCGGGAGCTGCTGACCACCGGGCTCGCGCCCACTGCGCTCGCCAGGTCGGGGGAAAATCGGTTACCGTTTTCGCAGCGTCGGTGAAACCGCGCTGCCCTGGAGCCACCTCATGCTTCGTCTGTTTTTTCGCACCTCGTTCATCGCCTCGTCAGTCGCCGTGCTCGCGGGCTGTCCGAAGGGCTCCGATGAGAATCCCGCAGACGGCTCGATCGGCAGTGCGACCGAGAACACCTCGTTCGATTCGGATTCCGTCGACTCGACCGCGGGTGAGGACGGGGGCGTGTGCCTGCTGCACAACTGCAACGACGACAGCGAGTGCGGCGCCTGCACCGAGGGTCGCAACAGCTGCTACGGCCCCGAGAAACGCTGCGTCGCGTGCAATCCAGACACCGGTGATGGTTGTGCTGAAGGCGAAGAGTGCACCGAGTTCGGCTACTGCGTGCCGACCGGGGCGGTGTGTCCGGTCAATGCCGACGGCGAGCAGACCTCGCCGTGCAATGACGACCCCGATTGTGCCGCCTGCGATCCACTGCATCAGATCTGCGCCGCTGGGGCCTGCGTGGCCTGTCGCGGTGACGCGACCGACGCGTGCCAGGCGAACGAGCAGTGTGTCGACAATGCGTGTGTGCCCAAGTGCCCGGAGAGCTGCGAGGCCGACGCCGAGTGTTCGGCGTGCGGTGAAGGCACCGAGCAGCCGGCGACGGCGTGCCACAACCACCGTTGTTCCGAGTGCTCCGATACCCAGCCGTGTCCTGCGGGGCAGACCTGCTCGAATGAAGGCGCGTGTTCGGCGATCTGCGGCCTGCCGGGCGAGGTGGTCGGCACGTGCGACCTCGATGCCCAGTGTGCGGGTTGCGAGGCCGACAACGACAACTGCAATATCCCGATCAACGGCGGTCGCGGTGCCTGTGGCCCGTCGGCGAGCGGTTGCTCAGACCTCGGTAACGGCGTGGTCGTGCTTCCCGAGCCGTTCGACGAGGTTTCCAATCTCTGTTCCGACGATGCCGACTGTGCCGGCGTGGGCATTCAGTACAATGTCGGGGCGCTGTTGCGGGAGCTGACCGGTCTCGAGGGCATCGACGACGCGAACATCGAGTATCCGATGAACGCGTGCGCCGCGGTCACCGTGGGCGTGGGCGACACGAGCATCAGCTGCGGGCTCTGCGTGCCATGCCGCGAAGACAACGACTGCATGGACATCGACCTCGACATGGTCGCTGCCGATGCGCTCGGGGCGGTGGGTGCGATCGCACTCGACCTGCTGTTCGGCAATGACGACAAGCTCATCTACATGTTCTGCCAGCCCGTAGCTGGCGACTATGGCGTCTGCGTGCCGTGCCCGACGCTGATCAACGACTGCGCCGGGGGCGGAGGCGGTGGCAGCGGAAACTGTGATCACGACGTCTGCACCGCCGGCACGCCGCTCGACCCCAGCTGTGGGACCTGCGCCGAGGCGGTGTGCGACGCCGATAATTTCTGCTGCAACGAAGCTTGGGACGATGTGTGCGTGGGCGCGGTCGAAGATCAGTGTGCCGGTGGCTGCGACGGTGGCGGCGGCGCGGACTGTCACGACCAGTGCGAAACCGGCGCTGCGATGGATCCCAGCTGCAACGAGTGCGTGGCGGACATCTGCAGCGACGACCCGTTCTGCTGCCAGACCGAGTGGGACGACGCGTGCGTCGGGCAGGTCGAGGCGACCTGCGGCGGCGCCTGTGTAGGCGGCGGCTGTTTGCACGACGAGTGCACAGCTGGGGGCCCGCTCGATGCGGCGTGCTCGGAGTGCGCGACGGACATCTGCGACGCAGACGCGTTCTGCTGCGACACGGAATGGGATGCCATGTGTGTCAACGCCGCCGACGCGGCAGCATCCTGCCCGAACTGCTTCTGACCGTTGGAACCGGTCGGGGCTGTCGGGGCCCTGACCGCTAGCTCGGGGCCGGCCAGTGCCCAGCGTAGACCAGGCGCGCCGGTCCCCGCATGTGGACGCCCTGGGACGGATCCAGCGGTACCGTGATCCAGAGGCTGCCACCGGGCAGGGCGACCTCCACGGGAGTGCCGGCAACCACGAGGCCCTGGGCGACCGCCGCGGCCACGGTGGCACACGCACCGGTCCCACACGCCGCGGTGATCCCACAGCCGCGCTCCCATACCCACAACGTGATGCCTTCGGCCCCGAGGCGAGCGAACTCGACGTTCGTACCCTCAGGGAAGGCCGGGTCGCGTTCGAGCGTCGGGCCCCACTGGCGCGCGAGCGTCTCGGGGTCCTCCGCGGACTCGATGAAGGCAACTGCGTGGGGGTTGCCCATGGAGACTCGGGCGAAACGACGATCCTGTGCACTGGTCGCGACCAGGTCAGCCTCGTGCTTCGCG
>CANLQR010000542.1 GCA_947492135.1 Deltaproteobacteria bacterium | reverse complement strand
CGTCGTCCGTGAGCTGCTCGTCGGTCACCTGGTCGAAGCGATCTTCGGCGGGGCGACTTCGGAGCTGTCGACGCCGCTGGCGTCGATGGTTCACTTCGCGAACATCGGCTACGACGAGTTCGGGGGGGGCGACCTGGCGGAGTACACGGATCCGCCGGGATGATGCCGGCCGCAGGTTGCTCGGCGAGGCTCGGCCGCCCGGCTCATCGCGGCAAGAACCCCGCGACCAGTCCCTCGCGGCGCTCGAGGACATCGGCGAACGGCACTGGGCGCTCGCCACGGGGCACGCGGAGTCGCGCGATCGCATCCGCGTCGCCGTCAAAGAAACCATCGCTCGACACCGCCGCCGTCTGCCAGCGCCCGCCCACGAGGACGCGGGCGATGTCGAGGATTGTGCCGTCGGAGCGGCGCACACGGATCCCCGTGGGCGACGCCGCGACGACCCAGCGCCCATCGTCGGCGGCACAGAGGTCGCCGGATGATGTGGGCTCGGGGATCGTGGCGATGCTGGCGCTGTCGATCGTGATCATCGTCCCACGCGGGCCGACCAGCGCGCCATCGCGCGTCCAGATCGTGGCGCGCGGCGACGCCGGGAGGGTCTTCGTGACCTTGCGTGTCGCGAGATCGATGAGATCGATGTGCTCGCCGTTGTCGATCGCGAGGCGCTTACCGTCGGGCGAGAAGACCATCGCGTACGCGGTAGGGCTGTAGATCTCGGACCCGAGCGGCGCGAGAGTCAGGCTCACGCGGGTCTCGCCTTCGCGCGCGTCGACGATGCGGACGTCGGTGGGGCTGCTCAACGCGAGGAGCGTGCCGTCGGGCGCCCAGACCGGCTGCGATCGGATGGTGAGGCCCATCTCGCGATGCAGATCGCGGTGCCCCGACTCGAGGCTCCAGATCGACAGCGCGGTGCCGGCGACGGCGGCGACCTTGGTCTGGTCGGGTGAGAGCGACCACAGCTCTGCATCGCGTGCGCCAGGCAGCATGCGCGCCGGGGGCAGGGCGCCGTCGCCAATCGATTCCAGCAGGCCGCTGGTCCAGAGCAGCACAGCGCCGTCCTTGGTGGGGTTCGGGCGGATGGCGGCGACGCTGTCCTGCAGCCGCGCGTCGTCGTTCGCACGGAGCTTGCGGAGCTCCACGATGCCGCCGTGGCTGGTCGCGGCGAGCGTCGGGAGATCCCAGTGCGTGAGGCCAAAGTCCGCGCTCCAGCGCAGCACGCCGTCCGGCGCACACGCGAGCTGCGCTTGCTTCGGCGCGTAGCCGACCAACCTTTGCGTCTCGGTCTGCTTCGCTGTGCCCCAGACCGACGCGTACAACGCTGCAAGCGCGAGCGATGCGCCATCAGGGCTCCACGCGACCTGCTCGATGACGCGCGGCTCCGCGCCGATCGACGCGACCACGTTGCCGCTCGTCGCATCGATGACGCGCGCGACGCCATCGGAACCCGCGACGGCGATGCGCGTGCCGTCCGGGCTCCACGCGGCATGCTCGATGCGGCTCGTGCCCTCGATCCGATGCACGACGCCCGTGGCCTCACCGCCGACGCCCCAGACGTGCACGTCGGCGGCGGAGTTGTAGACGCCGAGCAGCCGGGCCCCGGTCGGATCGAACTCGAGCGCGAGCGGGACGGCGGCCGGCGCCGCGAACGCGGACAGCTCCGCGCCGGTGACACCGTCGAGCAGCACAGTGCGCTCGTCGTCGCCCAGGACCGCGGCGATCTTCGTACCATCGGGCGTCCACGCGGCAAGCATGAGCTTGCTGCCTGGCGGTCGAATCGTCGCTTCCACTGTCGCGTCGGCCGCGGCGGCGACGACGATCGCACCATCCGACGAGGCGACGCGGAAGCTCTTGCCGTCGGACCGCCACGCGAGCCCGACGACGCCTGGCACACCGAGCCGAGCAATCGGCTTGCTGTTCGCCGGATCGAAGATCCGGACCTCGCCGTGTCCGGCGAACGCGAGCCGCGTCCCGTCGGGACTCCACACCAGCCCGCTGCTGCCGTTCGAATCACCCGGGAGCACGGGACCGGGCAGCCCGGTCGCCAGATCCCAGACGACCGCCGATTCGCTCGAGGTCGCGAGTCGCTTGCCGTCGGGCGCGAACGCGGCGCGGTCGATCGTGAGATCGAGGTCGAGCGCGATCGCAGGCTCGCCGGGGCCCGGTGGATCCCCGACAGGGGTGGGGGGCGCGGTCGCGGCGGCGGAGGTGTTCGTGCTCTCGACGACGGGCGATCGCTCGCCGCATGAGGACGTGGCCAGCACGACGGCGAAGAGGGGAAGGAGCGGACGCACCTCCAGCATGCCGCGATGATACCCCCGAGCTGGTTTGCGCATCGCTGCTGTGACGCCACGGATCTCATGGCGACGGACCACCGACTGTTGGTCCGCGTGCGACGGTGCTGCACCGACGTCTGCGATGTGGATCCGTCGGGTGTGTTGGCGCAGTCCGGCTGCATCGATTTGACCGGTCCCGACTGCGGTGCTAGATCGGGGAGTCATGTTCGCCGTGAACGACCTCTGCCCCGGGCCTGGCCACGCGCCGGTCTCGCCGCGCGTGGGCGTCGATCTCCGCGAGCGTTAGCCACCGGCGTCGCCCCGTCGTGCCGACGACTCGGCGGAGCCGTCGACGCGCTGCGTCCCTGCACGCCTACGTCCCGCGTCCGCTGGCGCGTGGCCGACATCCCTCGGAGAACCCACCCATGAACGCCATCATCCTCGAGATTCGCGCCGCCGAAGGCGGCGACGATGCCAAGCTCCTCGTCATCGAGCAGTACCGCGTATATCAGCGCCTCATGGCGCTGGAGCAGCTTTAGCCACGAGGTCCTCGACGCGCGCGACGGTCTGCTCGTCGTGCGCGTCGCAGGCCGCCGCGCGGCGACAGCGTTCGCTGGCGAGCCCGGCGGCCATCGCTGGCAGCGCGTGCCCCCCAACGAACGCCGCGGACGCGTGCACACCAGCACGGTCACCGTCGCCGTGCTCACCGAACCCACGCCGGCCCAGCTGCGGATCGCTCCGCGTGACCTCGAAGAGGTGTTCACCCGCGGCACCGGCAAAGGCGGGCAACACCGCAACAAGACCGACACGGTGGTGGTGCTGAAGCATCTCCCGACGGGGACGGTCGTCCGTGTCGACGGCGGGCGCAGCCAGTCGCTCAACCGCGAGACTGCGCTCGGCCTGCTGCGCGCGCGGCTGCTCGAGGCGGAGCGTGACCAGGCGACGGCCACACGCAACGCGACGCGGCGCGGCCAGCTGGGCTGCGGTGCGCGCGGCGACAAGGTCCGCACGATCGCCGTGCAGCGCGGCACCGTCACCGATCACGGCAGCGGCAAGTCGATGCCGCTCGAACGCTACCTCCGCGGGCACGTGGCCGACCTGAAGTAAGCCCCGCTCGAGGAGCGTGTGGCCAGGCGCCGCTCCCGCCGACTGGCCGCGCGCCCTCGCGACCGCACGATTTCCCCCCGCCGCAATCGTCCCCCGCCCCCGCGACACCACCACCCCCGATGCGCCCCCCCGTCTGCCTTCAAGCAATCGCCTTCCTCATCCTCCAGGGCTGCTGCGGCAGCGACCCCGAGTACTTCGACGAGCTCGTTCGCGACGATCACGACGGCACGATCGAAGGCCCCGTCGTCCAACAGATCCGCGACGCCCACCCCAGCGACGTCGACCGCTGCGATGCGGCGTGCGAGCAACTCGTGGACGACACCGAAGAGGCCGGCGGTGAGGTGATCAGCTGCTACGCCTCGGCGTTCTCGGGCGTCGACCCGTGGGATCCCTCGAACACCCGCGTCACGATCTCCTGCACGACCGAGCGCACCGAGCGAGTCGCCATGGCACCGACGTGCGGCCGAAGACCTCGAGGTCACCGCACGCCCACCGCCGCGATCGCGACCAAGGACGACTGGTTCGCGCAGGTTGCCCACCTCGAACGCGCGTCGGTCGTCGCGTTCGAGCAGCTCGCCGCCGCGCTGACCGAGCACGACGCTCCGCCAACCCTCGTGGCGCGCTGCCTCGCCGCAGCCGCGGACGAGGTCGCGCACACGCGCATGATCGAGTCGCTCGCACGCCGCGAAGGCACCCGCGTACCGCCCGTCGTCACCGACGCCCCGCGCACGAGTCTGTTCGCGACCGCGCTGCACAACGCGACCGAGGGCTGCGTGAACGAAGCCTTCGCGGCGATCCTCGCTGGCCACCAAGCCCGCATCGCACCCTCGAACCTCCGCGGCACGTTCGCTCGCATCGCCACCGACGAGTGCGGCCACGGCCAGCTCGGCTGGGACGTGCACGCATGGATCATCGAGCAGCTCACACCGCGCGAGCGCACCGCTGTCGACGCAGCGCTGCGCCACGCGCTGGCCCAGCTCCCGCGCCTCGCTGCGCAACAAGCCGCGCAGACGCCCGCGGATCTCGGCTGGCCGACGCCCACGCGTGCGACCGCCATGGCCCAGCGATTCGTCGCGATGGTCGCCAGTGCCTAGGCCCCGACCCGCGGGCGGGCGGATAGGTCGGACAAAGGGGGTCCGTGGTTGTCATAGCCCGAGATCTCAGTCGCAGCGGTTCTCAGTGATCGACTGCGGCTCGGCGCGGTCTAAGATGCATGCGGAGCCGACGACAGCGTGAACTCGACGAAGCCGACTTTGGTCCCGCTGCAGTGCGAAGCCTGCGGCGGTCGTGTGCCGCTCGCGCCCGGTGAGCGCACGCCGTGCCCGTCGTGTGGTGCGTCCGTCGAGATGACCGCGGCCTACCGCGAGCTGCGCGACTCCGAGCGCGAGCTCGACGAGGTGCGTCGGCAGGCCCATCGCATCGCCGTCGTGCTCGCCCACGTGCCGCCATGGCCGGTGCGCATGCTCGCGATGTTCGATCACTGGGCCTTCATCGGCTTCGGACTCGCGTTCTGGATCACCGCGGGCGTGACGGTCGGCGTGTTGCTGCCGCCGCTGCTGGGTGCCCGCTTCGGCGTGAGCACCGTCGATGTGCTCGACGAGAACACCCAGGCTTGGGTCGCGTTCATCGTCCCGTTCGGGACCTTCGCGCTCGGGCTGCTCGGTGCCGGCTGGGCCCGCAAGCGCGTGATCGTGCGCGGTGAACTGCAGGCGGCGCTCGCGGCTCGACCACCCGAGCGTCCCGGCGGTCCCGCGGGTTGTCGTCAGTGCGGTGCGGCGCTGGTCGTCGGTCGCGGCGCGTCGGCGATCACGTGCCCGTACTGCGACACCGAGAACATCGTCAACATGCCGTCGGACTTCTTGGCGAAGGTGCGCAGCGTGAAGGTGTCGCTCGGTCGCGAGGTCGAGTTCGCGATCGCCCAGTGGAAGCAGACGCGCAGCGAGCTGCGC
>CANLQR010000541.1 GCA_947492135.1 Deltaproteobacteria bacterium | reverse complement strand
AACTCGAACACGGAGCGACGGGCGCACGCGGCCACGACGGGGTCGGTGAGCGTTGCCGAGGGAACGACCGAGACGGCGCTGATGTGACCATCGGCCTCGAGCTCGAACTGGAACTCGAGGTCGCCGCTGACAAACGGATCCATGTCGCTCGAGTAGCAGGCTGCGATATCGATGCACTCGAAGATGGCACCTTGCACCGGCATCAACGCGGCGTGCAAATCGATGTTCTGCCGGGTGTCCTCACCGACATCCATGTTCGTGCGGCGCGAACGAGCGCGCTTGAACTCGGGGATGTCGCGGGTGTCGAGCACGGCAGCTTTGGCCGGCAGCACTCCGTCGAGATGCGGACAAGATGCGCCGGCTTCGATCTCGGTACCGGCGCTGTTGCTGTGCGACGACGCCAGCGTCGGCAGCCCGTCCACGCAGTCGCCAAGCTCGCAGTCTGGCTGCGGGGCGCAGGCACCGTTGCCACAGGGATCAACGGTCGCGAGGCTCTCTCGCTCGCAGCCGACCCCGACGCCCGAGACGGCAAGCAAGAGCGTGATCGCGAGCGGACGAGCGATGCGCGACACCATGGGTCCACGCTACACGAAGAACGCCATGAAACGCCCGTTCAGGAGGTTTGTAGCGAAATCTCGTCGGAGGCTGTGCCGCACCTTGGTGTGATGTGCGACAGCGGCATTCATCCTCACGCCTGATCTGTAGTCGAGCCCACAGGCTTGACGCCATTGCGGCGGCGAAAAGCCGACACACACGGGCGAGGATGTAGGCGGACGCTGACCTGGGCTGACCAGGCTCCGTCCATGAGTGCGGCTCGAGGCGAATCTTCGACGAGCTGATCTCCTCGCACCGCGTGGCCGAGTCGACCGCAGCAGTTCGCAATCGCGCCGCGGCCGATCACGCCGTCGGCGCAAAGATCGGATCGTCTGCGAAACGCCGCACGTGGTGCTCCTCGTCCCCGAACATCACGCCGAGCGCGTGCATCCGCTTGAAGTACAAACCCACGTCGTGCTCGTCGGTGATCCCGATGCCGCCGTGCAACTGGATCGCTTGCTGGGTGATGAAGCGCCCGCCGCTGGAGAGTTGAACCTTCGCGGCGCTCACGGCCCGTCGCCGCGTGGACTCGTCGTCATCGTCGGCACGTACGGCAGCGAGGACGGCAACCGAGCGCATCAACTCGACCTCGACGAACATCTCGACCGCGCGGTGCTGGAGGGCTTGGAACGAGCCGATCGCGACCCCGAACTGTTCGCGGGTCCGCAAGTGACCGACCGTGAGTCCGAGAACCGCCTGACAGATGCCCAGTCCCTCGGCCACCGCCATCGCCGCGCCAGCATCATGCGCGCGCTCGAGTGCGACCGCAGCGTCGCCGCCGGCGAGACGATATTCGTCACCGATGTGGCCATCGATCGTGACCGTGGCCGCGCCAAGTCCGTCGATGGTTCGCACCGCGTCGATGCGAAGTGCCGGGTGCTCGCGCGCAACGGCGAACAGCAGCGAGTGCCCGCGGTCGTTGGCCGAAACCACCAGCACGTCGGCGTGATGACCGTTGGCAACGAAGGCCTTTGTGCCGCGCACGTGCCAACCATCGCCATCCCGGGTTGCGGTGGTGGAGCGCGGCTGGGCGTCGAAACGATGCTCACGCTCCGCGTGGGCCAGCGCGAGGCTGCTGCTGCCGTCGATCAGCGGCGCCAACCATCGCTCGTGTTGCTGTGCGGTACCCGCATGCAGCAATGCGGTGCCGGCGAACACGACGCTGGCGAGGTAGGGTTCAGGGACCAGCGTCGCGCCGAACGCCTCGAGCAGCAGGCTGACGTCGAGCAACGTTCCGCCGAAGCCGCCTGCCGATTCGGGAAACGGCAGCGAGAGCCAGCCGAGCTCGCCCATCTCGCGCCACACCGCCCGATCCCAGCCGTGTCGCTGATCACGGACTTTGCGAAAACGACCGATCGGGGAGCGTTGCTTTGTGAACGTCCGCACCGACTCACGCAAGAGGTTCTGTTCGTCGCTGAGCTGGAAATCCATGGGTCGTCTCTACGCGCCGGGCAAGCCGAGGATCAGCTTGGCGATGATGTTCTTCTGGATCTCGCTAGAACCGCCGTAGATCGTCGTCGCGCGGTTGTAGCAGTACGATGAGGCCACCGATTGCTCGAGCTCGGGCACCACGCCTGGCTGGTTGAACCACGCGAGGGCGTCGGGGCCCATCACGTCCATGGCCAGCTCAAAGGCGCGCTGCAACAGCTCTGAGCCGCGGAGCTTGAGGATCGAGGACTCGGGCCCAGGGGCGTGGCCCAGGGCTGCGCCACCAAGCGCGCGATAGTTGGCCATCTGCAGCGCCACGAGCTGGATCTCGAGGCGGGCGATCCGGCTGCGCCAGCACGGATCGTCGAACAACCCGTGGGTCATCGCGATGCGCTTGATCTTTCGGATCGCTCGCTGGGAGTGGCCGACCGCCGCGATGAGCGTTCGCTCGTGTCCGAGCAACGCCTTGGCCACGGTCCAACCGCCGTTGAGTGGGCCGACGACCTGGGTCTTGGGGACGCGCACGTTCTCGAAGAACGTGTCGCAGAACGCAGGTGTGTGACCGATCGTGAGCATCGGTCGCGCCTCGACGCCGGGGCTACGCATGTCGACCAGCACGAACGAGATCCCGGCTTGCTTCTTGACCGAGCCGTCGGTCCTGACCAAGCAGAAGATCCAGTCGGCGTACTGCGCGTAGGTGGTCCACGTCTTTTGTCCGTTGAGGATGAATGCGTCACCATCGTCGGTCGCCGTGGTTCGCAGTGACGCGAGGTCGCTGCCGGCGCCTGGCTCGGAGTAGCCCTGACACCAGACCTCGTCGCCGCTGAGGATCTTGGGCAAGAAGCGCTGCTGCTGTTCGGGGGTGCCGAACTGCATGATCGCGGGTCCCACCATCGACAAGCCGAATGGGCTCAGGGGGGGTGTACCTGCCAGCTCGAGCTCCTCGGTGAGCATGAAACGCTGGGTTGCGCTGAGTCCTGGGCCACCGAAGGCGGTGGGCCACTGCGGGGCGACCCAGCCCCTGGCGTGGAGCAGCCGATGCCAGCGCATGACCTCCTCCATCTCGAAGTGCGCGTCGTGTTCGGCCTTCGCGCGGAGGTCGGGCGGCATCGCGTCCGCAAGCCAGGTGCGAACCTCGTCGCGAAAGCGGAGATCGTCAGGCGAGAACGACAGGTCCATGGCCGCGGGAGCCTAGACGACGACAGCACCTGTTGTCACGTGGGCGCAAAGCCCGGCGCAAACCCCCAGGTCACTCGATGACGAGGTCGATGTAGAGCCCCGCGGCGCCGTTGATGCCATTGCGGTCGGCTGCGCCCGAGCGCTCGAACGTCGAATAGGTCAGGTCACCGTCGAGGTCACCAAATGCCTGGGCTGTGAACTGGCAGCTGCCGAACCCTGTCAAGTCGTTGGTCGCGGTGAAGTTGTAGTGAAAGTAGTGCGCCTGCTCCTGCTGGAAGTTGAGCGCGTTCCAGATGGCGTTGTCGCTCCAGTCGGTGATGGGATAGTCCCCCGCACCGCCGCCACCAGACTGTGGAACACAGCGACCGCCCGGCCCGAGATTGCAGTCGACCGCCGGGGTGAAGCCGGCAGTGCCACCGCCTGGCTGCCCCGTGGGATGGGGGCAGCGATGCGTCGCGTTGCCTGCGATCTGGGCACCGGCAGAGAGCGCAGCCACGTCCCCACGATCGACGTGTTCGGCGCTGAAGAAGGCGCTCGTCGAATCGAACACCTTGGCCAACTGCAACCTCGCCTCGGAGGTCTTTGCCCGACGAAAGTAGGCTGCCACGCCGGGGATGGCGACCGCGGCCAAGATGCCAAGGATGGCCGACACCATCATCAACTCGATGAGCGTGAAACCAGCCGCGCTACGACTCCGGGCACGAGTGTGGCGGGCGGTGTGGGACACTTCGTGCATGAGGTGGGCGCTCAAGTGGTTGCAGACCCCTTGCCGTTGGCTGGAGCGCCGAAACGACAATGATCTGAACCCGACCGAGGTCGGCCTCCCGCTGGACACGTTGGCGCGGTGACATTTCTCGGCACCGAGGTGACGTGCCTGGGCACTGGCCGAGGCCACCGACGGCCCGGGTGGTTTGGCATCCGAGCGTGGGCGCAATCGAGCCTCGCGTGTGGGCGCTGCGGGACTCGGGAGCTGGTATGCTCCGGGTCCGCTGCCTGTGAACGAAGTGGATCAGCTGCAATCCACGGTCGATCTGGCCGTCGTGCCCCCACCGTCGCTGTTCTATGGGCTGCTCTCTGCGCGGTTCAGCGGGACCCTGGAGGTCGAGCAGCCCGGCTCCCCACCGACGCTGCGCTGCGTCCATTTCCGTGGCGGCATGCCGATCTGGACCGACTGGGAGCAAGACGGCTCCCGACTCGGCGCGCTGGTGGTTGCGCAATCGTTGGCGAGTCCCGCGACCCTGGACGCCGCAGTGGCGAAGGCGGACGGCGCACGACGCATTGGCGAGGTCCTTGTCGCCGATGGCGTGCTCACAACAGAGCAACTCACCGAGTTGCTGCGCGCCCAGTGTGCTCGTCGGTTGCTGGAGCTGTTCGCGCTGACCGGGGGTTCGGTGCGTTTGGTGGCGGGTCGCGGCACCGACGACACGCTGAGGCCGATCAATGTGCTCGAGCTGATTCATCGCGGTGTGACGGCGCGGTACGACCTCGCTCGCTTGCGGCGCGAGCTCGGCCCGGCATGGACGGGGAGCTTCAAGGCTACGCCCGCGCTGGCTCGCTATCTCGATCAGTTCAAGTTTCGCAGCGAGGACGGTTCGGCGGTCGCCTATCTGGTCAGTGGTGCCTTCGCGAGCTTGGCCGAGCTGGGACGGATGCCGGAGGCTACCGAAGCGCGGGTCGGTCAGCTTGTCGGAATCCTGTGGCACTGCCAGATGATCGAGTCGACCTCTGTCGGTGGTGGTGACCTCGAGCCTCTGGAGTCGGAGCTCGCCGCGCTCAAGGCCCAGATCGAGGCGAATCGCGATCCGGTCTCGATCATCGGTGTGTCCAACGACGCAACGACGACCGAGATCGAAGCGGCGTGGAGCGAGCTGGCCGCGAGGTTCGACCCGGCGTCTCACGCGGCCGCCGGTGCCAAACTACAAGACCGGCTGACCCAGCTCTCGGAGTCGCTTCAGGAGGTGCGTGCCGCCGCGCGCCGCCGACGTCTGGCGCTCGCCGAGGTCTCCGGGCTGCGCTTGGTGGGAGAAGCAAAGTACGCCCGCGGCATGGCGTTGCTCGGCGAGGCGGTTGCGCTGGGCTTGAGCGATCCGGACGTGGACTGCGCACTGCTGTGGGCGCAGTTGCATGTGCACGGCCGAACCGACGCC